>CAZHGH010000014.1:26350-45509 GCA_964531205.1 uncultured bacterium
TGATCGAGTTTTATATTCTGGCGATCGTTTTGATAGCCAGTGCGATCTTTGTGGTAACGGCGAAGAAGCCGGTGTACAGCGTAGTCGGATTGCTGCTGCATTTTGCGGCGCTCGCAATCATGTACTTTTCGCTCGCCGCAGAATTTTTAGCGGTGATTCAGATCATCGTCTACAGCGGCGCCATTTTGATGCTGTTCCTGTTCGTCATCGCGCTGCTCTCGAGCGGTGTCGCTCCCTTTAGCATGGGACCGAACCGGTTGCCGAAGATCGGCGTGCCCGCGGTGGGCATCGTCGCCATCATTCTCGGGTTCATGATCTACGCGTTCGGGCGCACGCCGCACGCGGCGGGCGCAGCTGCAGCAACTGCGGCTGCGGCAGCCGCGCCGGTGGGCACAGCGAATGCGTTCGGCTCGGTTGCCGATTTCGGCCGGGCGCTCTTTACAACGAATCTGCTGCCGTTCGAAATTACGGCGTTCATCCTCATGGTCGCGGTGATCGGCGTAATTCTGCTCGCGGGCGATGCGGCGCCGTACGTGCCCACTCGCAAGCGTGCAAGAATCGTCGAACGCGAAATGCGCGAAGCCATTCTGCGCGCGGGGGAGGAGTAGCGTGCACGAGTCATTGCTGCCGGTCGCGCTCGTAAACTACATTAGCCTCTCGACGGTGATCTTTTTAATCGGTGTCACCGGCGTGGTGATGAAGCGCAATCCGCTCATCATGCTGATGAGCATCGAGCTGATGTGGAACGCGGCGAACCTCCTATTCCTCGCCTTTGCGCGTGCGTGGCTGAACAACGCCGGACACATTTTTGCGTTTCTCGTGATAACCGTCGCGGCTGCGGAGGCCGCGATCGGTTTGGCTATTGTGGTGATTGTTTTTAGGAGCGCGCAGTTCGTCGACGTCGATGAAGTCGCGCTGATGAAAGGGTAGGGATGCCGCAGCACGTGATGGGGGTGGACGGAAGTTACCCGCTGCTGTTCGTTATATGGCTGCTGCCGTTGGCCGGTGCGATACTCTGTTGGGCGTTTGGCCCACAGTTACAACGCTTTGCGGGAATCTTGGGCAGTGCCACGATTGCGATTTCATTCATCGCGACGGTGGTGTCGTGGGGAATTGCAACGCAGCATAGTGGCGCGCAACTCGGCGCGCATCAGCACCTGTTCTCTTGGCTCAAAGGTTTTGACTTTGGCCTGCTGCTCGATCCACTCGCGCTGATTTGGCTGCTGATCATCACCGGCGTCGGTTTCTTGATCCACTTGTATTCCGTCGGGTACATGTGGAACGACAACGCCATCGCACGCTTCTTCGCGTACATGAATTTCTTCGTGTTCGCGATGCTTACGCTGGTGCTTTCCGACAACTTTGCCGGATTGCTCGTCGGTTGGGGACTCGTCGGTCTGGCGTCCTATTTCCTCATCGGCTTTTGGTTCTTCCGGCCGTCGGCCGTCGCAGCCGCGCGCAAGGCGTTCGTCATCAACGTCGTCGGCGACGTCGGCATCATGTTTGCGATCTTCATCATTTTCGCGAAGGTCGGTTCGGTAACGTTTGCGGACACGTTTGCCAACCCGCATGCGCTGGATCCGTGGCTGTTTTGGACCTGCGTCTTCCTGTTTATCGGTGCCGCCGCAAAGTCCGCACAGATCCCACTGCACACCTGGTTGCCGGACGCCATGGAAGGTCCGACGCCCGTCTCCGCACTCATCCACGCCGCTACGATGGTCACCGCCGGCGTGTATCTCATTGCGCGCTGTGCGCCGTTGTGGAGTGCTTCGCATGACGCGCAGACGCTTGCGGCGACGATTGGCTGTTTGACTGCGCTTGGCGGTGCGCTGCTCGGAACCGCGCAGTGGGATATCAAACGGATCTTAGCCTATTCGACAATGTCTCAAATCGGCTACATGATCATGGGTGTCGGCGTGACGGCTTACACTGCCGGCGTAGCGCATTTCTTCACGCACGCGTTTTTCAAGGCGTGCTTATTCCTCGGCTCCGGCATCATCATTCACGCGCTTTCCGACGAACAAGACATCCGCTTGATGGGCGGCATGCGCAAACGGTTGCCGGTCGCGTTCTGGTCGATGGGTGCGGCGGTGCTCGCAATCAGCGGCTGTCCGCCATTCGCCGGATACTTCAGCAAAGATCAAGTGATTTTCGGCGCGCTCGAACACGGCTACGTCTGGATGTGGGCGGTCGGATTAATCACCGCCGGCATTACGGCGTACTATATGTTCCGCTTGTTCTTCGTGACGTTCTTCGGAACGTATCGCGGCGATATGGATCCCGCGGAAGTCGGCGTCACCGAAGAGATCGCGGCTGCCGGCTCGTCGGTCATCGCGCACGAACACGCGGAACCACATGGACATGATGGCGACCACGCGCCGGATTGGATCATGGCGTTGCCCGTCGCGGTTCTCGGCGTGTTTTCCGTCATTGCCGGCTGGATTATGGCCGGGCAAAACTCGCCGTGGGCGAAATTCTTCGAATCGTCGTTCCCGCGTGAAGCGCTGCCACCGACGACGATCACGGAAGGCGTGACCAGCGGAATCGCGATCGCGATGTTCTTGATTGGACTTGGCGTCGCGTATCTGCGTTACGGTACGCAAGAAGCGCGCGCAAACGCGCCGGCTCGTCTGAAGCGCGAGAGCGAGACGCTGCCGCCTGTGCTCGTCCACCTCTTCTATTTCAACGAGATTATCGACTGGCTATTCGTGCGTCCCGCGCAAGCGCTGGGAGCGTTCTTCGGACGCTGGTTCGATCCGCATTTCGTCGACGGCGTCGTACGCGAAGTGGTCTTTGCGAACCGCTTCTTTGCGACGCTCGTGCGGAGTTTCCAAACCGGCTTGCTGCGCGCCTACGCGCTGATTGTCGTGTTTGGAGCGGCCTGTTTTGCGGTGTACTACGCGCTTGAAGGAGCGATGCGCTAGATGAGTCTGATATTGATTCTACTGCCGATTCTGGCGGGCGGCGCGCTCTTCTTCGTGCCGCGTGCGGATCGTACGCTAAGCCGTGTCGTTGGCTGCATCGTTGCCGCGATAACTTTCGTTCTGCCGCTGGTGGGCGGCGACGGAGCGTTCAGCGCGCACTGGCTCTCGCGCCCGTTCACCGCATCGCTGCATTTTGCGTGGGGCGGGCTTTCGTTTTGGATCGTCCTGCTGCTTGCGCTCTGCACGTTTTGCGCAATCCTGGCAACGAACATGCAGCAAACGCGCACGATGGTCGCGCTGCTGCTGATGCTCGAAGGCACGATGATGGGTCTCTTTATGGCGCGTGACATTCTGGCGTTCGCGCTCTTTTGGGACTTGATGCTGCTTCCGCCGTTCTTTGCGCTCGTCGGTTGGGGCGAGCACCGTGAAACGGCGTGGCGCTATCTCGTCTACAACTTTGCCGGCGGTCTCCTGTTGCTGCTCGCGACCGCAGCGTTCGGCGTCATCTACGGATCGACTGACGTCATCGGCAGCTCGCATCAAATCGTAGGCGCGTGGGCGGGATGGATCTTCGCGGGATTCGCTATCGCCTTCGCGGTAAAGACGCCGCTCTTTCCGCTGCACACCTGGATGCCGGCAACATATAGCGATTCACCGCCGCCGATGGTTGCAGTCGTCAGTGCCGTTCAATCGAAGGCGGGCGTGTACGGCTTCCTCGTCATCGGGCTGCCGTTCTTGATGGGTGCGATGGCGCAGTGGAAGTGGATCTTCATCATTGTCAGCTTGATCTCGCTGCTCTACGGCGCATATATCGCCCTCGTGCAGACCGATGCGAAACGTGTCGTCGCGTATTCGTCGCTCTCGCACTTGGGCCTCATCGTGCTGGGGATCTTCAGTTTTAATCCGGTTGCGCTGCAGGGCGTGCTCGTTTACATTGTCGCACACGGATTTTTTAGTGCAGCATTGTTTCTGATTCTCGGATACGTCGAAGAACGCGAAGGAACGCGATCGCTCGCCCGTTTAGGCGGTCTCGGCGCGATCGATCCCAAACTCGCGGGTGCATTTACGATTGCGGCGCTTGCGGCGCTTGGACTTCCGGGACTTGCCGGATTTGTAGGCGAGCTGGTCATACTTACCGGCGTCTTCCAAGCTGGATACTTCTGGCCGGCGTTGATAGCGCTGATTCCGATCGTGCTCGCATCGGCGTACATGCTGCGCTTGCTGCAAGACACGATCAATGGTCCGCAAGTGAAGGATATTCCGGAGCGTCCGGATCTTACGTGGGTTGAAGGCCTCGCCGTTGCGCCGCTGCTCGCTGCGCTCGTCGTCCTCGGCTGTTATCCCCACGCTATAACGTCGACGGCGGCGGCTGCCGCGACGACGATCGTCACGGAGACCGCATCGCGATGAATGTGAACATGTACACGCAAGCCGACTGGAGCGCGGTGCTGCCGCTCTTTATCGCGGGCGGGACTGCGCTGGTCGTGCTGCTCGTCGACTTGCTATCGCCCAAGCACGCAAGCCGCTACGTTTCGATCGGTCTCGCAATCGCTGGACTCATCGTCGCCGGCTATTACGCGGGAACGACCTATTACGCGCCTCCACACAATGCCTTCGGCGGCGGATTCTTATCGAGCGGCTTCTCAGTCGTTTTCGAAGAGATCATCATCATCTCCGCAATCTTTTCGATCGCGCTTTACGGCGCGATTGGACGCGAAGACCGCATTCCGGGCGCGATCGCGCTGATGTTGTGGAGCACGAGCGGCGCAATGCTGATGGCCGGCGCAGCGAATTTAATGACGATCTTCCTCGGCTTGGAACTGCTCTCGCTCGGGTTATATTGCTTGTGCGGTTTAGCGGATCGTCCGACCTCACGCGAATCGGCACTCAAATATTTGATTCTCTCGTCGACGGCCTCGGGCTTCTTGCTGTTCGGCATGGCGCTGCTGTTCGGCGCGACGGGAAGCGTAACGCTCGCCTCGCTCGCATCGCCCGCGCTTGCCGGGAACCCGCTATACTGGGTCGGCGGCGGCCTGTTTCTGGTGGGAGTCGCTTTCAAGCTGAGCTTGGTGCCGTTCCACGTTTGGTCACCCGATGTGTACGAAGGCGCGCCGCTTCCCGTTACGGCATTTATGAGCGTCGTTACAAAAGCGGGAACGCTCGCCGTGTTTGCACGTTTCGCGTATGCCGTGCTGCCCTCGCATACCGCCGGTCCTCTGCTTATACCGTTTTACGTCATTGCGGGCGTGTCGATGATTGTCGGCAATCTGGGCATGCTGGCGCAAACCGACATGAAACGGTTACTGGCTTATTCAGGTATCGCGCAAATCGGCTACGTCGTCGCCGCGCTTGCGGGCGGATCGGCGCTTGGCGTGCGGTACGCCATTTACTATTTGGTTGCGTACATGTTCATGAATTTGGGCGCGTTCGCAGTTGTCGCGACGCTTTCAACAGATAACGAAGAAGGGTCGCGCATTGAGTCCTTCCGCGGACTGGGTCAGCGCCGTCCGGCGCTCGCCGCCGCGATGACGTTTTTCTTGCTTGCGTTGGCGGGCTTTCCGCCGACGGCGGGCTTCTTAGGGAAGATCCTCATTCTCTCGACAAACGTCAGCACGGGCTTTCCGTGGTTGGCGGGCCTCTTGATCGCAGGTACGGCGATTTCGCTCTATGCGTATTTCAAAGTGATCCGGCTGATGTACGATCGCCACGCCGTTCCGCAGGCCTTGCCTGCGGTGCGGGTGCCGTTCGCATACGTCGGGGTGGCCGTGTGCGTGGTCCTGGTCATCGTCATGACGTTCTATCCGTACACGCCCAGCAACGTTTTGCCGTTGGCCCAGTAGCGGCGCGCGCATCGGCCGGCCAAAGTCACAGCGCTACCGTCGGGCGCGTTTTCGCGTTACAATGGAGCCTCGGAGGGACCGCCTCATGCGCCGCACCATTTGGTTGCTGCTTACCGTTGCCGTCGTGTGCTTGAGCACGACGGCGATTTCACGCGCGGGCACCGTCATCATGAATCCGCAGCATGTGGATCAAGATAATTTGCCTTCGAATCCCGCGCTCGCCATGCAAAATGCGCGCGAACGCGTAGCCGCCGGCGATTTGGATCGGGCGGTGCGCGACCTCGCTGGATACGTTTACTATCATCCCGGCGAAATCGGCCCGGAACGTTTGCTCGGCGATCTGTATTACCGGCAAGGCCAGCTGCAGAAAGCCGAAGACACGTACAAGCACATCATCACCTATGCGCCGGGCGATAAAGAGACGCATAACCGGTTAGGGTCGGTATTCGCGACGGAAAATCGCATCGACGATGCGATTACGGAATTCAATCGCAGTCTTCCGGGAACGGATTCGGTTCCGGACTTAGTGCGTTTGCATTTGATAAAAGGCGACTTCGCGCGCTACATCAAGGAGCGCCTGAAGGCCGCTACGGACTATCCGAGCGATGCCGAAGCTCAGCTCGAACTCGGTCAAGCTTACGAAGCGGTACATCAGCCGGAGAACGCGATTCGCTACTTCAAGCGCGCGCTGGATGCCGAACCGAACTCGGTTGGCGCGATCAGCGGACTCGGCCTTGCGTATTTAGATGAGAGCCGGCTTGAGGAAGCAACGACGCAATTCAAGACGTGCCTTGCGAAAGATACGTACAACTACGCGTGCATGAACAATCTTGGTGCAACGTATCTACAAGGAGCACATTGGGATCTGGCCGCGCCCGTCCTCAACTCAGCACATAACCTGCAGCCCGAGCGTTCGGAAGCGTTGGTCAATCTCGGTTATCTTGCGGATTCGCACAGCGACTGGAAACGCGCGGTCGCGTATTACATCGATGCGATGACGGTGTATCCATACTCGCCCGACTCGTACATCGATCTCGGATACACGTACAATATGCACGGGCTCTACAAGCTCGCGCAGGCCGCGCTCATCAAAGGGTTAGCGGTTGCGCCGCAAGACGGACGCCTGCATTATTTGCTGGGTGAGGCTTATCACCGGCAAGGAAACGACACGCTCGCGCGCGCGCAATTCAAAGCTGCCGCCGGCGCGGACGATCTCGACCCGGACGTAAAGCGGCTCGCGCAACAACGCATCGCTACACTCGATAAGGAACAATCACCACCAGTTCCGCACCGGTGAAGTACTAGCGGAACCGCTATCACTTCCGAGCGATCGCATCGATCTCGACGCGAGCGCCCTTGGGCAGACCCGCGACGGCCACGGTCGAGCGCGCGGGTTTTGCTGCATCGAAATACGTGGCGTAGACTTCGTTCACCGCCGCGAAGTCGTTCATGTCCACCAAAAACACGGTGGTCTTTACAACGTTATCGTAGCTCATGCCCGCGGCTTGCAGCACCGCCCCTAAATTGCGTAACGCTTGGTGCGTTTGGGCGCTCACATCTCCCGCGTGAAGGTCGCCGGTCTGCGGATCGAGCGCGACCTGACCGCTGCAAAAAAGTTCGTTTCCGGCCATGACGCCTTGGCTGTAAGGGCCGATGGGAGCCGGAGCATTCTCTGAACGTACCGCTTGATTCATGGAGTAGCGGGTTCACCTGACACGGAAGAACTCTTCCTCGTGACTACATTCGTTTCCGAATTTGCGGCGGTCGCAGATTGGATCGACCGCTACCTTTCCGATGCACGGCAGTATCCCGTGCTCTCCCGAGTGGCGCCGGGGGAAATCGTGGCGCAGCTGCCCGGGCGGGCGCCTGAAGCCGGCGAGTCGTTTTCCGATTTAATGGCCGACTTTGAGCGCATCGTACTTCCGGGAATCACGCATTGGAACAGTCCGCGGTTCTTCGCATATTTTGCGACGAGCGCGGCACCCGTTGCCGTAGCCGCCGAAGCAATCGCTGCTGCGCTCGACGTTAAGGCGATGCTCTGGCGCACGTCGCCCGCTGCTACGGAATTGGAAGAAGTCGTGATGAATTGGCTGCGCGACCTCATGGGTCTGCCGCCGTTTTTTACGGGAATCATCTACGACACCGCGTCCATCGGTGGATTCACCGCACTTGCCGCAGCACGCGAGTCGCTCGATCTCGGCATTCGCGAACACGGAATGATCGGACGCGCACTACCGCGCTTGCGCGTCTACATCACCGAGCACACCCACTCGCACATTGAGAAAGCATGCATCGCGCTGGGCATCGGACGCGAAAACGTCGTGCGCGTGCCATGCGATGCTGAGTTTCGCATGCGACCGGACGCGTTGCAAAAATGCATCGAGGAAGATCTCGCGGCCGGGATGCGGCCGATGTGCGTCGTTGCGACCGCCGGTACGACGTCGACGACATCGCGCGATCCCGTCGAAGAGATCGCCGAGGTCGCGCGCGCGCGAAAGATTTGGCTTCACGTCGATGCGGCCTACGCGGGCGTCGCCGCGATCATGCCGGAATTTCGCTGGATCCTTGCGGGCGCCGAGCATGCCGATTCGATCGTCGTCAATCCGCACAAGTGGCTTTTCGTACCGATGGATTGCTCCGCGTTGTACGTTCGCGATCTCGAACTGCTCCGGCGGACGTTCAGCCTCGTGCCCGAGTATCTGCGCACGCCGGAAGAATCAGTGCGCAATTACATGGATTACGGCTTGCAACTCGGGCGGCGCTTCCGCGCACTGAAACTCTGGTTCGTGCTGCGGTACTTCGGTGCGGAAGGCTTGCGCGAACGGTTGCGCGAGCATATCGGCCTGGCCCAAGAGTTTGCGGGCTGGATCGAGGCCGAGCCGGAATGGGAGATCCTCGCGCCTCATCCACTTTCGGTCGTCTGCTTCAGGTACGCTCCGGCCGGCAAATCCGAACCGGAGTTCGAGGCGATCAACACGCGTATTATGGAATCTGCGAACGCCTCGGGCGAGATGTTTCTCTCGCATACGAAGATCGATGGGCGGTTTGCACTACGGCTTGCCATCGGCAATTTGCGTACGACGCGAGAAGATGTTGCGGCCGCATGGGATATTCTGCGAGGTTTCACCAGCTCCGGCGGCGGATAACGTTTCGATGCGAGTGCTCATCGTCGAAGATAGCGCCAAGGATGCACGGCTTGTTGAAGAATATTTGAGCCGTAACGGCGAGCATCCCGTAGTGCGCATTGCATCGCGCCTTGACGATGCGCTGGCCATCGCCGGTGAGATGAAGCCGGATGCCGTACTGCTCGACACGACCCTGCCCGATGCTGAAGGCGTCGACGCCGTGCGGCGCATGCGCAGTGCCATGCCGCGCGTGCCCATCGTCATTTTGAGTGGACTCGAAGACGAGTCGATCGCCACCGAAGCGGTGCAGGCCGGTGCGCAAGACTATCTCATCAAAGGCCAGGTCGACGACGTATCGCTGCGCCGCGCATTGCGTTACGCGATAGAACGGCAGCAATTGCTCGACCGCATCGCGCAAAGCGAAGCGCATCTCCAAGAAGAGAACGCACTTCTACGCCGTTTGACCGATGCCGCGGGACGCGTGTTCGCGACCCTCGATGTGCGTGCCGTGATCGGGCTGCTGGCAGCGGAAGCACGGCGTCTTTGGGGCGGGAGCGTTACGCTTTACGCGTTGCGTTCGAATGGCGAATTGGTTTGCACGGATTCCGCGGGAGGCGATCGTCGCAAGCCCGATGCGTTTCTGCGGAATGCCTTCGCGTCGCGGCGTCCGGTGCTCAGCCCCGACGAAACACGGCTCGCTTTACCTATTCCCGGTACCAGCGGCCGGAATGAATGGATTCTCGACATCGGCAACGCGACCGGCAAATTCGGCGAGAACGACGTCTTCGCACTCGAGCTGCTCCGCCAGTACATCGGCATCGCCATTCAAAACGTGGCGCTCTTCGGCGAGCTTCAGTCGCAGCGCGCAAGCGTGATTCAACTCAACCAACTCAAAGACGATCTCATCGCGCTGCTGGCGCACGATTTCAAAGGACCGCTGACGACGATCATCGGCTTCACGGAGCTGCTCGAGCAGGAAGCGCTGGAAGGCGAGGATGCCAGCTCCGCTTTGCGCACCATTCGTCAATCGGCGATGCGCCTTGCGAACCTAGCCAACGACACGCTGGCGCTTTCACGCATCGAGCAAGGTGAACTCAATCTCGAAACGGATCCGGTCAACGTTGCGGAAATCGTCAAAGAAACGGTCGAATCGCTCGCGTCCCAGCGCGACATCGAACTGAAGATCGACGCGAAGGATCCGGTCGTGCGAGGCGATCCGCCGCGCTTGCGTCAGGTTTTTGAAAACATCATCGGCAATGCGATCAAATATTCCGCAGCGGGCTCGCCGGTGCAAGTGCGCGTGACGGAAACCGACCGCACCGTCCGCGTCACCGTATCGGATCGCGGCATCGGCATTCCGTCCGACGAGATGAAGTTTCTCTTCGAGCGTTTCACTCGTGCGTCGAATGCGAAGCGCTCGCAAGTAAAAGGCACCGGTCTGGGCCTCTATCTCGCAAAAACGCTGGTGGAACGTCACGGCGGCAACATCCAGGTGCAGAGCGAGCTGAACGAAGGCAGCTCGTTTACCGTCGTGTTTCCGCGTATGCGGGATGGACTGGGCGGCGTATTGCGCGTTATCGCGATTACCGCCGACGAGAAACTGGGTCCGTACATTCTGCACGAACTGCGCACGCACGGGTACGCATCGCGGCTCGACAAAACGCTCACTGCGGCGCTGGAACGCCTCGACGTCGAACAAGCCGACATCATCATCGTGGATCGCGACACGATTACCGCAGACATGTCGCAATTATTGAAGCGCGCTCGCAAAGAGAAGCCGCCGATCGGGCTCATCTCCGTGGGCGGGGATCCGTTAGCGGAGCAGGGCAAATGGCAAGCGGCGCTTCCGAATCCATTCCTCGGCTCCGATCTGCAGCACGCAATCCAAGAAGCGAATCACGCGCGCGTCGCTGCGCGCAGCTAGTAAAGCCGTAAGTAGGCGCGGTGCTCCCATGGATGCACGGCGCGCCGGTAGCGTTCGTACTCGGCGAGCTTAGCGTCACGGAATGCGTGATAGATGTGATCGCCGAGAGCAGCACGCACAACGGGATCGCCGTCGAGTTCCACGATTGCTTGCCGCAGGGATTTCGGAAGCGTGCCGATCCCGCGTTCGCGCCTGTCGCGGTCGTCGAGATCGTAGGTCGAACCCACGAGCGGATCGCCAGGAAGCGTGCGGCGTTCGATGCCGTCCGCTATCGCGCCGAGCAGCACGGAAAGCGCGAGGTACGGATTGCACGCCGGATCGGGACTGCGCATCTCAATCTGCGGCGGGCTCTCGTGCGGCGGAACGCGCACCAGCGCGTTCGCGCTGCGTTCCGACCAGACGGTGTAGATAGGCGCATCCCACGCTGCCACGAGGCGTTTGTATGAATTGACGGTGGAGTTGCAAACTGCGGTGGCGGCGGGCGCGTGCGCGAGCAGTCCGCCGATCGCGTACAGCGTCGTGTCCTCGCCTTCCCCGGCTATGAAGTTGACGTGCAATCCGCTGCCGGCGCGATCTTCGAGCGGTTTGGGCATGAACGTGGCTTCGAGGCCGAATCGCGCCGCGGTATGTTTGGCAATCGTGCGTAACGTCAGGAGCGCATCGGCGGCTTCGAGGACGTCCCGGTGCGCGAAATCGATCTCGTGCTGGCCTGCACCGTGTTCGTGATGTGCACTTGCTACGTGCACGCCCATCGATTGCAACGCAGCAACAATCGCACTGCGCGCCTCTTCGCCGCGATCGTTCGCCGAATAGTCGAAATACGATCCGACATCGGAGGTTCGTGTCGAGCCGTAATCGCTTTCGTGCGATTCGAAAAGATAGAATTCGATTTCTAAACCGACCTGCAGCCCCGGCAGCGCGCGCTTCGCATCCTCGCTCGCGCGTTTGAGCGTGGTGCGCGGGCAGCCTTCGAACGGAGAACCGTCCGGCATGGCGATATCGCATAAAAGCCGCGCTTCGGCGCCTTCAGGCGTGGACCACGGGTAGAGCGCAAACGTCGAAGGATCGGGTTTCAATACCATATCGAGCTCTTCGCCGCGCACGAATCCGTCGATCGATCCGCCATCGAACGTCACTTTGCCGTCGAGCGCGGCGTCCAGTTGCGAGACCGGAATCGAAACGTTCTTGCCGACGCCAAGCACATCGGCAAAGGCGAGTCGGATGAATCGTACGTTTTGCTCTTTGGCTAGCCGCAGAACGTCGCGTTTATTGAGATGAGAGTGCATCAATTGCTATCGCCATTCGAAGGGTGAGTTGATCGTGCGGATCGTCGAGCTTGCATCCACATATTTCGCCGATCTGCCGTAAGCGGTAAAAAACGGTGTGACGGTGCACGTTGAGCTGCGATGCAGCAGTCTTGACGTTTTCGCCGACTGAGAAGTATAGCCGCAGCGTTTTCTCGAGTTCGGTTTGATGCTTCTCGTCGTACGCGCGCAGAGGCGCAAGCGTCCGGCCTGCAAAGTCGCGAAGAGCACCGGAGTCACCGCCGCCGAGGAGCAGCGGGTATGCGCCGAGATCGTCGTACACGCCGATGCGGCCAACTCCGTACAATCGCCGTGCGATGGTCAGTGCAGACTGCGCTTCATCCACGCTTTGCTGCAAATCGATCAGCGGTACGCGCGTTCCGACCCCGCCGCCCGCAATCAACTGCGGATGTTTCTTTGCAAGCGTGCGCGGCAAAAGCGATGCTGCCGTGCGCGCGTTCGCCGCATCGATTTCGCGCGCCGCAGGCACGAAAAAGAGGAGGGTGTTGCCTCGCTCGATGAGTCCTCCATCGCCTTCACCTGCGCGCAACACTTCCAAGCCCGTAGTGCGCAGCGCGGCTTGATCCGCACTTGCGGTGCGCTCCTCGCCGGACTCGCACTCCAGCGCGATGGCCATATAGTGCGTTGCCGGTGCGATTCCGCGTGCAGCCGCGTCATCGCGCGCTGTGGTCGCGTCGATGTATTCGCGATTTGCAAGCCGCTCCCAAAATGCGCGGCGGCGTCCCGGCTGGCCGCCGGCCTCGCGCGCCAGCTCGACGGCAATTGCGCCGGCCGTCAAACGGACGAGATGCACGAGCGGATCGAGATCGCCATGCCCAAAGACCGAAAGCTGCCCCAAACGCGTATCGCCGCTGAGAATGCCAATTGTTCGTCCCGCGCGCCCGTTGCGTAAGCCGGCATATTCGCGCGGCGGCGCATGTTCGAGGATCAGCGATCGAACACTGCTTGGAAGATCTGAACCCCCCGATGCGGCGATATGGCGCCAATCTGCGTCTTCGACGAGCACGCCGACACCCGTCCGATCGGCTAAATGCGCAGCCAATGCTTTGGGACCTCCGCCGGAGGCCGCGATTCGCGCGAGTTCCTCGGCGAACGCCACCAGCTCGTCAGCAGTCATACAGAGAGATTCGGCGAAGCAAGGGACGGACATTCTGCATGGACACGCAGCCGCTGTTGGCCGATGTATTGGCCTCGCTGTTCGACGGCAACCCGGACGCCATCGCCGTTTATGACCGGGATGGCCGCTGCATGTCCGCTAATGCGACGGCGTTACAGATCTCCGGTTATACGCTGAAACAACTCGTCGGCTCGCACTATCGCGACCATGCCTATGCGCGCGATCGCGAGCGGATCGATGAGGCATTTACGAACGCACTCGCGGGCTTCACGGGGCACGTTGAATCCACTATCCGCGATCGCTCGGGCGAGATCGTTCCGGTCGACGTCTTCCTCTTTCCGGCACGCGTGAATGGAAGGATCGCCGGCGTCTTCGCACAGGCACGCGATGCCGTAGCGTTACGTTCCGCAGAGCAGTCGCTCTCGCTGAATCAACAACGCTTCCGATCGCTATTCGAGTACCACCCCGACGCGATTATGTCGCTCAAACTCGACGGGAGCATCTCACGTGTCAACGTCGCTCTGGAAGCGGTTACGGGCTATTACGGCGAGCAGCTCATCGCCAAGGCTTGGACGGATATCGTCGCACCGGAGCACCGTGCTGAGGCAGACGACGCGTTCCGGCTGGTGCACCGCGGCGAAGCGGTAGAGTTCGATACGTTTTTGCTGGACCGCCTTGGCAACCGTATCGACGTGCAGATGAAACTGGTCCCTTTGCGTGTCGCGGAATCGATCGAAGGCGCGTACGCGATCGCGAAAAACATCGTCGCACAGCGAAGCGCGGAGCGTGCGATTGCGCTGCAAGGTGAGCGCATTCGCGAACTCTATTTGGTCGCAGCAGCTCGCGGCGACTCCATTGAAGCGCAGATCAATAAAACGCTCGCGCTCGGATGCCGGCTCTTTGGATTTGATTACGGGTATGTCACGCGGTTCGACGAGGGAACCATTGCCGTCGTCAATTCGGTCGGCGAGGGCGGCGTCCAGCGCGGCGCGGTTTTCCCGAAAGAAAACGCGCTTTCGCGGGTGCTTATCGGCGAACGGCAGACGATCTTTATTCCGGATCTTGACGAGCCGCCGTGGAGCAACGATTCGTCGCGCGAGACGGCGCCGTGGAATTCGCGTTCCTATTTTGCGACGAAGCTGATGGTGAACAATGCCGAATACGGCGCCTTGGTCTTCGCCGCCCGCGAACCGCATCACGACGGCATTCCTGAGTTGGATCGCGACCTGCTGCAGCTCATGGCGCTCTTTGTTGCGGCGGCGGTCGAACGCGCATCGCACGCCGAACGAATCCAGCAACTCGCGTTTTACGATGCGCTAACCGGGCTTCCGAACCGCGTGCTGTTCGCCGACCGCATCGCGCAGGCGCTCGCCGCGTCCCGCCGCTACAATCGCGGTTTCTCCGTAATGTACTTGGATCTCGATGCATTCAAAGACATAAACGATCGCTATGGCCATCCGACCGGCGATTTGGTGTTGCGCGCGGTTGCGGAACGCTTGATTTTGACGCTGCGGGAAAGCGACACCGTCGCGCGCTTCGGAGGCGACGAGTTCGTGATTTTGCAACCGATCGTGAACGGGGCAGTAGATGCCGACGATCTCGCCGGCAAAATCGTAGCGTCGATGCAGGCGCCCTTCGAGATCGAGGGTGTCGATCACGTCGTGCACACGAGCATCGGCATCGCGCTGTTTCCCGAAGACGGCTCTACGGCGGACGAGTTAATGGAGCGCGCCGATCGCGCACTCTATCGCGCGAAACGGGCGGGGCGCAATCGGTGGGAGTTCTACACCGGCGAACGCGCTACGAGCCGCCGAAGATAATGATGCGCGCGACGTAGAACAGCGACAGCCCCCCGACGATCGCGACCGTGCCCCACGCGATCACATTACCAAATAGCGAGTTCGTGTACCGGCCCATCACACTGCGTTTGTTAATAATAATCAGCATCAATATGAGTTCGGGCGGCAGCAGTATGCCCTGCAGGACTTGTGCGTAAATTGTAAATGGCAGATAGGGAATGCCCGGAATGAGGACGATTGCGGCGCCGGCGATGAGTCCGACACCGAAGATTGTGAAGAAGGCCGGCGCTTCGGAGAATCTCCGATCGACGGCTGCTTCAAATCCGAGCGCTTCGCAAATAACGAAACTCGTCGAAAGCGGCAAGATCGTCGCCGTAAAGAGTCCGGCGTTTAAAATGCCAAAGGCAAACAGCGCCGCGGCAAACTCGCCGGCGAGCGGTTCGAGTGCTTTTGCGAAATCAGCTGCTTGCGTCGGTTGAAGGTGAGCGCCGTGCTGATTTGCGACGTAAATAGTCGCAGCGTTCGCGATGATCATGAATCCGGCCAAGGCAATCGCGAGGATCGAACCGGTGATGACGTCGGTGCGCGCAAGCCCGAGTTCTTGCTCGTCCGTGCCTTTATCGACGACCGCGGACTGCAAGAAGAATTGCATGTACGGCGAGATCGTCGTACCGATGAGTCCGACGATCATCACCAAATAGCCCATGTCGCGAAAATTGAGATCGGGTACGAACGTTCCAACTGCCACCGCGTGCCAATCCGGATGCGCCAGCACCGCCGAGCCGATGTACGTCAGGTAGATGAGTGAGAAGATGACGAACGTGCGCTCCACGACCTTGTTGTTCATGCGTAAGATGAACACGAAGACCACGATTACGGAAATCGGAACGGTGATATAGCGCGAGATGTGAAAAATCTCTGACGCAGTGGCAATGCCGACGAATTCGGTTGCGGTGATGCCCGTGTTGATGAGAAACAACCCGAGCATCGCGAACACCGAGATCCGAACGCCGAAATTCTCGCGGATCAGCGAAGCGAGTCCTTTTCCCGTCACGGTCCCCATGCGTGTCGCCATCTCTTGCACTACGATGAGCGAGATAGTGAGCGGCACGAGTACCCACAAAATGCGATACCCGAAGAGCGCGCCCGCTTGCGAGTATGTCGCGATGCCGCCGACGTCGTTGCCCGCCGACGC
Organism: uncultured bacterium; assembly: GCA_964531205.1. Classification (GTDB taxonomy): domain Bacteria; phylum Vulcanimicrobiota; class Vulcanimicrobiia; order Vulcanimicrobiales; family Vulcanimicrobiaceae; genus JAICWY01. The sequence continues at coordinate 42,600 of CAZHGH010000014.1, forward strand.
CGTGATGAAGCCGGGTCCTAAAACGGATAGCAGGAGCAGAAGCGAACGCCAAACGTTGCGCTTTCGAAGAACGAGCACGCCGCGCGCTATCCGGCCGCCGCTGCCCGAGGCCGATGCCGCCGAGCGGTTATGCGCGGAAGCTCTTTTGCGAGATCGGCGGGCATGATTGCGTCGATCGCATCGTCGACCGTGACGATTCCGAGCATCTGTCCTTCGCTGTTCACAACGGGCACGGCAAGCAGATCGTATCGCGCGATCGTTGCGGCGACGTCGCGCGCATCCGTTTCGGTGGAAACGCTAACGACATCGGTCGCCATGATATGTTCGATGCTCTCATCCGGAGAGGCAAGCAATAACGCACGCAACGTCAATACGCCAAGCAACCGGTCTTGTTTGTCGACGACGTACAAGTAATAGATGAACTCAGACTCGGGCGCTATCTCGCGGATCTTGCGAATTGTTTGCTCGGCCGTGCGGTGCGGATAGATCCACGTGTAATCCGTGGTCATCAAACCGCCGGCGGTGTCTTCCTCGTACTTGACGAGCTCGCGCAGCTCGCCTGCCGTGAATTCGTTCATCTCGGCGAGCAATTCCGATTGCTGCTCTTCCGGCAGTTCGCCGAGCAAGTCCGCCGCGTCGTCGGAGTCCATCTCTTCGATGATGTCCGCCGCGCGTTCCGTGCCGATGTCCTCGATGATCGTGCGTTGCTTTTCCGCGTCCAGATGCTCGAGGGCATCGGCGGCCGTCTCGTCATCGAGCTGATGGATGACCGCGGCCGCTTCACGCGCGGAGAGATCGCTGATGATCTCCGCGAGCTCGCTGGGGTGCAGCCGCGAAAGTTTGCTTTCTTTCATGGCAAGTTGCACGTGTGACGGATTGACTTCGCGAATCGGCGCAACCGAGTTCCACGCAATCATCGTCCGCGGCACGTTGTGATAGATCCACGGCGTAAACCGCTTGCCGAACGATTTCAGTCCGAGACGGCGGAGCAGCCCACTTACACCCACGTCTGCCGCGACCAAACGCAGCTTGCCGCCGGTGTTGGCGAGCTCGATGTCGTTGATGCGCACGACTTTGCGTCCGTCGACATCGACGATTTGCTTATCGAGGAGATCTTCGACGAGATAGAGGGCCTCGTCACCGGGAGGCGCGGGCACTTTGGGGGCTGCGGTGAGTGCGACCGCACCGTTTGCGTCGACGTCGGCAATGGTGTCCATCGGCGCAAAGCGCGGGCCTTGCGCGGTCTTGATGACCAGGCCGTCTACTTGCGGGAACGTATCCTCGGGCTTGTTCACGAGAAAATCGGCGACTTTGCCGATCGGCAAATCGTTGACCGTCGCTTTGCGGCCGACTAGCTCTGATACGAAGCCTTCATGAAACGCCATCGCAGCTCACCTCCTATCTAAAGGCGCTCCGCCTAGCTCCGCGCCCCCCACTACGTGGGGCCCCCGGATCGCATGGCGCCTCAATGTTTGTGCAATTTATTAGCTCCCCGTGGGCGCCAATAAAAAGACCGATCTCGCTAGTCGCGACCGGTCGTGGTGGTGTGGTAACGGCGATGCGTTGCTATACCCCAGTCGCGATATGCTTTGGCACCACGCGCCGTACCCCTCATCGAAGGGAGCCGCATTAGACATCGCCTTGTATCGGCGGAGTCTGGTCTACCCACTTGGCGTCTCTCGACGTTTCTGGGCAGCGGCTTGTGTATCGCGTGGACGCCTCACCTAGCGAGGTATCCTTCTTTAGTATAGGGGCTAGCGTCAACCCCAGGACGCGGACTGCTTGGTATCGGCAGCCGTGACGCAGAACGCGTTAGAATGCGCCGGGCTGCCGCGTTACAGCTTTTGGGTGCCTTTGTGACGGCGACACTCACCGGGTGTGAAGGGTCGGACTGTACGGTTCCCATTCCGCTCGGCAAAGGCTCGGCGACGCGAACGCAATTCGGCTCGCAAATATACGCTGAAGACGACATTGAGCGCGCTCTCGGATTGATTGCCGGCTGCGGCGGTTCGATGATTCGCATCGGACTTGCCGGCAACTTGGAGTTCGGCGATGCCGTTTTTGCAGCAGCGGCAAAACGCGGAATGCGCGTGCTTTTGCTCACCGACTTCACGAACCAGCCGGTCGACGTAGCGAAGTTTGCATCGAATCAGGTCGCCATCCATCGGCGGTACGCGCAGTACGATCCCATTTGGGAAATCTGGAACGAACCGAATCTTGCATTTTATTGGGGAGCGCAACCTAACGTTATAGAATATTCGCTCCTCGCAATCGAAACGGCAAAAGCGCTACGTGCAGCCGGTGCTCATGACGTGTGGTCCGGCGGCACCAGTGGCGTCGATTTCAATTGGATCCTCGAGCTGAAGAAGCGCGGCGTCTTCGATGTGATGAACGGGTGCGCCGTGCACAGTTATGAAGATCCCTGTTCGGCTTACAGCCACTACAGTTTCCTCGTGCAAATGGTTCCACCCGGCGTGCAAGTTCACACGACGGAAACGTGCCTTTCGTCGCAGTTTGACCAGGGTGACTTTTTGCGCCGCATGTGGTACATCCACCGGGATCTGGGCTTACCGACAATGATTTGGTGCGAGTTGCGCGACGGCACCGCCGGCAAAACCGGAATTTTTGCATATCCGTACGGCTTGGTCAACACCGACTACCAACCTAAACCATCATATGCGGTGGCTCAGTCAATCGTCGTGTAGAGAATTAGATGAGGCCTTGCGTGCCTGGATTAACGGCTCCCACAAGATGAATGATGAGCTGCGCGTTCTGCTGCATTTGCGCCAACACACTTACGCCGACGTGCGATAGGATTTGATCTTTCGTGAGCTGGACTGCGGCTTGCCCCATGTCCACGTCGCGAATCGCGCTTTCACTGGCTACTTGATTGACGACTTCCAGCGATGC
>CAZHGH010000015.1:0-43460 GCA_964531205.1 uncultured bacterium
TTTGGGCGACCGGCGCTCGTTCGTAACCGGCGATTGACGTACCTTCCCAGGAACTCGGTCCCTACTTCATACTCCCTTCATCCCTATCAGCGAAGATCGCGAGACGAGCATACTACAGTTGGAGGGCGCAACTATGTTCCCGACGCTCGTACTCGCGGTTGCATTTGCGTCATCGCAATGCTGGAACGTGTTTGATACTGCCCTGCGTCACAGCGCCTCGTCCGCACACCCGCCGTTTGTTAGCTACGATTTGCTGACGCGCATCACCGAAGACGAACAACCGCTTGTTTATAGTCGTGCGCACGTCGATTATCGTGACGACGGTTTAGCGCGCGTGCTCGACGAGCGGTTTAATTTCGAACCGATCATTACGCGCATCACCGAACCGGGACCGCCGGTAATCGGACCGTACGGATCGCGTCGCTCTGCATGGCTCCCGAGGGATCCCGATCTGCCGATCATAGCCGACGTCCGCACGCAAGGATCGATTGTGTGCACGCTAAAGCCCGAGATATACCGTACACGTCCGACATATCATTTGAGTTTTAGCGGCGGACATATTTCCGATCGCCCGGCCGTGAAAGAGATGTGGGTCGACACGGGATCGCAAGACGTCTGGAAGCTCATCGTCAGCGGTCCGGTTTCCTTCGCAGACGATGCCAGCGGCAGCGAACGTCCGCTTGCGGATTTCGAAGTCGAACTTGGCTACACGGGGCCGTATCTGTTGGTTAATCATGTTGTGTGGAAGTACCGGCGACGCGAGTTCTCGCAATACGCGACGTACTTTGCCGAGTACACGCTGAGCAGCTATTCGTTCCCGTCAGAATTACCGTCGTCGTATTTCGCGCAGGCGACGGCTACGGCGAAGGCGCCGTAAGCCATAGCGGTTGAGGTTAAAAATGCAAACGACGTTGCCGCCGAATTTTCGTAATAACGAAAATGTGAAGTATGACAATTTGACGCTGATCGATATTCCGGCTGAGTTGCGCGATAATCTTCCGTGGCTCAACCAGACGCTGACCGTGGTAAACGATTCCCTCATCCGCCTTGGAATATTCGAAGGCGAGTTTCCGTGGCATAAACACACGCAGCAAGACGAATTTTTCTTCGTGATCGATGGCGAAATCTTCATGGACGTTGAGGGCCGGGAACCCGTGCGTCTGACAGCTCATCAAGGGTATACGGTGCCCAAAGGACTGCTGCACCGGCCGCGTTCACCGCAGCGATCCGCCGTGCTAATGATCGAGTCGTTAGGAATCGTGCCTACCGGCGATTAAGCCCTTTTTACTTGGAAGGCACCGTCGTTTCCGCGGTCGCAAACCCGACATTGTTCGGCGTTATGATGCGTGTGATGTCGCGGAATATCGCGTTCGCCGCGCCCGGAAACGGCTTTTCGCGCTGCGCGTTCACGAAAGCGATAACCGTGGTGTCTTTCGAGGGAAGGTAATACGCGGCAGTGTGATAGCCCGGTAGGCCGCCGGTATATCCGTACCAGCCGTTGCTACAGCCGATTCCCAATCCGAAATCAAGACCTTTTCCGAGACCTGTCGGTAAACAGCGAAGGCGTTGACGTTGCGCGGCTTTGCTGTTCATCGTTCCGACTACGTATGATTTCACCCAGCGCGTCATGTCGGGGACGGTGGAGATCATTTCGCCGGCTGCCCAAGTTACGGACGGCGGGATATAAACGCTGACGTCCTCCCAGTTGCCTTTGGGAGTGAGCCCATACCCGTGAGCATACGGCTCGGGCATGTTCGGCTCGTTGGGGAAACTCGTTCCGTTCAACGCAAGTGGCTGCAACAACCGTTTGCGTATTTGGTTGCCGACGGTGTCGTGCGTGACCGCTTCGATAATAAGGCCCAGGATGAGATAGTTCGTGTTGCTGTAGTTGTATTTAGTACCCGGGGCAAACAGCGGTTTGTGTTGGGCAGCCCAGCCAATGAGTTGGCGCGGATTGAGTCGCATTTGCGGCGTTATGTTGAGTTCGTTGAACTGTGGCGTATTGTAGGCTTCAAATAGGCCGCTGCGCATCTCTGCCAAATTTCGGATAGTGATTTTGCGTTCATTTGGAACATGAACGCCGATATTGAATTTGCCGATCGTGTCATCGATGCTGAGTTTGTGTTCGTCCGCAAGCTGCAGCAAGACTGTAACGACGAATGTTTTCGTGTTGCTGCCGATGCGGAATTTGTCCGAAAGTTTGAACGGCGCTTTTGACGTGAGGTCCGCGTATCCGACGCTCTTGACGTACGGGGCTTTGCCCGGCATGTAGACGGCGATAAAGACGCCCGGAATCGGCTCCTTTGCACCGAACGCACGCAGCTCTTTGCGCGCAGCCGCTTCGATCGCACGTTGCTGACTTACTGGCAGTGCGTTACGCGTTGTTGCGGCTGTTGCCGACGCGAGCGCGGCAAGCATGAGAAATGCGGCGATGCGGAACGGGGAAGCGATCATCGGGCGGTCCTCCCGTTCACATCATAGGCTGGCGTTCCGCTTCCTCCGCGAGGCTTTAGTCCCGCGTCGACAAAATGTCTTCGTTATGCTGATGAGACCAAAACTTTTTGTCTGCCATGGCGATGACGGCGGTCCCCGGTTGCATCCGTGCCGGCAAGTTCAAGAGTCGCTTCGAGAAGCGGGCATCGAGTACGACAAAGTTATTGCCGGGCACGGCAGTCCAATTCCATTTTTGCGCAAAGGTTCGCGAGAAGAATTGCGCCGAGAAACAGGAACGACGAAATTACCAGTAATGAAACTCGCTGACGGTACAGTGTTGATTCACGACGCGATTCTGAAGTGGATTCGGCAGCAGCCTCACTCGTAAAAAATAAAAGAAGCCTCGCGAGGAATCGCGAGGCTTTGTACATGGTGGGCCATCCAAGGCTCGAACTTGGGACCTCATGCTTATCAAGCATGCGCTCTAACCAACTGAGCTAATGGCCCGGGACGCAGACAATGTTACCACACGGCGCAAGTCCCCCCTGCCCGGCGTGGCGGCGTGCCCGCGTTAAATCATCGCAATGTACTTCTTGAGCGCCTCGTCGTCAGCCTTAAGCTGCGCCAGCATCATGTCGCGCAGCACGTTTGCCTCTCGCTCCAGTTCGGCACGCTCTTCCATGTCTTCGTCGAATTGGGCTTGCTGCGCCGCGACCGCGTCGCTCTGTGGGGCTTTTGTCGCAGCCGCCCGCCCGGCAACCGAGCGGGGAGCTGCAATGCGAGAACGGTCGATCATTCGGTAATGGTCTGGATGAATTTCTTCGTGATTTGGTCGTCGGCTTTACGCTGCTGCATTTGAACGTCGCGCAGCGTATTGACCTCACGCATTTGTTCCGATTTCTCGTCCATCATTTCATCGAACGCTTGCGACTGCAGCTGCACTTGTTCTTGATGGCGCATTTGCTCCGCGTACATCGAGATTTGGAATGCTTCGTTTTGCGCATCAAGCGCGCCAAGGGCAGCATTGCCGGCGTTCCCGGCCAAATTGCCGACAGTGGTGCCACCGCCAGATAAACCGCCGGCAACTCCCAATGCGGCCGCGCCGATTGGATTGCCGGTTTCGAGAAATCCGGTGATGCCGCCGAGCAGAGCGCTTCCGATATTAAAGCCCATTACAAATCCTCACTGATAATGTCGTTGTTGTTGCGCGTGGAGTGGCCGTTGTCATCGAGGCCGGCATTTTGACGGTACGAATGCGATTGCGATTGCAGCGCGGGCGGCGGTTGGAGCTGATAGGACGCGAACGATGAAAGCGCGTTTACGTTTGCTTGTTCCGACGCGCTTTCGGCGCCCATCTCGTCCAATAGCGAATTGAACGAGCCGCCGAGTGCAGCATAATGCCGCATCACCGAGTCGGCGTAGCCCAGGCGACTGCCGTCCGCCCACGTCGTGACCGTGCCGCGCGCATTTGGGTCGCCCGCGTTATATGCGGAGAGCGCCTTTCGTACGTTGCCGCCGAATCGGTGAAGCAAGCCCGACAGCATGTGGGCGGCATACTCCGCATTCGCCTGCGGATTCATGGCCGCGGCCGTACTGGCAAAAGTGTGATACCGGTCGTCGATTTGAAAGAGGCCGTGCCCGTGGCCGCCGTCGCCGGTAACGTTACGGCCGCTGCTGGAGCCTGGACCCCCGGTTTCCTGTGCCGCGACCGCCGCCAGGAGCCGCGGATCGAGGCCGTATCGCGAGGCGGCGCTCTCTATCTGAGGAGCGAAGGCCACGCCGTTCAGAATCGTGCTCATCTTGCTCCTCAATCCCGCCGACATCCGCGTTTGACAAGGCGCTCCTGCGGGGTCTACAATGTGTCGAGTTTAGAAGGCCCCCATCGCCGGGCGGCCTTCCTCTATGTTATGGCTTCGTATAAGGTTGATGTCGGCGGCCTGCTCGCCGGTGGACGGCAGCGTCTGGTCGTCGATCAGCAGGTTGAACTCGAGCCGTTCGAGGGAGTCCAATTCCCCGAACCGGCGCAGGTGCATCTGGAGATGTCCGCGTCCGGAGAGATGCTCGATATCGGCGGAACGATCGATGCGAAGTTCCATGGCGAGTGCGACAGGTGTTTAGGCGATGTCGAACGCGCAATGCACGTCGATGTCGACGAACAGCTCGATGCCGGACCGGAAGCTCAAAAAGATCCGTTCGGCCCGAGCAACGTTCTGACGGGCGATCGTCTGGACATCAAAGATCTGGCAACGCAGCTCGTCTGCAGCGCCATTCCGCTCGGACTGCTGTGCGGAGAGGGCTGCAAGGGCATTTGCCCGATCTGCGGAGAGAACAAAAACACGGGCGCGTGCACGTGTATTACGGAGACTGAATAAAAAGTGGCGAACCTCAAGTGGAAAACCCCGCGCAGTAAGACGCGCAGCCGCCGCGCGGCAAATTGGAAACTCAACGCGGTGACGACCGTCGAGTGTCCGCAATGTCACGCGCCCAAGCGTCCGCATTTCGCATGCGAGAACTGCGGCACGTACGCGGGACGTCAGGTCATCGAAATTAAGGACGAACACGCGGGCCACACGCACGGCTAACCATTGAGCAATACCGGGGTCAAGATTGTCGCCGTCGGGCATTACGCGCCCGCCGGAATTTTGACGAACGAGGATCTCGAGAAGGTGCTCGACACGTCCGACGAGTGGATCACAACGCGGACGGGCATGAAGCGCCGGCACGTGGCCTCGGAGCAGGAAGCAACGAGCGATCTCGCTATCGCGGCGGCGGGTAAGGCGCTCGCAAAGACTACGCTCACGCCGGGCGACATCGACTGCTACATCGTGGCGACAGTTTCGCCGGATTTTATTTTCCCGGCGACGGCGTGCATCGTCGCATCGAAACTCGGCGCATCGGATAAAGCCGCGTTCGACGTGGAAATCGCATGCAGCGGTTTTATTTACGGTCTTACCGTGGCCGCGAGTTTGATTCGCTCCGGCGTGTACAAGCGCGTGATGCTCATCGGCGCGGAAACGCTCACGAAAATTGTGAACCGCAACGATCGCAGCACCGCGATTCTGTTCGGCGACGGCGCGGGTGCAGTGATTCTTGAAAGCGCGCAAGCCGATTCGTTTCTCTCCAGCGAGCTTGGTTCGGACGGAAGCCGTCCTGAGCTGCTCCGCGTCTCTGCCGGCGGTACGCGCCACCCGCTGACACCCGCTGCGTGGGAAGCCGGCGAGCAATACATTCATATGGAGGGCCGTGAGGTCTTCAAGTTCGCGGTCACCAAAATGATCGACGCCACCGACGTTGCTCTGCGAAAAGCAAATTTACAGAAGACCGATCTCGACTGGCTTATTCCGCATCAAGCGAACAAGCGCATCATCGATGCGGCTGCCAAATATTTAGACATGCCGGAAGATAAGGTGATCGTCAACATTCAGGAGTACGGCAACACGTCTGCGGCGTCGATTCCGATTGCGCTCTCCGAAGCCGTGGAGGCAGGCAAAATTCAGGACGGTGACGTCATCGTTTTTGTTGGATTCGGCGGCGGGCTTTCGTGGGGCGCCGTTACATGGAGATGGGCTGCTTAAATGAATGTGGCGGTAATTTTTCCCGGACAAGGTTCGCAAGTCGTCGGCATGGGCGTTGACGTTGCGCAGCATTCACCGGCGGCGCGCGATCTGTTCGAACGTGCGAAAAACATTTTGGGATACGACCTGTTAGCGTTGCAACGCAACGGTCCTGAAGAGCAGCTCCGCGAAACGCAGTACAGTCAGCCCGCAATTTTTTCGACGAACGTCGCGCTCTATTTTGCGGTTGGCGATCTGTTGAAACCGGTGGCCAGCGCAGGCCATTCGTTCGGCGAGTTTTGCAGCTTGACAGTCTCCGGTGCGCTTTCATTCGAAGATGCTCTGCGCGTGGTTGACGAGCGTGGCAAAGCCATGCAGTTCGCGGCCGAACAAGCACCGGGCGGCATGTCCGCAGTGCTCGGCATGGATGCATTGCGCATTCGCGAGATCGTCGATCGCGTGAGAGAGCGCAATGGCGGACGTTTGCAACTTGCGAATTTCAACTCACCCTCGCAGATCGTGATTAGCGGCGATCTCGGTGCGGTGCAAGCTGCGGGAGACGCGTTGCTCGAAGGTGGTGCAAAGCGCGTCGTGCCGCTGAACGTCTCCGGGGCCTGGCATAGCGAACTGATGCAGCCCGCCATCCAACGTTTCGCGGCGGCCGTTAACGCGGCACATTTCAAGATGCCGGCTTTCGACGTCGTCTCCAACGTCGACGCTGAACCGTATCGCGACACGGACCAAATCAAGCATAATTTGATCCGCTCGATTACCGATGAAGTTCGCTGGCACGATACCGCGTTAAAGCTCCTGTCTTACAACCTCGATCTCGTCGTTGAGTTCGGTGCGTCGCCGGTGCTCGCACCGCTGATGAAACGGCTTCCGAACGCGCCGCAAGTGATGAACGTAAGCGACTGGGCCGGCGCGCAGAAGCTGCAAACGCTGCTCGGCGGCAAAGTGGAGAGCAAAGCATGATGCTGCAAAACAAGGTTGCAATCGTCACGGGCGCGAGCCGCGGCATCGGCAGAGCCATCGCTGTCGATCTCGCAAAGAACGGCGCCGAGGTGGTGCTCGTTGGGCGCGATCGCGCCGCACTCGACGAAACGGCCGCTGCGTGCCAGGCCACGCGCGAGGACGCAAAGACGCTAGAACTCACAGCTGACGTCGCAGACCAATCGGCTGTCGAAGGCGTTGTGAAAGAAGTGCTCGACGCGTTCGGCCGCGTGGACATTGCGATTGCAAATGCGGGGCAATCGATCGATTCGCTGTTGCTGCGCCTGAAGCCCGACACGATCGAACAAATGCTCTCCGTGAATTTGAAGTCTGCATTCTATCTTGCTAGCGCGGTCGCAAGGCCGATGATGAAGCAACGTAGCGGTTCCATCGTCTTAATGTCGAGCATTGTGGGTCTGACCGGCAATCCCGGGCAAGCTGCCTATGCCGCATCCAAGGCAGGGTTGCTTGGCTTGACCAAGTCCCTAGCGAAGGAATTGGGTTCAAGGAACATAAGAGTCAACGCCGTCGCGCCCGGCCTGATCGAAACGGCGATGACCGAGAAGATGACCGGCGAGATGCGGGAGTATCTTCAAAACCAAGCGGCCCTCGGGCGCCCGGGCAAACCCGAAGACGTTAGCGGTGTAGTAACTTTTCTGTGCTCGGAAGCTGCCGGATACATGACGGGTCAAACCCTAGTTGTCGACGGCGGCATTTTGATGTAACAACCTAAGATAGGAGACGTAATGTCCACCACGTTCGATAAAGTCAAGAAGATCATCGTCGAGCAACTCGGCGTTGATGAGTCGGAGGTGACGTCCGAAGCGTCCATTACCGACGATCTTGGCGCCGACTCGCTCGATCAGGTCGAGCTCGTGATGGCTTTCGAGACCGAATTCAACATCGACATTCCGGACGAAGAGGCCGAAAAGATTAAAACTGTTGGCGACGCCGTCAAACGCGTCGAGGAAGCAACCGCTAAAGAGTAGTTATACTGGGGACCCGTGTTCGATCAATTATCTGACCGGTTAAACGCGATCTTCTCGCGTTTGACCGGTCGAGGCCGTTTAAGCGAGAGTGACGTGAACGAAGTGATGCGCGAAGTGCGCATCGCTTTGCTTGAGGCTGACGTTTCGCTTCCGGCTGCCAAAGAGTTCGTCAACAAGATCAAAGAAAAGGCGATCGGCGCCGACGTCATGGCGTCGCTATCGCCTGCGCAGACGATCGTCAAAATCGTCCACGACGAACTCGTGGAACTGCTCGGCGGTGCGGAAGCGCGCCTGCAGTTCTCCGATGCGCCGCCGTCGGTGATCATGCTCGTGGGCCTACAAGGTTCCGGTAAGACGACGCAAGCCGGCAAACTTGCGCTGCGTTTAAAGGAACAGGGACGCCGTTCGCTGCTCGTTGCAGCCGACGTGTATCGTCCCGCCGCTATCGCGCAGTTGCAGACGCTCGGCAAACAGATCGATCTTCCCGTGTTCGAAAAAGGTCAGAGCGATCCGGTGAAGATCGTTCGCGAAGGCGTGGCCGAAGCAAAACGCCTTGGGCTGTCTACGGTCATCATCGATACTGCCGGGCGTTTGCAGATCGACGAAGACCTTATGGTCGAACTCGAGCACGTCAAAGCCGCCATCAATCCCAAAGAGATTTTGCTCGTTGCGGATGCGATGACCGGCCAAGAGGCGACGAACGTTGCCAAAGGCTTCCACGATCGTCTCGGTATCACAGGCGTTATTTTGACGAAGCTCGACGGCGATACGCGCGGCGGCGCAGCGCTGTCGATTCATAAAGTCACCGGTGCGCCGATCAAATTCATCGGCGTCGGCGAAAAGCTTTCCGCACTCGAACCGTTCTATCCGGACCGGCTTGCCTCGCGGATTCTCGGTATGGGCGACGTGCTCACGCTCATCGAGCGTACGCAAAGTCTCTATACGGAAGAACAGTCGAAAGAACTCGAGCAAAAGCTGCTCAAACAGCAGTTCACGCTCGACGACTTTCTCAGTCAAATGCGGCAAATCCGCAAAATGGGATCGATGACGGACATCCTCAAGATGATCCCGGGCGTCTCCCGCGTGTTGCCGAAAGATTTCGAGATCCCGGAAGCGGATCTCAAACGCATCGAAGCCATCATTTGCTCGATGACGCGCCGCGAACGGCAGAATCCCGACGTTCTTAACGGTTCGCGCCGCAAACGCATCGCGCAAGGCAGCGGCACGCAGGTTGCCGATGTGAATCGCTTAGTGAAGCGCTTCGAAGAAGCGCGCAAGATGATGAAGCAGATGGGCTTCGGCGCCGGAAAGAAACGGCCACGCCTCCCGATGGGTATGGGTCGATAAAGTTTGCTCTCTACCACGCGCGTGGGTTACGCGCACTTATCAACGGACAAGGGTAATGGTTAAAATCAGACTGCGCCGCATGGGCGCGAAGAAACAACCGACGTATCGTTTCGTGGTGGCGGATGCCCGTTCGCCGCGCGACGGACGTTTCATCGAGATCCTCGGCCACTACAATCCGCGCACCGAGCCGCGCGAAGTTGTGGTCAACGAAGAAAAAGCCAAAGCGTGGCTTGCGAAGGGCGCGCAACCGTCGGATACGGTGCGGCGTCTATTCGCGGAAAAGGGAATCATCGATCGCGGTCCGATTCCCGAAACGAAACGGAAACCGAAGTCGGAAGAAGGCGCTGAGTAATGAGCGCCTTCGATGACGAATTCGGACTCTTCGGCGAGGAAGCGGAAGAGAACGAGCGTCGTTCGACACTCGGAGCACGGAAGATTGCAACAAACGAGACGGTCATCGACGACATCGAGCCCGAGGACGAGGCTCCCCGTCGTCGTGGTCCGGTCGAGCGCGGCGGTCCGCGGCAAAGAGGCGGGTACGGCAAGCCGCGCCGTCATGAAAAACGCCATCACGGACCGGCCGATCCCGAAGCTGCCCGCGATCGTGCTGCGCAACTACTCGGGTTTCTTGCGAAGAAACTCGTCGCGAAACCGGACGCGGTAATCGTCGATCATTTTCCGCCGGAAGACGGCTATCAGGCGCAGATCGAGCTCGTCGTCGATCCCGAAGATCTCGGCAAAGTTATCGGGCGCAACGGCCGCGTTGCGCAGGCACTGCGCACGATCGTGCGCGCGACCGCCGAAGGCAAGGTTTCGGTGGAGATCTTAGATTCGGAAGAAGCCGCGGAAACAGAAGGCGGCGACGAGGACGATGCCGAGCTCGAATGAGCTCCCCGTCGGACGTATCGCCGGCATTTTTGGTGTTCAAGGTGAATTAAAGTGCGACCCGACGAGCGCGGGTCGCACACTTTTTTCCCGCGGTGCGCGTTTTCGCGTGCAGCTTCCAAACGGCGTGTCCCGCGATATGACGATTGCGGCGATCCGCGAACATAAAGACCGCTTTCTCATTCGCTTGGATGGCGTCGAGTCGGCGAACGCGGCGGAAGAGTATGCCGGCGCAACGTTTTACGCCGAGGCGGAACGCATCATTCTCGAAGCGGGTGAATATCTCGACCGGGACCTCATAGGCTGCGAACTATACGACGAGCACGGCAAATTACTCGGTAACGTAACCGCCGTCGATCATTTTCCGAGCTCGGATATGCTTATCGTGCGCGGCAAGATGGTGCCGATGATCAAGGAGTTCATCCGTTCGATCGATATCGGCGCAAAGCGCATCGAGGTCACGCTTCCCCTCGGATTATTGGACGACGATCAGGCGGAACGCGGCTAGCGGCGGCGGAAATGCTCCGTAGCGCTGCGGTACGCATAGACTTGTGGAGCGCGCAGTCGATAGAGTGCATCGCCGTCAATCGATCCCACGAAGCGGTAGCGATCTCGAACAGCTTGCAAGAAGCCGGCTAAAACATGCGCGTCGTCGCGCGGCCCGTCCGGCTGTCCGAGTAACACGTAATGCGGTTGCGCTACAAGAATACGCTGCAATTCGATCGCACCGGAGAACCCCAACATGGGCCAAAGATGCGGCTCGATCAAATCGGCCGAGAACGGGTAGCGCGTCGGCGGATCGGTGTTCAGATAGAGATAGACGATCGGTGATTCTTGGAACGCGTATAGTGAACGATCCGTGCCCATATGCGCGCGCAAACCTGCGATGAGGAATTCGAGGTGCTCGCGATTATACGATTGTTCATCCGCAAAAGTCCGTGCGTATGCTGTCTGGATGGTTTTACGAATCGTGTAATAGTCGTGTAGAGCAAACGTCAGAAGTACGAGTATCACGGCGGTTGCACGAGGCTGCGCGATAAGGGTACCCAGCCGCATCGCGCCAAACGCGCCCAGGATCGCGAGCGGCGGGATGAGATCGAAAAACTGGCGATCGTAATACTCGCGGGAAAGCACGATGCTGAAGAGGGCGCATGCAAACCATGCCCACACGACCCAAAATGTACGCGCGGGTGAACGCAAGAGCGCAAATGGGGCGAGCTCCGCGGCCGGCGCGAGAACATGCAGCTGCGCGTATGAACTATCGATCGTACCTGCACGCGGATCGCCCGCACCAATCGAAAGGAAACGCCGGAGCGTTGCGCCGACATTCGCATCGTACAACTGTGCGAGACCCGCTGCATGCGCGTAAAGACCTATCTCGACGATGATTGGGGCGCAGACCGCGGCAACGAAGGTTGCGCCAGCCGGCAACGCGCGGTTTCCCGAGCACACCACAGCGAGAAGCGCAAGCAACGCTACCAACGGCAATGCCGTAAGCTTCATTTGAGCGGCCAATCCTGCCAGTAATCCCACAATCAGCGCTCGCTCGAGCGGCCGTTCACGCAGACGGGCAGAGAATGCACAGAAATAGATCGCCCAGCTGGAAAAGGCGGCGGCGTAGAGCTGCGCATCACCGGCCAACCCCGAATCTTCGGTGGCCAAAAAGATGTAGAAGAGCGCTGCGAGCGTTCCGATCGCCGGTGCGTGCGGCGTTTTCACTGAATGGGCGATCGCGCGCAGCGCGAGGGCGGTCAACAATACGGCTATTGCAGACAGAATCGCGGACGCAAGTAAAGGCGTGCGGAAGATCGCCAAACCCGCTGCGAAAAGCGCGAACAGTCCGGGCGGTTTGTATTCCCACGCACGCGTGTAGGGCAACCAGCCGTTCAGCCAATTATGAGCGACGTAAAAATAGAGACCGACATTCCCGTCATCGGGCGGGGCAGTGAAAGTGCGGACGCGTACCGCGATCACCGCGAGCGCCAAGCAGGGCACGTCGAACCAACGCTTCCGGCGGCATTCTGCTCTCATGGGCACCCAGCAACCTCGGTGAGATTGTACCGCACGATGCTGAGATGTATTGGTGTGCTAAACTCCAATAACGGAGGTGCAACGACATCGCCGAAAGGCGAACGGTCGCCCGCTCAACCGGAGTTGCAAAGTGACGCAAGAGTTTGCTGTTGCCGACGTCGAGCAACATCCGCAGCACGGAGCCGCTTTCCTAGCGATAGTTGCTACAGCGTCGCTAGCGATACTCATTGACGGTACCGCGAGTGCCACGATCACCGCGGGCCTGCCCTACATTACCGGGGAAACGGCTTCCACTCCCGACGAGGCGTCGTGGGTGGTCACTGCGTTCAACGCTCCATACTACGCGACGATCCTTATGAGTCCGTGGCTGTACGCACGTTTCGGCCGCAAGCCGCTTTTGCTTACCGGTCTCATTGGATACGCAATTTGCTCGCTGCTGCTGGCAATGACCGGTGCGTACGAGACGACGATCGTCCTGCGGTTTTTGGAAGGGCTGTTTCTTGGATGCGTCTTCGTACCGGTCGTGATTTTGCTGTTTACGTCGCTGCCGCTCGGGGCTATGCGCCTTGCGGTCCCCGCTTTTGCGCTCCTCGTGCTCGTCGCAGGTGCCGTCGGAACGCTCATCGGCGGCTATGCCAGCGAAACGTTCGGAGCGGGCGCCCTCTACGTGCCTGGTACCGTCGGCGCACTGCTTGCAGCAGTGTGCGTCTGGCGTTCCGCGCCGAGCTACGATGCGCCTCAGCGCAACTTGAAATTCGATACGCTTGGTTTTGTGCTATCGCTCCTTATGTTCGGGGCGATGCAGTATTTAGCGAACGAAGGTGAACGCCGCAATTGGTTCGACGATCCGCGCGTCGTGCGTGCGGTCATTCTTCTGGCGGTCGTGCTTCCGGCGTTCGTCGCGTGGGAGTTGTTCTACGCGCGGCGGCCGCACGCAAACCTCCGGCTCTTCGGAACCTACCGGAATCTTACCGTAGGGAGCAGCATCAACATCGTCCTTGGCGCGGTGGGGTATTCGGTGACGCTGTTTTCGCTGTATCTCCAGACAGCCGTCTCTACAACGATAACGCTGGCAGGTGAAATCATCGCGCTGCGGGCCTTGACGTACGCGATCGGCGTGCTCCTCGCATTTCTCATTCTCTCTCGCAGATTGCTTGACGTACGCGTCGTCGTATCTATTGCGGCCGTCGCTACTGCGGTGGCGCTCTACGGTTTTGCGCATTCGATGACGACTACCGCCGAAGCGGCAACGTTCGTGGGCATTTCGCTCATATTCGGCGTGGTTTTTGCGATGTTGAGCCAGCCGGTACCGGCGTTGGTAATCGGAGCTCTCCCTTTGCGGGATTTGCCCGCGGGAATTGCAATCTACAAGCTGACGGTGCCGATCGGGCTCATGATAGGGACGGCTCTCGTCGGTTCGTTCCTCGACCACCGCGCCGCCTTACAGGCATCCACTATTAGCGGCACGCTCGATTTGTCGCGAACGAACGTGTCAACCTTCGTTAGCGGCGGACATCGTACGCTTCTCCAGCTCGCGGGACTTGTAACACAGCAGTCGCAAGTCCTCGCTTATCGCGATTCCATGCTGCTAATTTGCGCAGCTCTACTGCTGATCGTTCCGCTCGCGATGTTTGCCATACCGCCGCGCCCTCAGCCGCCGCCTCCGCAACCGGAATAGGACTGCGGTGTTAAACAAGTTACTGATCGCCGTCGACGACACGGAGCCGGCGCAATACGCCATCGATATCGGGCTTATCATCGCGAAACTCGATCGATGCCCCGTTGTGTTCGCCCTTATCCTCGATCGCGCGATTCTCGAAGAGAACAGCGGGTTGAGCTCGATGTGCGAACTCGCAGAGCGCATGGCGTCCGAGATTATTGCAAGCGCGTTGCAGCGCGCGGAAGCCGCCGGCGTGCCTGCCTCGGCTTTGGTCATGTATCAGGATGCGGCTCAGGGGATCATCGATGCCGCAGCTACCTTAAACGCCGGTATGATTGCGCTTGGAACAACGGGCGCAACGGCTATTGCGCGAGCTCTGACTCGCAACGTTGCGGAAAGCGTGCTGCGCCGCAGCAAGATACCGCTATGCGTAATACGCCGTCCACCAATTGGGCGAATCTGCCACCGTATTCTCGTACCGATCGCCGACGACGAACTCGCGGAGGTCGCGTGCCGGTACGCGGTCGATCTCGCGCACGGCTTTAATTCAACACTGCTGTTTCTTACGATCGCGGATGGCTCCGGAGGGCGAAACGGCGCAGACCTACTCGAGAGGTCGAAGCAGTTTGCTACAGAGAACGGCGTGCAAGCCGAGGGCGTAAAGATCGAGCGCAGCCGTAATATTTGCAATACGATTCTGGAGAACGCCGGCGCTCAAGACTGCGACGTCATCGTTATGGCGAGCCACGCGCGCGATGGCTTCATGCGGTTCGTAAAAGGAAGCGTTACAGAGGCCGTGATTCGCGCCAGCCGCATGCCGGTGATCGTTATCCGTTAGAGGCTTGCGGCCGGATGGCGACGACCGGATTCGTGGTCGACCTAATCACCGATTCGGTTACGCTGCCCTGTACCATCCGCATAAATCCTTGGCGGCCGTGGGTCGCCATGACGATCGCATCGATTTCGTTTATTGCCGCCGAGCGTAAAATCGCATCCGACACGCTTTGTTCTTGCAGCACGATTCCGTCGGCGTTCACGCCGTTCTGGGCTGCGAAACGTTTTGCGCGATCCAGCAGTGCTTTATCCTCACTGCCCATCGAACCCACCGTGCAAAAGAGCAGAGTCGATTCGAACTCGCGAGCGAGACTCACGGCATATCTCCCTGCTGCCTGTTCGAGTTCGTTGTTTGCAATGGGTACGAGAAAGCGGCCGTAGACTTTCTGTGTGGGCGCCATGCGCATAATGCACACAGGGGTATCGGTTCGGCGTAACACTTCCTCGGCGACGCTCTGCAGTAGTGCCCGCGGGATGCCGCTGCGGCCGTGCGTTCCCATCACAATCATCGCGGCCTTTTCGGTGGTCGCGAGATCGATGATACCCTGGGGCGCATTGCTAAATATGATTTTAGAGCTCGCCGTTACGCCGGCTTCAGTTGCTTGCTCCATCGCTATGTGCACCAGTTTTGCCGCAAGCGTTTCGGCAAGTTGCTGCGTTGAACTGAGCCCGTAGCTTTGCGCGAGAATCGCCGGATCGAGCATGACGGCGAAGATCACGGATCGCGTGCTGCGTTTGACAATTTTTAAACTCTCGCCGATCGCGAACTGCGACGGCTCGGAATCGTCAACCGCAACGATTAGCGAAGAGTGGGCTGAGGTCAGGCCTGTCGTAATTCGGCCTTCATCGAGATCGGCACGGCGCGTAGCGCTTTACTCAAAGGACAAGTTTGCTCCGCCTCTTTCGCTAAGCGCTGAAAATCATCGTTTGAAATGTTCGGAACGACGGCGGTCGTTGAAAGCTCGATCGACGGAATTTCATAGCCGCCTGGGACTTGCTCGAGCGTGACCAGCGCTTTGCTGTCGATGGACCTTGGAGCATGTCCAGCGCGTGTGAGCGCGGCGCTGAGCGCCATGGTAAAGCAAGCTGCGTGAGAAGCAGCGAGCAGCTCTTCGGGATTAGTTCCGGGATCGCCGCTGAAACGCGTTCCGAACGAGTAGTCCGCTTGCACTTTGCCGCTTTTCGTGGCTATAGAGCCGCGTCCGTGGGCAACGTCGCCCTCCCAATGAATGTTCGCGCTTCGCACCATGTCCCTTACCAACATCTGCAGCTCGCGCCCTGGTTGCGCGGTTGTAGCGGGCATGAGAATTTTGTTGATTGGTGCGACCGGGACCATCGGAAAAGAAATCGCGCAGATTTTGGAAGTGCGCCACGAGGTCATCCCGGCGACTCGCAACTCGGGGATTCACGTGGATATCGAGGATTCCGTATCGATTCGGAAGATGTATAGCCAAGCGGGCACACTCGACGCGGTTATTTGCGCGGTGGGATCGGCAGTGTTCAAACCGTTCGAACAGCTAACGGACGAGGATTTTGCGTTCTCGGTTCGCGACAAACTCTTAGGAAATGTGAACGTCGTGCGTCATGGGATCGGTTCGTTGCGGGATGGCGGCTCATTCACGCTGACGACGGGCACGCTAGCGCAGGAACCTGCGCCCGCTGGTGCCGCCTATTCGACAGTAAACGCGGGGCTGGAGGGATTCGTACGTGCAGCCGCACTGGAAATGCCTCGAGGAATTCGCGTCAACGCGGTAAGCCCGGGTTGGATTTCCGAAACGCTTGCGGCTTTGGGACAAGATCCCTCGACCGGCATGCCCGCGCGCCAGGTTGCGAAATTTTATCTCGAGGCTATCGAAGGGCGCGAGAGCGGACGGATTATTGCGGCTACGCGTTCTGAGGCGATGCTTCCGTAAATGCAGCGACGGCTTCGGCAACCGCGCTCGAGAGCGATCCCGCTTTGCCGGTATGCTCGGAAAGTTTTGCGCCCCAACACGTGTACACGGACAGCGTAAACGTGTATTCCGTGCGCGAGCCTAAGCCATGGCGCGTGGTATCGGCGTTCACCGTGCCGGATGCAATCGTATTGTTGCGATCCGTGCCGCAGATCCCGTCGGCCTCTGCTTTCAAATTCGCACCCGGAGCGTTGCTCATGTGCACGTTGTAGTGCGTGTTGAGCGCGGCGTACAGGTCGCTCGTCGCCTTGTTGAGATCCGCGGCGGGCAGATGTCCGTTGACGTGTACGAGGAAGATGCCTTTTGAGGGTTTCACAACGCCTGCTGCAGGCGCGGGCGTGGCTTTCCCGCCGCGGCGGAAGAGGCCGACGATATCCGAGAAACCGCGTTTTAGATCGGCTTGATTCTGTTTGGGCGCGGGCGTGGACGTCGCTTCGGCGGTTGCGGTCTTATATGCGTCCGCAATGCTGCGTTCGCGCGCTTGAATCGCGTCGTGAATCATAATGGCTTGCGAAGTCGCGTCTTCAAACGATGCAATTTGCGCCGTCGCACCATAGGTGATCGTTCCGCTTTGTGTGGAGACGACTTGCTCCACAAGTGAAACGCCTTCACCGAGCGGCGTCATATAACCCGACACGTAATAGTCCGCACTGATGCTGCGCGCGTAGCTGAGATAATCGCTATGTTTCGTGGTGGGCGGAGCGGAGATCGTATCGATGCCGCCGGCGGCATTCATCTGTTGCACGAATAGCTGGGCCGCACGCTGGCCGACATCGGCTTTAATATCGGAGCTGCCTTCGAAGGGATACACGACGACTAGCGGCAGGTGCACCACTTGAGGTGTTGCCGTTGGAGCCGGCGTAGGCGTAGCTTTAGGCGCCGGCGTTGCTTTTGGCGGCGCCGCTGCAATCAGCGTTGCACTCAGACATAGCAGAGCCAGGGCGGGTACTCGACGCACGGATATCCTTTCGACGCGGTTAGCGAATTCCCAAAAGAAACGTCCGAATAGCATCGTTCGTTTCTGTGGAGCGCTCGACCATCACAAAGTGGCCGGCACCATGGACTATTCGCGCCTGCGCCTTCGGAACCCGGTCGGCCAATGCGTGCGCGAACTTGGGCGGGGTCATCTTGTCCGCCTCGCCGGTAAGCGCCAGTACCGGCAAGCGTATCTCGCCGAGCCGCTCGAGTGCGTCGAAGGCATCGCAAGCCCGGAAATCGCGTAAAGTCTGTGCCTGACCCACGCGTTGCATGCATCCAACGGCCCACTCGATTTGCTTGCCTGCCGGCTCCGCAAAAAAGTAGGACGCGACTTCTCTTGCCGTCTGGTCGAACTTGGTTTCGAAGCCCTCCAGAAAACCGGGCGCTACGCGTAGCCGTGCGCCGGATCCGAGCAGTACCAGGCCCCGCAGCGGATGCGCGCGATCGAGCGCTACCTGTATGGCGACTGCTCCGCCCAAGGAGTGACCGCACAAAACGACGTCCTGCAAGCCGCGCTCGCGCAAATAGTTCGCAATGAATTCGGCAAACTCGCCAACACTCTGAGGTTCGCCCGGACTCAGGTGTCCCGGAAGATTGGGCGCATGCGAACCGCCGAACGCGGCCGTTTGTTTTGAGAAAACCTCACCTGTGAAACCGGCGCCATGAATGAAAACCAGCGTCACGAAGCGGTTTCGCACTCAGTTTCTATAACGTGACGCTCATCGGGTTTGACGGGGTCCAAAAGCGGCGCCACCTCTTCAGTTCCCTTGAGATGCGCCCAGCCTGCGCTCACTTCGGCACCGAACAAAAAGATCGCGCCGATCAGATAAAACCACAGCAGCAGCACCAGCGGCGCGGAGAGTGCGCCGTAAATGTGCGTGAAGTCAACGTGAACCGTGTAGAACGCGAATGTGTATTGCACCGCCGGCCACAAAACTGCAACGACCGACGCCCCGGGTACGGCAAAATGCCAGCTTACTCGACGGTTCGGCAGAAATGTATAGAGGAAGATCGTGACGACGAAGACCAGCGCCATCGAAAGCAGATACGCCATGATCTGCGAAAAATTGCGCGGGTCCGAAATATGCGCGTACGCAAATACGATTGAAACGGCGACGGGCATGCCGATGGCAATAATCATGACGATCCCGGTGACCGGCAGCATGATGATGGAGAGAGCCATATCGTGCAGCAGCGGACGGCTCTTCGGCACAGCTAGTGCGCGGTTGAGCGCGTAAGCCAAACTCATGAAGAGATTCTTTGCGGCCCACACAACGAACAACAGCGCAATGATACTCGACACGCCCCGGCCGTATACGTACGTGCGAACGTCGGCCGCGACCGTCTCATGTAACGCGGGGGCGAAGGTGTCGATGAAACTCAACAACTGCTGGTCGCCATTCGGGAAGATGAGCGATGCGACAGTCAATATGAGTACCAGCAGCGGGAAGATTGCAAAGAGCGCGTTGAATGCGATGGCTTGTGAAAGAAACGCGCAGCCGTCGCGGGAGAACCGCATGCCGGCTTCCCGGAGCGCTAAGATGAATCGCATCGTTCCTTGCCTTAGTATCGCGGTTTACGCGTGATATTCCCACTTGCGGCGGCCGCGCTCAGCATCGTTATCGACGGCAAGGTCGTCCGCTCGTACAACGCGCCCTACGTCGCCGGCGGTCACGTCGTGGCCCCGCTCGAACCGTTCGTGACGACAGTTGCCGCAAGCATCGGTTATAGCGCAGGAACGCTCATCGTTACGCGCGGCGATCGCTTCGCGCAAGTGCCGTTTTTAGTACCGCCGGATCCGGGACATTATCAAAGCACGTACGTGCAACTTGCACCGCTCCTGCGTACGCTCGGCGCGCGCGTGTGGTATGAGGGGCGCGAGCACCGGGTATTTGTCGAAACACCGCGTATTGCGTTAGCAACACCGACGCCGTTCAATCCGGCCGTGCCGCAGCCCGCGCCGACCGGGATATTTACGCCGACGCCGGAAACCACGCCGCGCCCGGTTGTTACCGGGACGCCGTCACCGCGGCGGACTCCTCTTCCGGCAGTTGCGCCTTCACCGACGCCGCTTGATTGAATCGCCGCGTGAAGAGCAGCCAGAACGTGAGACTCAGTTCGGCGAAGAACGGCGGAATGAGAATCCACGGATAAAGTACCGCATGTAACGGACGAGCAGCGAATGCGGTGAAGCTATTGATGATGTAACAGGCGCCGGCGACTTCCAACGCGATGCAAAGCCAACGCACATTAATCGGAGCGCGGCCGATGAGATACCCTACGAGCGCAAGATTTGCGCCGAAGAAGACGAGACTAAGTGCGAACGCTGAATTGTGCATCTGCAAAGCAAACGTCACAGCTTGCAGCAAGTGTTGATGAGCCAAGGGCACGACGGCGATGTAGGCTAGCGGTGCTGCTGCGTATGCGGCGACATATGTGAGGCGAAAGAAGGCCGCAAGCAGCGAGAGGTTGCGCTCTACCGGTGCGAGGAGCACATACAGCAGCCACGCCACGGCGACGTCGCAAAGCATCGTGAGAATTTGGGCGGCATATCCCAGCCGCCAAAGCTCTTCGGACGCCAAGATACGGCTAACTGTTGAGCTTGTATCACCGGTGACGACGAGGCGCCCCGACACGAACACTTCGCCGAACAATCCGGCTACAAAAATAAGGACGTAAATCCAGCCGCACGTACGCGCGTAGACGCGAGCCCGATCGACCATAGCTACACGCCGATCACGGAGGCGGCCCGCTGCGCGACCTCGTGAAGGACGCCCGGTTCGAACGGCGATTGCAACCCCGCAGAACGCAGCAACGTTTGGAACGGCATGGTTCCGCCGCGCTTGCAGAGTTCGCTGTAATCGTTTAGAGCGCCGGTGTAGTCGTCCAGGGAGCGCGCCCAGAATTGCAATGCGCAGCACATCGCAAGCGTATAGTCGATGTAGTAGAACGGCACGATAAAGACGTGACGCTGATTCTGCCAGAACGCGCCACGTTCGAGGTAATCGATACCATCGTACCGGCGCCACGGGATGTACGTCGCTTCCATCTGCTTCCAAAACGCGTGGCGTTCTTCGGGCGTCGCGCCGGGATTGTCGTAGACCATGTGTTGAAAGTGATCGATCGCGGCGGCGTATGGCAGAACCGACAGCGAATACTGCAGATGCTCCAAACGATACCGCTGCGCATCCGGACCGAAGAAACGCTCCAGCTGCGGCCACGTGAGAAACTCCATGGACATCGAGTGGATCTCGCACGCTTCAAATGTCGGCCACAGGTAATCCGAGATCGCAATCTCGCGGCTTTCGTAGGTCTGAAACGCGTGGCCGAATTCGTGAACGAGTACGTTGACGTCATGCGTAGAGCCGTTGAAGTTGGCGAAGACGTACGGCAATCCGTACGATGGAAAACTCGTGCAGAAGCCCGCGTTGGCTTTCCCGTCGCGAGACTGCAGATCGATGAGCTCGCGCTCCATCATCATCCGCGCGAAGCTGCCCAAGCTCGGACTCATGGAATCGAAGGCATCACGTGCAGCGCTCAGCATGTCGTCGTAGCGCTGCGGCGGTTTAGGCGAACCTTCGCGCGCGTACACGCGCTCGTCCCACAGCATGACGCGATCGATACCGAGTCTGCCCGCTTGCCGCTCGATGATACGCTGCGCCAACGGCACGATTTCGCGCACAATCTCTTCGCGCCAGCGTGCGACCTCGGCGGGCCCGTAATCCGTGCGTGCTAGCCGCCGGTATGCGAGTTCGGTGAAATTATGGAACTCCAGTTCACGCGCCATCTCGTCACGTACGTGCACGAGTTTGTCGAAAATGCTATCGATTTCCGCACCATGGCGGGAGAAGAAGTCCCACTTCGCCACTTGCGCTTCGCGTCGCGTTTCGCGATCCCGATCCTCGGCGTACTTTGCGATAGTCGAAAGGTTGAGTTGCCGGCCGCGGAAATCAATCTTCGCGCTCGCGACCAGCGCGGTGTATTCGTCTTGAAGTGTCGACTCTAGGACGGCAAACGGTTCGATCACCGGGTCGTACGCGGTCACGTCGGTTTCCCAACGCGCGAAGAGATACTCGCCGAGTGCATCTTCCAATTCCGCGCGAAGCGGATGCGAGAGGAACTTGCGCTTCATCGCGACGTCCAGGCCCGTGATTTTCGGACGCAGTGCGTTATGCAGCTCCACCGCTGCTTTGTATTCCGGATTATCCGTGTAGCGCTGGAACTGCAGTTCCGTTAGCGCGGACCAAGTGAGAAACTCACGGCGGAGCGCGTCCCACCGGGCAAATGCTTGCACCGCGTCCTCCACGCTCTTCGATTCCTCCAGTGAGGCCGCAATGGTATCGTATTCCGCCTGCACTTCTTCGAAGTGCGGCGGTGCAGCGGTGACATCGGCGAAGCGCTGTGCGGGAAGCAGTTCCTGTGATGGTGCCAACATTCAAAGACGCTACACCGATTGGAAGCGCGTGCCCTGGCTGAAGCCGTGCCTTTGGACCCATATCCTCCGCCGAAAAGATTCTGGGAACCAGGCGCGGGGAGTGCGAAACGAATTGTTGCGATCTTGCCGGTTGCCACTTACTTATGGTAGCCTGTTATTGACTCTATAGGAGTCGCTAGAGCATGACAACTAGAACGGAGCCCACGCTCCACACCGAACTCTGCCCCCGCTACCACCGCGCAGTCGAGCTGATTGGCCGGCGATGGACCGGTGCAATTGTGCGTACGCTGATGCGCGGTCCGCATCGCTTCAACGAGCTGCTTGCAGCGATCCCTGGAATCTCGGATCGCCTGCTCACCGAACGGCTGCGCGAGCTCGAAACAGTGGACGTCGTACGCCGCGAGGTGCGTCCCGAATCGCCGGTGCGTGTGACATACGAGCTCACGCAATGCGGCATGGAACTCGAACCCGCGCTCATCGAAATCGAACGGTGGGCGTCGCGTTGGATACAACTGCCCGACGACTGCGCTAACGAATAAAGGGTCGAGCGCGCCTTAGCACGGATTGCAGCCTGCGTGACGAGCTTGCTGCTAAGTGTGCTATTGGCCTTGACAATGCCGTTCGGCGATTTGCAATATCGCTGGATCGGACCGGCGGTTATGGGCGGCCGCCTCGACGTCGTTGCGGGAATTCCAGGCAATCCGAATATCATTTATTTGGGTCATTCATCCGGCGGACTGTGGAAGTCGACGGATGCGGGCCTCAGCTTTCAAGATGTCTTCACCCAAGGGCAAAGCAGTGCTATCGGCGCGATTGCGATCGATCGGCGCGATCCAAATCGCTTATTCATCGGAACGGGTGAAGCGTTTCCGCGCAACACGGCGGACTACGGCGACGGTTTGTGGAGCAGCGCTGATGGCGGCGCGCACTGGCGCCACTTAGGGTTTGAGAATAGCGGAAGCATCGCCAAGATTGCGATAAAGCCCGGCGACTCCAAGATTATTCTGGTTGCGGCGCTCGGACACGAGTTTGCGCCGAGCGACGAACGAGGAATCTATCGCAGTGCCGACGGCGGGTTGCACTGGACGCGCGTATTGTACGTGAACGCGACGACGGGAGGCAGCGATATCGCCTTCGATCCGAAGCATCCGAACGTCGTTTATGCCGGAACGTTCGATTTTCTGAGACAGCCGTGGAGCATGCGCAGCGGTGGACCGGGCAGCGGCTTATACAAATCGAACGATGCCGGCAAAACGTGGACGCGGTTGACCGATCCCACCTTGCGAAACGGTTTGCCGCCCGGTCCAATCAATCGCGTCGGAGTGAGCGTTTGCGCAGGCGATCCGAATGTCGTCTATGCGTTCGTTCCGGTCAAAGGCGGTATGCTGTACCGCACCAGAGATGCGGGCGTGCATTGGGAGCTGCGTAACGCCGATCAGGACATTAATTTTCGGCCGTTCTATTTCTCGCAAGTGCGGTGCGATCCGCATAACTCGCAGAAGGTGTACGCGATTGCAGGCGGACTGCTTATTTCGGGCGACGGCGGACGCAAGTTCCGTTCTGCCGGCGGCGGCGGTGATAACCACGATCTCTGGATCGATCCCACCGATTCGAACCGGTTACTCAACGGCAGCGACATGGGCTTCCACTATTCAGTGGACGGCGGGAAGACGTGGAACTACGACGACGTCGTGCCCTTCAATCAAATCTATCGCGTCGGCTACGACATGGATCGCCCATATCACGTGATGGGCGGCATGCAAGACCACGAGGTGTGGTGGGGCCCCAGCGAGTTGTTCAGCCAAAGCGATGGAGTGAGCAACGGTGATTGGCTCAACATCTCGGATTGGGGCGACGGTCAATACGCGATGGCGGATCCGAGCGACTCGAGCATCGTGTATGAAGATACGCATTTCGGCGATCTCGTGCGATTGAATTTGCACAGCAACGAACGCCGGTATATCTCTCCGCAGCCGATCATCGCTTTCGGAACGGGCGTTTCGACGTACAAGTACCGGTTTAATTGGAGCGCGCCGCTCTTGATCTCCAAGTTCGATCCGGACGTCCTGTATTTTGGCGGCAATGTACTGTTTAAGTCGACGAATCGCGGCGACTCGTGGACGGAAGCGAGCCCCGACTTAACGCGATGCGATCCATCACAGCTGGGCCCCAGCGGCGGGCCGATCACGCGCGATAACACCAACGCGGAATCGTACTGCACGATTTACACGGTTGGCGAGGATGCGAAAGATCCGCGCACCGTATGGTACGGCACCGATAACGGCCATCTTGAAATTACGCGCGATGGCGGCGCGACGTGGAATGACATCATCGGCAACGTTTCGTCTCTGCCGTTGCCCGCACGGGTGGCCGCAATAGCTCCGTCTTCAACGGCGGCGGGAACAGCCTATGCAACCTTCGATCGTCATCAATGGAACGACTATCGGCCGTACGTCTACGCAACGCGCGATTACGGTAAGACCTGGCGGGCTATCGGAGCGGGGTTGCCGAGTTACGTGCACGTCGTGCGCGAGGATCCGCGCAACGCGAACGTGCTGTACGCCGGGACCGAACGAGGTATCTCCGCGTCGTTCGATGGCGGAACAACGTGGAACGATTTGCGCCTCGGTATGCCCCACGTTCCGGTCTACGATCTGCAAGTGCATCCGCGCGACAACGATTTGATTGTCGGAACGCACGGACGCGGATTTTACATCTTAGATGATTTGACGCCGTTGCAGCAGTGGTCGCACACCGCGTCGAGCGCGTATCTGTTTACGCCGATGCCTGCGATCCGGTACACCGATGCAACGTATCACGAGCATGGACGCGGCGCCTTCGTAGCGGAGAACAAACCGTATGGCGCACTCCTCAGCCTCTATCTGCAGCACGCGCCTCCGGCGCCGGGGCCGAAAAAGAAGCCGGCGTTGCACGTGCGCGTCTTCGATGCCGCGAACAAACAAATCGATGCGTTTGACATACACGTGCACGACGGTCTGAACCGTTTTGCTTGGGATTTGTACACCCAGATCGATCCCTCTCCAACGCAAGACCGGCGCCGATACTACATCTTTTATCCGATGACCATCACCGGACCGCAAGTACTGCCCGGCACATATACCGTACAAGTTGACGTTCCTGGTTCGCCGGTGCGCGCCCCGGTTACCGTGGTGCTGGATCCGCGTAATTCGGCGACGCCAGCGCAACTGCAAGGGCAGTACGATGCGCTCGTGGAGCTGGCGGCGATACAGTCACGCGTAGAGTCGAGCATCGATCGGCTGCAGCATATGAGCGACGATGCCGCGAACCTGCGCAAACATTCGACGGCAAGTACAGCGCAGGGCGCGCTGACGAAACTCATGCCGGAAATTGCGGCGCAGCTCGACCAGCTGCGCAACTCTGAACCGAGCGGCTACCGCCAACCCGCGCGCTTGAGCGAGCAGATCGCGTATCTACGCGACATCATCGATCAATACGACGGTCCGCCCACGCAGCCGCAGCTACAGCTTATTGCGCAATACCGGCAGCAAGCGGCGGCCGCCGAGGCTGCGGTGGCATCGTTGCTGAACGAATTCCGCGCAGTGCAAGGACGGCAATAGTGGCGCAATCGGCCACGGAAAAGTACGGCATCCGCAAATCCCTTCTGCTGAACGCATATTGGGTGCCGCTGCATTTTCAAGACACGGCTTTGATTACGATTGCCGTTCCAGCAGCGGTCGTGCAAATGACGCCGCAGGATCACGTGCGGGTGTTCGCGGTGATTGCCGCGCTCGTCTCGTTTGTCTCAATGATTGTGCCGCCTATCGCCGGAGCGATCTCCGACCGGCTGCGGCGCCAGGGCGTGCCGCGGCGCGTTCCGATTCTAATCGGTGCAGCGCTCGACGTGGCGTGCTTGATCATGATGGCCGAGGTGCACAACCTCGGCTTGTTCATGACGTTCTTGCTGCTGGCAACGGTTGGCGCGAATATCAGTCTTGCGGCGTATCAGGCGCTCTTTCCTGAGGCTGTGCCGCAAGCTGCGTGGGGCAGTGTCTCGGGTATTCGCAGCGTTGCGATGGTCGTCGGTACCATCGTGGGCCTTGGTGTTGCCGCGGGAACGATTCCCGACAGCACGTTCATCGGCATCGCGGTGGCAATCGGTCTTGGCGCGTTTACGCTCTTTGCAATTGCGGAGCATCCGATTCCGGATCAACCCGAAGAGCACGCCCACGTAAGCGACTGGCACGATTTTACGATCGTCTTTGTCGCACGCGGCTTTCTCGCGTTCGGCCTTGCGTTGCTGATGACGTTCGTGCTGTACTTCTTCCGCGACATCTTACACGTCAGCAACCCGTCCGGAGCGACAGGTTTGGTAGCGTTCGCCTCGCTATTTGGTGCGATCGCATCCGGCATTTATTTGGGTTGGCTATCGGACCGTGTGCCGCGCAAAATCGTGGTGGCGCTTAGCGGCATTCCGATGATCTTAGCGGCTGCGGGCTTCGCATCGCTGCCGCAAGAGCGCTGGATGTATGTGTTCGGTGTGCTCTTCGGCATCGGATTCGGCGGGATTATGTCGACGGGTTGGGCGCTCGCAATCGATTCGGTCCCGAAACTTCGTGACGTTGCGCGGGATCTCGGCATCTGGGGTATCGCGCAAAACTTTCCAGCCGTTATTGCACCACTTGCCGGCGGGTTAATACTGAACGCCTATCACGGCTCGATTACCGGTTACCGCTTCCTTTTCTTTGCTGCGGCCGCGAGCTTTGCGCTGGGATCCGTCAGCGTGCTTGCCGTCGGCAAACGGCCGATCATTCCGTGGTGGGGTGTTCCGGGAAGAATCGGCTCCGGTATTTTTGTCGGCGCGTATATGCGATTTGCCTATCGCGTTCGCTCGTGGGGCAAGCTTCCGGCGCACCGCGGACCCGCATTGATCGTTGCAAACCATCAAGTCGAGATCGATTTGATGGCGCCGTTCGCCGTCTTTATGCTTACCGGGGGGTGGCGCACACCCGTACTTTCGGCATCGGCGAGATCGATGTACGAGCCGGGATGGATGGCGTTGCGGCTTCCATGGATGTGGCGGATCATGCATAACGTCAATCTCGGATGGCTGTTTGAAGGCCTCGGATTGCTGCCGCTCGAGAACGAGTTGCAGTCCCGTTCGATTGCGCGTTGGTCGTGGGACGTGCAGAGGCGTCACGGCGTGCTGCCGCTCAAAGAAATCTTTAAGCCGTCCGCCATAGAGCAAACCGGTTTTGCGGAACTCACGAGTGAGGACCTGTTCTCCGGAAAATATTTTCAGAAGGCGCAAGAGACGCAGGTTCGCCTCTCCGATCTGCAGGTGAAGTATCGCAAAGAAGCCTTCGACGACATGCGTGGCGGTGTCGAACGCGATCTCCAGCGCATCGAAAACACGCTACAGCGCGGCGCTACATTTTTCGTAACACCCGAAGGCGAATATACGCGGGACGGCGCGATGCTCCGGTTTCGTGGCATTTGGGATCGTCTGGCGCCACTCGCCGGCGAGGTCTACCTCGTAGCGATCAGTTACGACCCGTTCGTCGGACGCCGTTTGAGCGAGATGTATCGTATCGTTCCGTTGCGCGACAAGAGTCACGTTGTTGCAGAGTTGCAAGCGGCGAGACCGGTTACGACAAGCGCATTGCTCTCCGAATGGCTTGCACATCGCGAAGGCGCATTCACGGAAGCAGAAGCTGGTGCAGCGGTTGAAGCGCGGCTGCAATCATTGCCGGGAGAGCTCTTTGTCGATCCGGAATTGCGCGCGGATCCGCGGGGTATGGTTTCTGCCGCAATGCGAAATCTCGAAAAGCACGGAATCGTCGAGCGCCAAGGCGGCCGCTTTGTGCTGAGCCGGCACCGCAAACACCCGCATTTCCCGGACGTCGACGACATCATTGCGTTCCAGGCGACATTCATTGGGGAGACGCTTCAGGGGCTCGCGCAAACAAAGTCACCGTCTGCGGCGCCGCTTGTCAGCGCGTAATTAGGCCATCCAGGACCGCAAAGAGAGGCTACCCGGACTCGCGTAGCGAGCGGGCAACGGGGTAACTTGCATATATGCCCGCTTGGATTTGGATTGCCGTAGGACTGGCAGCGCTCGCGTTATGCGTCGCTGCGGCGATCCGCGCGCGCCGGCGAAAGACGAAAGCTACGGTTCCAACCGTAACCGGCACGGTCACAGTGCACCGTCCGAATGCGCAAAGCGTCGAAGGTTTAGAGATCCGGTACGGTGCGAACGGCTTGGTAAAATCCGTGCGCGTCGGCGCGATGAATTCGGAGCATAAAGAATTGCTGCTTACGATGGATGAAGTTGCGTGGCGCGGCCTTCCCAATTCGGAGAAGCAAGAAGTGCTGACTGCGGCACGGAGCACCTGGGCCAGGAAGATGTGTCCGGACGGACCGGACATCGCGTACGTTGTGGTTCAGACCGAGCACGGCCGCATCGTTGGCCGTGCGGACCCGCGCTCGGTTACGATTGCGCCGTAGCTTCGATACTTTCGATACGGATATAGCTCAAGCCGCGCAAATCGATCATGGTTTGAGGACCGGTGCGTGCGAAGCGCAGAAGCACGTGCTCGCACGAGGGGCAACGCAGCACGAGTCCCGGTGCGTCGGCGTACAGCTGCGTGTCCGCAAGCGGTGCCGTGCGTCCACAGTGCTCGCAGCGGCACAACGCCGCTGTGACGTCGACGGCGAATAGGTCGCGCAAATCGCCGCCCGCGGCATTGCCATCTAAAAAGGTCGCCTCGTAACTCATGTTCTTTCTCCGGTGGGGCCAAATCGTTCCGTCCTAATGCGTGCAGCGTCATATCCTGCGGCGCGTAGCAAATTTGCAATGGACTCGACGAATGGCGTAGGACCGCAGACGTACGCAGTCGGCATCTCACTTGCCGGCCACGTGGTCATCCTGATAATGTCTGCATCTATGCGCTTCGGTTGAGACGCCCAACCTGAAGGCGCGCTTCGCGTGTACGCAAACGAAACATCGATGCCGTCGTTTGACATCGCGATCGTTTGCAACTCGTTTGCATAGAGCACCGCTTCCGGACGCCGGACGGAATAAAGTAAGCGAAAGGATGCGCGAGCGCTTGATGCAACACGCGTGCGAATCATCGCCATGAGTGGGACAAGGCCCGAGCCGCCGCCTATTAACTGCACGGGTTCGACTTGCGTGGGGCGCCAAACGAACCAGCCGCCGATTGGTCCGCGCACTTCGACGTTATCGCCGACGGCGATCTCGTGCACGAGATACGGCGAGACTTCGCCTTCTTCGATTACCTCGACGGTGATTTCGAGCGTGTCGCGTCCCGGCGGCGAGGCAATCGAATACGAACGTGTAGCTGTGTAACCGTCAGCTGCGGTTAATCGCACGTCGACGTGCTGGCCGGCTTGATGTCCCGGCCAGCCATCCACGCGAAATTCGATCGTGCGTGCCGACGGCGTTTCGGTCCGCAACGCGACGACAGTTGCGGTATGCCAGATCAATCGCCCCAGTACCGCTGTTCCCGCCATGGGTCTCCGTAATTATTATAGCCGAGCGTTTCCCAGAATCCGGGACGATCGCTTTCCGCAAGGGTAATGCCACGCACCCACTTCGCGCTCTTCCATAAATATAAATGGGGAACGAGCAGACGTGCCGGACCGCCATGCTCGGGTGCTAGATCCTTGCCGTCGTATTTGAACGCGATCCATGCTTGTCCGCCGCGCAAATCCTTGAGCGGAAGATTCGTCGTATAGTCACCGTAGCAATCGACAAATGCGTAATTCACGGAAGTCTTTATACCATCGAGCAGCGTGTCGAGCGAAACGCCTTCCCACTGCGTTCCGAGCTTCGACCATCGCGTAACGCAATGAATGTCTACGGTGATCGGTTCGCTCGGCAATGCAAGAAATGCGTTCCAGTCCCAGCTGCTCGTTTGTCCGCTCTCGTTCGAGATGCGGAATTCCCATTTGTCGAGCGGAATGCGAGGCGTTGGTCCGGCGGAAAGCACCGGAAAATCCTTCGTTAAATACTGACCCGGTGGAAGCTTCGCAGCTTCGGTGCTGCGCTTGCCGGTAAATCCGCGCGAGATTATACTCATAGCAGTCTCCCTCAAGGCCACACCCGACCCTATCTTGCGACTATTTTCTTACTTTGTCATTATGACATCACTTGCAAGTAGTGGCGATCGAAGGCGTGCAGCAAGCCTTCCTGTTGGCTGTATGGACCGGGTGAATAGGCGCGAGAACCCAAGCCGAGCTGGGTGAGTTCGTTGACCCGCCAATCTTGGCGATTCGTTAAATCCCAAAATTCGACAGCGTCGCTGCTATCGAACGTTGGATCGGCGATTGCCTTTGGATGGAAAAACCATTCGCAGGTAATGTGCGTGCGTGCGGGCGCGATAGGCCGCAGGTAATGCGCCATCACGTAATCGGGATGCAGACTCAGAAGCAGCGATGGAAAAATCGTGTAATAGTAGACGCGCGAAAGATTTGGCCCGTCGATTCCAGGTAGCGGCGCACGCTTCGTATGCCCGCTCGCAGTTATGGTTTGCCGATCTTCGCGCAGCTCGGAATAGCCGCCTAAAAACGGACCTTCACATAAATCGTTGCGGCCGCTATCCGATGGGGAGAGCTTTTCAAGCTGCGGATGAATGACCGGACAGTGGTAGCATTCCGAGTAATTTTGGAAGACGAGCTTCCAATTGCAGGCGACGTCGTACTCGATGCGTGCGGCGCCTTCGAGCTCTTGGATGCTCCATGGCGCAAACCGTGAGATAAGCGGATCGAAGGCTTGCGCGAACGGCTGGGCGGGCTCGAGCGAAACGAAAACGAAGCCTTCGAATTGCGCGACGTGCGCTTCGCGCAGCGGATACTCGCGGGGATCGAAATCCGGCGTGTCGTCCATGTTGCGCGCGACAGTGAGGGTGCCGTCGAGCGCATACGTCCACGCGTGATACGGACATTGAATCGAACCTTTGAACGTGCCGCGCTCTTGGGTGCAGAGCCGCGTGCCTCGATGGCGGCAAACGTTATAAAAGGCGTGCAACTTGCCTCGGACATCCCGTGTAACGATTACATTCTCACCGGCAATCTCAGCGGTGATAAATTCGCCGGGCGTTACGAACTGAGAGGCGCGTCCGACGCAGATCCACGAGGCGGAAAAGATGCGTTCCCGCTCGCGCGCGAAGACATCCTCGGAGACGTACCACGACGACTCCAGCGTCTTCGCACGTGCAGGTACCGACGCTTTCGCAAAGGTCCGCATAGCGGACCACTACCGCACGAGGTTCGGAAATTCCGCTCTAAGCGCGTGCAGTTTCGGTTTGTCGTTGATTAGGACGTACGGATTGTAGGGGTTGTGGGCGACGAAGTCTTGGTGATAGTCCTCCGCGGCGTAAAAGCCTTGAAGGGACTCGAGCTTCGTGACGATAGGCGCTTTAAAGACGTGTTTTGCCGTGAGTTGTGCGATGTAGCGCTGCGCCGCATCGCGTTGTGCGGGAGTGGTGTAGAAAATTTCGGAGCGGTATTGCGTGCCTTCATCCGGGCCTTGACGGTTTAACTGCGTCGGATCGTGCGCGACCGTGAAATAGACGCGCAGTAAATCGTCGAACGAAATTTTCGAAGGCTCGTATGTAATTTCGACTGATTCGGCGTGGCCGGTGTTGCCTTCGCTAACGATGTCGTAATGAGCAGTTTGCTTGCTGCCGCCGGCATACCCCGCAACGACGCGATCGACGCCGCGCAGTTGCTCGAAGACGGCTTGCATTCCCCAGAAACATCCACCGGCCAATACGACGCGATCGGTGTTCGCTGCAAGAGCCGGTGCGGGGAGCGTCAGCGCCGCTAGCAGCGCCAACGCGTATCTCAGAATTCGCATGCCTCATGAACGTTCTGGGCCTGCGCGTAGATGACTTACAAAGCGAGGCGCGGTCCCCAGCCAAGGAAAATGGTCGGGCGGTTATCGGACTGGACGACGGTTGGACGGACGGGGCGGTCGAGACGGGTCTTCATCACGGGCTCCTCATGGGCGCTAACTAATTTATTAGTAGTCTAAACCCCTCGCGTTCAGAAGTCAACTAAGAAAATAGTTAAAACGCAACCTCCAGTGGGCGTCTTGTGGTTACGAATAGTAACTAACCTATGAATACTCAGTTATTGAATTCGGGCGCTTCCGCGATCGACGAAGACGCCCTCGCCGCGCTCTTTACTGAAGCACGCACGCCCAACGGTTTTCTCGATACTCCGGTTTCGAATGAATTGTTGGAGCGCATCGTCGCTTACGCGCATCTTGCACCGACTGCGATGAATTCGAATCCGCTGCGCGTCATTTTCGTCACGAGCGCCGAGGGAAAAGCGCGATTGCTACCTGCGCTAAGCCCCGGTAACGTGGAAAAGACGTTACAAGCTCCCGTGACTGCAATTCTCGCGCATGACGAACGCTTTTACGCGCACCTGCCGGTCCTGTTTCCGCATCGCGATATGAGCCATGTAGGAAACGATGCGGACGCAGCCGCGGAGATTGCACGATACAATGCGGCGTTGCAGGCCGGCTACTTTATTCTCGCGGCGCGCGCACTTGGTTTAGATGCTGGTCCGATGGGTGGGTTCGACAAAGCCGCAGTCGATCGTGCGTTTTTCCCGGATGTTTCGATAAAAAGTGATCTGCTCGTGAATGTCGGTTACGGCGATGAGACGAAATTGTTTCCGCGTAATCCGCGTTTGAGGTTTGAGGATGTCGCAAGTTACGTCTAAATTTCACGTTGTGCCGGCCGAGCAAGTCGTCGAAGGCGGCGGGTTCGTCGTACGCAGGCCATTTCCGGTACACGGACTTTCCTACGTCGATCCGTTCTTGTTGATCGACGAAATGGGGCCGGTCGATTATGCGCCTGGTAAAGCCATCGGCGCGCCCGACCATCCGCACCGTGGTTTTGAAACGGTTACGTACATCATCGATGGTGAGGTGGAGCACGAAGATTCGCACGGCCACCGTGGCAGCATTCGCGGCGGCGATGTGCAGTGGATGACTGCCGGCGCCGGCGTTATTCATTCCGAGATGCCCTCGCAGACGATGCTGCGCAACGGTGGCCGAATGCATGGCTTCCAAATCTGGATCAATCTGCCGCAAAGCAAAAAGATGACGCAGCCGCGTTACCAAGAGTATTCAAGCGAGAAACTTCCCGTGGTCACCGGCGACGGCCGATGGATTCGCGTGATAGCGGGTGAAGTCGAAGGACAACGCTCGCCGATCGAAACGACGATTCCGGCAACGATGCTGCACGTGAAGCTCGATCCCGGCGCAACCGTCGACGTTCCGGTCCCGGCGGGCTCCAATGCAATCGCTCACGTTATGGCCGGCACCGGAACGATGAACGATCGTTCGGTCGCCGCGCACGAAGCCGGTATTCTTTCGGGAGCGCCGGAGACGGTACGTTTAGCTGCGGGAAACGATGGTTTCGAAGTGCTGTTTCTCGCCGGAATGCCTTTGAACGAGCCCGTCGCACGGTATGGCCCGTTCGTGATGAC
The DNA here is from genome assembly GCA_964531205.1 of uncultured bacterium. Classification (GTDB taxonomy): domain Bacteria; phylum Vulcanimicrobiota; class Vulcanimicrobiia; order Vulcanimicrobiales; family Vulcanimicrobiaceae; genus JAICWY01. The sequence continues at coordinate 33,597 of CAZHGH010000015.1, forward strand.
GACCGCACGCGAATTGCAGAAGGCGTTCGATGACTTTCGCTCCGGAAATTTTGGCGAGATCGCGCGCACCGGCGTGTAAAACCTGCTAGAATGGCGGCATGAAACGCTCGCTTACTCTAGCCTCGACGTTGGCGCTGGCGTTCTCCATACCGGTGACTGCCGGCGCTGTAGTTCAACGTCATCCCGTCCATGTGACGACGTGCCAGCCCTCGCGCAATGTCATGGTAACCGGCGGATGGGTGCCGGGTTTCTATCCAGCGGGGCCATATTATTGGCCGAGCGTGTACGGCTACAGGTACTATCAGCCACCCGTTCGCACAAGCGAACCGACACTCAACATCGATTACACGAATGCTACGCAGCAAACGATGAAATCGATCGAGTTTGGACTGATCGCGAACGGCAATCTCGTCGCCGAAGTGAAGGACGTCGGCACGTTCTCGCCCGGCGTCGAGATCAAACACCAATTTGGCTTGAGCCGGAATGTCTTTCCGCTTCAAACGGCGCTGCCGCAATGCGTACCGTTGAAAATTACCTTTGCGGACGGCACCAAGTGGAAGAATCCGCATCTTCCCGCGCTAAAACACAAACTCGGCGTGTAGCCGTTCTTTAAATCTTCACGGCCGGAGCGCACCATGAGTATGTTGCCATTGAGGGCGTCAGCTCATGGATGCTCCGACCGCACCGGGACAATTTGACGCCGGTGCACGAACCGCGGACATTTTCGACGCGGTTGAACTTGAGTCTCTCCTAGGCGCACAGGCGGAGTGTCTTCAACTCTCGTCTGGTACTTTTCGCGCCCGCACTGGTAGCGCGCAGCTCGGCGCAGTGCGCATTATCGCGCACGACTGCAACCGCCGCGTTGAAATTCGAAGAAGCGTCCCGCCGGAAATGCTCGCGCTTGTCTATGCCGACAAGGCGGAGCGCGTTCTCGAACACGGCCGCCTTCTGGCGCCGCATCAAATAGTGGCAGCCAAGGATGCCGAGATCGATCTCACGATACCGGCGGGCGCCGAGATGCGCTGGATCGATATCGACGAAGCCGCGCTTGTACGTTCGGCGAGTAGCCGCAGTACGCTCATCTCCGGCGACAGCGCCGCAGCGCTTCAACTCCGCAGCTACGTGGATCTGATTCTGCAGATCTCTGCCGACGAGCCCTTAAAGTTTCAGAGTGATGGACTGCGTCAGCGTATGGAAGCCGATTTGTTGCTTCGGGTAGAGCGGTTAGTTCTCGCCGGCGATGGTGCGGCAGGTGGACTTGCTCGCGAACGCAAGGCTTTTGCATTGGTTCGCAATGTCGAGCACTTCATGTGGGAGCACGTCGACGAACCACTGACGCTCGAGCGCATCTGTCAGCACACCGGCTGTCGCATGAGGAGTCTCATCTATTCGTTCAAAGATGCGTTCGGCGTAGGGCCGATTACGTATTTGAAGATTCTGCGCCTCAACGCCGCGCACCGTCGATTACGCGCATCGCATGGCACCGTCCGAATTTTTGACGTCGCTGCGGCGCTCGGATTCTGGCACATGGGACATTTCAGCGCCGACTATAAACGGCTCTTCGGCGTCACCGCATCCGAAACGGCGGGACGCTCGCCGATGCCACGCTTTAAATCGCGAATCGCCCAGCGCCCGTAAACCAGCGACGAGTACCGATCGACGAGCATCGCAAGAAGCTTAATTGCGTGCGTTTGTGCGTCGTCGCCGGGAAGGCGTTCGTATGCGCATGCAAGTTCCCAGGCGGCTCTTGCATAGGCGGGATCGTTGCCGTCGCGCGAGAGCTTCCAATATTGCTGTTCTAACGTTTGCGCAGCGGAGAGACGATGCGCATCGTCCGGCGCGCCATTCAGCGCTAAGATTGCGTCGATCAGCGATTTCGGATCGTTCAAAAGCGGCGACGGGTCGGGATCTTGCGCCGCCCACTTTGGCCAGGGACGAACGCCGATGCCACGCTGCAGATCGCGCGCGGCGTTGTCCGCGTACGTCGAGCCGGGATACCTATCGCACAACAAGTGAAGAAGTGTAACTGCGTGGGCTTGCGCCTCGGTACCGGGCAGCTCTTCGTAGAGGATTGCCAAATTCCAAGCGGTCGCCGGCAGCCACGGATCGTGCGGGAAACGCTTGATCCAATCGAGCAGTGCTTCTTCGATGGTTTCGGCATCGTGCTGAATCGAGCCGGGCTGTGAGCGAGCGTGGTGAAGATCGTCTTTGAGCGAAAAGATCTTATGACGGATGCCAAGTGGGCTAACCCGTGCGCGTCCGAAATATTCGTCGGCCGGTGCAAGGTCTGAAACGGAAACGGGACCGCCGGCTGCGGTCCCGTTTGAAGAAGGAAGGGCAAACGCTATGAGCGTCATCAGGGTGACTACGGCGATCGATCTCGTCCTTGTCATCTCTGGAATGCTGCCGTTCGTCGCCTCTCTACCGCCTCATTCCGGCCGTGTGAGCGCTCCCATGCTTCTGTGGCGCACGCGTTTGGGTGAAGTTGCAGATACACGGCCGCTGTACGTTTCCGGCCGTTTGTATGAAACGGCCAAAAATGGAACTACGTACGCAATCGATGCGAATACCGGAAAGATCGTGTGGCGTTTTACGACACACGGGCCGAAGATTACAACGTCGGTACCTGCCGCGGATCCGAACGGACGTTTCATTTACGCTCCCGGCGTAGATGGCTACGTACATAAGCTCAGTGCCTCGTCCGGCGTTGAAGTACGAAGCGCGCCTTTTCCGGTTCGAATTACGCTCATGCCGGAAACGGAAAAGAACGCATCGCCGCTCACTGTCGCGAACGGCTATTTGTATGCGGCGACTTCGGGATATTTCGGCGATGCGCCGCCGTATGTCGGCCATGTCGTGAGCGTTCGATTGAGCGATGGTTCTACGAATGTGTTTAACTCGCTTTGCAGCAATCGCCGCTCGTTGCTGACGCAGACTACGTGTTCGCAAAGCGGATCCGGGATTTGGTCGCGCGGCGGCGTTGTCGTCGATCCGGATCCGTCAATGCATGGGCGCATCTATTTCACTACCGGCAACGGCGATTTCAATGCGAACAGGGGCGGCCAGGATTACGGCGATTCCGTGATCTCGTTAAGTGCCGATGCGCGATCGCTGCTGGGATATTACACGCCCGACGACTACGCTGAGCTGGAAAACGGCGACGTCGATTTGGGAAGCGCGGCGCCCGCATTGTTGCCGCGCGAGCCGCGGAGCAAAACGCCGCTGATGCTCGTGCAAGGCGGAAAGGATTCGATCCTGCGTTTGGTCGATCGCGCCAATATGCGCGGCCTGGGCCGTGAACTGCAACGCGTCGCCATGGGCTCGCAATTATATTCGACGCCGGCGGTCTGGCAAGATCCGTCGACACGTCAAACGTGGGTGTATCTCGGTCTTGCCGACGGTGTGCGCGCCTATCGCGTCGTCACAAAGGACGGTGTGAGCCGGCTCGTGCTCGCGTGGACCACGACGGAAGGCGAAACGGCTGAAGGCACGTCGCCTGTTGTCAGCGGCGACGCTGTAATCGTTGCAATGAACGGCGCGGTGTATGGGCTCGACGCACGCTCCGGTAAAAAACTGTGGAGCGGCTCGATGGGCGCGGTTCATTGGCAGAGTCCGATTGTTGCCAATGGCCGGCTATTTTGCTCGGATCAAGACGGCAATCTTAACGCGTGGTCGCTATAGCGTCACAAGTTCGTGCGCCAACATCGTTATATGTGCATGTTGGCGCTTCGGCATCCTCTCGTGAGCGGTGTGATTGCAACCGCTCTGGTCCTTCTAATAGGGACCTTTGCTGCGACGCGATTGCCGTCGCTTCAAAAACAGACGGTCGCGGTTCCGGAAGTCGAGCGGGTCATGGTCTCGAAATCGATCGCCCAATATGTGCCTCCGCAGCGAACGCCGGCGCCGGCGCCCGCGCAAATCGCGCGTACCGGGTCGGCGAGTTTGTATGTCGCGAACGTCGATAAAGCGGTGCAATCACTGTCGGATCTCGCGCGGCGCGAAGGTGGTGATGTGTTTTCGCTGCAGCTCGATAACGGCGATCCGCAGACATCGAACGCAAGTGCGCAGATTCAATTGCGCGTGCCTGCAGCACGTTTTGACGAGACCATGGAGGCGCTTGCGGGAGTGGGAACCGTCCGGCATCGTGGTGTGAGCGCTGAGGACTTGACGGACAATATTACCGACTCTAGTGCCCGCTTGCGCAACTTGCGCCGCACAGAAGCGGACATTCGCAAAATCATGGACCGTTCAGGGTCTGTAGCACAGGTGCTTGAAGCTGAAAATCAACTCTCGCAGGTACGCGAACAAATCGAGCAGTTGGAGTCGGAGTTGAAGTCGATGCATGGACGCGTTGCGTATGCGACGATCGCGGTCGACTTCGAAGCGGAGACGTCCCGCGCGCCGATTCAGCCGACTGCTGCGGCCCAACTCTCCAGCGCGTGGCACGCAGCACTCGCCGCGCTTTCGCAGACGACAATTGGAGTACTAGCGGCGCTGATGTGGCTGTTGGTTTTTGCACCGTACGGCGCCGCAGTCGCAGGCATCGTAGCGTTCGTGTATATGCGCCGGCGTTACGCGCGATAATCGCGCGCAATTAGGGCCGCTTTAGCGCTTCGAGTTCCTCGAGCGTCTTCGGCCAGTCGGCACCCAAGAGCCTCGAAAGCCCGCGGTCCGCTAAAAGACGTCCGCCGGTCTGGCAGCGGGCGCAATAGTTCGTTTCATTGTCGGCGTAGCGAATGCGTTGCACTTTTTCGCCGCACCGCGGACATGGCTTGCCGTATCTCCCGTGCACGGCCATGTCGTTACGAAATGCCGTTACGTGCTCCGGAAATCCGTCGCGTGCTTCGGCGTTGAGCCGATCGATCCAAAGTTGCAGCGTTTCGCGCGTTGCGTCGTACAGGCGCAGCCATTCCGCGTCCGTCAGTTTTTGCGTCTGCGCGATCGGTGAGAGCTGCGCGGCATGCAATATTTCATCGGAATAGGCGTTGCCGATGCCGCTCAGCGTTCGCGGATCGGTTAACGCGCGTTTGAGCGTATGATTCTCTTTTGTCAGTTCGGCGCGGAAGGTAGCGAGATCTGCGGCGAACACATCGATACCGCCGGGGTCGAGTGACCTCAGTGCATCTTCGCCTTTCACGACATGTATCGAGGCTCGATGCTTCGAGCCCGCCTCGGTGAGCACCAGAGAGCCGTTTCCGAAATCGAAGGCCGCAAGATCGTTGCGTCCCGAGAGTGTTGCACCGGCCGCTTTCCAATGTAACCGTCCGGCGATCATAAGATGTACGACGAGCCAAAGGCCGTCGTCGAAGCCCATTGCGATGCGCTTGCCGATGCGCCGCAGCTCCCGCACCGTCTTGCCTTCCACGGCCGATATGGGCGGGTCCGCGCTTCGAAGCAGAAACGGATTTTTGATGCGCACTCGTGCGAGACGCTGGCCGGCGATGCGGGGCTGCAGCGCGCTGACGTACGCGGCAATATCGGGTAGTTCGGGCACGAAGCAACGCTTCGCCCAAATACCGTTCGCACCATCGTTATTCAGGCTACCGTTCCACTCGCATCGTATAGCCGACTCCGCGCAGCGTGTGAATAAGGTGCGGTGCACAGCCGACGTCGAGCTCCGAACGCAGATACGAAATGTATGTTCAGAATCGGTACGCCGGTGATTCTGCGAAGAGTCGCAATGAGCGAGCCGGTCGATACCGGGCAGGCGCCCGTCGTCGGCTCATTGCGAGTTTACAAAATCGTCGAAGTGAGCCGACATGCGCGTGCTATAATGATGGCCTGTTTTTAGCGGAGGCTTCGCACAATGTCCATCCGCATATTGCTACTCGCGATTCTCGCGTTTGCGATTTTTGAGTTCAGTTCGTTATTCCAGCAACAGACAGCGGCGCAGAATCAATCCTCAACGCTTCAAAAAGAAATCGCGCAAGTGGAAGCGCAGGTCGACCGCACGGAAGCATCTGCAATTGCACAGATCCCCAAGACGACGCCGGGCAGTCCGGAACGCGTCGTGATTCTCGGGAAAGTTCTGTTCTTTGACAAAAATCTTTCCGTAAACCGCAACACGGCGTGCGCGTTTTGCCACATGCCGCAAACCGGTTTTCAAGGTGCGATCGAAATCATAAACAGAACGACGGTGAATCAGCCTGGTTCCGTACGTTCGCGATTCAGTGCACGAAAGCCGCCGACCGCGGCGTACGCGGCATTCTCGCCGCCCCTGTACTATCGTGCGAGCACGCAAGACATGGTCGGTGGAAACTTCTGGGATCTCCGCGCGACCGGACTGCGATTGCGCAAACCGACCGCCGCGCAGGCGGAAGGCTCACCGTTGAATCCGACAGAGATGGCGAACATGGAGCCGGCTTGTATCGTGCGGCATATGTCCCAACGGCCCTATCGGCATTTCTTCGAAGAAACTCTCGGGCCTCACGCGTTCAGCGTGACATGGCCTTCCAACGTGGATACGGTATGCTCGCGTCCGAACAGTAATCCCGCTTTACGGATCGGCTCTGAGGTTCCGGGGCCAAACCAAACGCCTTGGGTCGTGAAACTCAGCCAGCAAGATCGCGTGCGCGTGCAGTATACGTTTGACGTGATGGCACAGGCGATCGCATCATTTGAAGAATCGCCCGAGGTAAGCCCGTTCAGTTCGAAGTTTGACGCGTTTTTAGCCGGAAAAGCGAGACTCACACCGAGCGAGCAACGAGGATACGCACTCTTTAACGGCAGAGCACGATGCAATTCGTGCCACATCGATCCGAAAGGCGATAAGCGTCCGCTGTTCACCGACGAGACGACGTCGAACTTAGGTATCCCGAAAAACTATTCGCTCGCATTTTACACGCAGAGGCGGCCGGACAAGTACGGTTACGTCGGCGATGCAGAAGGCAATGCGTTCGTGGATAAAGGTGTCGGCGATTACCTACGGAGTGTCGAAAACGGTGTAGCGGTTTGGCACAAACTGGCTTCCACGTTTGACGGTCACTTTCGCGTGCAAACGTTACGCAACGTCGACATGCGGCCTTATCCCAGTTTTGTTAAACCGTATGGCCACAACGGATACTTCAAGAGCCTGAAAGAGATCGTGCATTTTTACAATACGCGCGACACGTTGCGGCGCTGCGCGCCTGGAGCGCCGGGCGAGAAAGTGACGTGCTGGCCCGCGCCTGAGGTGGCCGCGAACGTCGATAAAACCTGCTGCGATCTCGGGCTGAGCAGTCAACAAGAAGACGATTTGGTAAATTTTATGAAGACGCTCACCGACGGCTATCGCCCCTAGTATCCGGCAGCAGTATAGAGTTGCTGTATCTGTTGCGACGTCAATGCTGTTTTAAAAACAGCGTGCTCTGCGAGCGATCCGCTCCATGGGTAAACGCCCGAGCTGGTGTATTCGCCTACCGTATACGTAGAGGTGAAAGCCGCATTTGCAGGTGAGAGCGCGGCGGTGTTATCTAACGCTCCGTCGATATAATACGATTCTAGCCGAATCGTGGCGTTATAAACGAACACCACATCGTGCCATTGATTGGTGGAGAGTGCGTGCTTCGAAGTAAAGGCGGCGCCAAATGACGAGTAGAGTAAACCGCCGGAGCTTAGCAGCAAACGATGCACGCCGTCGTATCCCCAAATGGTTGTGTACGATGGACCCAGCAGTGGCCTTACCCATGTTTCAATCGAGTACGACGATCCCGGCCCGAGCTCAGGATTCGGAAGCTTTACGCCGGAATTCGACGATCCTCCGAGCAGCGTGATCGCCCGGCTCGGTTCGTTGAGTAGCGGGCCGGCCGAACCGAATACGACCGAGCCGAAGTAAGTACCGTTGTTTGCAGTCGCGGAGCTGTCGTGCGCTGGTGGACCTTGGAGCTCATCGAACCGGAAATATTGCACCGGCGAGAGCGACAAAAGAACATTCTTATACGCAGAAGTGGCCGGAGTCGGACTTGGAGCGGGAGTAGGCGTTGCTCCACTCGGACGCACCGCAAAGTCCTCATAATACGACGTCTGAAACGGGTAACAGCAGGTTTTCGGCGGCGGCGTAGGGCTGACCGTCAGCCACCCATAGTGGCGTTCGATCGCGCCGCTGATCGACGGAAATAGGAAGCTTTGTGTTGCGCTGGGTAGCGTCATGACGGCATTCGCGCCGTCAGCGGCGCACACAAGCTGGTATTGCTGTCCAGGGACTCCGAGCGCGATGCTGCGCAGCGCAGTATAGATTGCGCCGTGATCGGGATGCGTGTACACGATCGAGCCCGTGCAAACCGTGGGCGGAGCGTAGTAGCTGTCGCCAACGGCGTTCAGCTCTGTTTGCACGGGCAAAAGTGGCAGAATGCTGCGAGCAACCTGCAAAGCCCACACAACGGCGCACGGTTGGACTTTCCCGTCGCCAACGTTGAGAACCAGGCGCGCGTGGTGCGCGCCAATCCAGAGCCAATAACTGGTGCTGTTTGCGCTGCAAGTCGCAGGCAGCGGCGGACCGTTTCCGCTTATCGGCGCAATGTTTCCGATGACATCGAGATGCGCCGGATCGACCGACGCAAAATCATCGAGAAACGCATTAAATGAGTCGATGCGTGCCTGTGCGCACGTCGCAGTCCCTTGCGCGGTGGGTAGCGGGATCGCGGGCAGTTCTTTTAAAGCGGGTTGATAGCCCAAATTGTAGCTCGCGGTATTACAGAACGAGGTGTTTTCACCGCGCGTAAGCAGCACGATGACCGGATATGCCTGCGGATCGTTTTGAATCGCGGCCCAGCCTTCCATCTCGTCGTCGGGATGTGCGACGAACGCGTAATCGATATGCTGCGCGCTCGCTATTGTGCTTATACTTAAATTGCTTCTCGTCTGAGGTATTGCTTGCCCGTTGTGTGAACAACCCGCAAGGCCAAGTAAAATAATGCAAATCCACATGCGCCCACACATGCGGCCATACTAACTCACAATGGTGAAAAAACCGGGAAGGCGGGATTATCGTTCGGTTATAGAAAATCGCAGTAAGATGCGCAAAGGCCGTCCTTTTGACGTTGCGTCGATTTTCGGTACGTGTGATAAGAAACGTTATCCGCATGAACGCGCGGCGCAAGAAGCGATGCAGATTCAACTGCAGTATGCGGCCGATCGCGGGGAATCGCTCGAACTTCGCGTTTACAAGTGCCCGAAGTCATATTGCGGCGGTTGGCACCTCACGAGCATAAAATAGATCCGCATATCATTTTCATTTTAAAATAAGTTCACGTATCAGTTCAGTGCCCAGAACCTTTCTGTATTGATTCCGGAACACTCTGGCCTTGTTCTGAAACTCGGTGCTACCGATTACTTTCTTGGCCACGTCTTCCAACTCGACGCCCTTATCTAAAGCCGCCGCGCCGTTTTTAAAAGCGATCCAGAGAATTATATTGGGCTGATTCGGTGAGTTTGGAGTAGCCCTGAAGACCTTATAGTCCGTGATTAGCCCAGCTTTCTTCATGGCTTCCATGGTTGGCTTCCATGTCGAATTTAGCCAATTAATGTACTCTTCAAAATGCCCGTACTCAACTTCAATGTAGTCCTCCTCAATGACCGGGCCGTCGGTATACTGGCGCACATCCTGGGTCGGCGCACATTGGGCACGCGCAATAAACGCAAGTGAGCAAGCCGCGAGAAATATGGATGCGATAATAGCCTTGATCTTTTTTTGCATTAGTAGTCCTTAGCTCGGATGAGGTTTATTAGAGCACGCGCGAGATTGGGAGCGTGACGCCGGCAGCGTTTAGAAACGGGTCGTCGGGACGGCGGACCGGCATCCGCAGGCGCAGCTCCACGTAATCGAAGACCAGGGGAACGCAGCGGTTCGGGGATTCACTCATGATCACAAACTATATTCGGAGAGCG
>CAZHGH010000016.1:0-23080 GCA_964531205.1 uncultured bacterium
GTTCCGTTCGATCTGCACGCGCACGGCACGTACTTCATCGTCGCGCACTTCCATTACGTGCTTGTCGGCGGCAGTTTGATGGGCATCTTCGCCGGCCTCTACTACTGGTTCCCGAAGATGACGGGCCGTTTCATGGACGAGCGTATCGGTCACTGGTCGTTCTGGCTGTTCGTGATCGGCTTCAACGGCACGTTCTTGCCGATGCACTGGCTTGGACTCTGGGGCATGCCGCGACGCATTGCCGTGTACGATCCGCAATTCCAAACCTGGAATCAGATTGAATCCATCTTCTCGTTCGTGATGACGCTTGCGGTAATTCTCACGCTCGGCAACGTTCTGTGGAGCATGCGCCGCGGCAAGCCGTCGGGTCACAATCCGTGGCATGCCCGTACGCTCGAGTGGCAGATTCCCTCGCCGATGCCGTACTACAACTTCAAGCACATTCCGTCGGTGTTCGCGACGCCGTACGACTTCGCTGAACCGTTGCCGTACCGCGGACTCGAAGAGGAACTTACCGACTCGCCGCCGCCGGTCCCAACGGCAGCTCATCACTAGAGAGATTCATACATGGCAGTAGCTAGCGTAACTCAGGCCGGCGTCATCGGCCGCCATCGCGAGGAACCGGATCAGCTCTACGTCGAGACGCGCGAGCTGCGCGTTCAGGGCTTCCTGCTCTTCATGGTGAGCGACCTCGTCTTGTTCTCGTCGTTCATTTTCGCCTATTTGTATCTGCGCAGCAGCGGTCAAGGCTGGCCGCCGCCGGGCGCGCCGAAACTCGATCTCGCGCTTGCATCGATCAACTCCGTGATTCTGTTTGGCTCAGGTGCGACGATGCACTTCGCGCTCGAGAACTGGAAACACGAGAAATTCATCAAGTTCGCCAACTGGCTCATTGCCACGATCTGCCTTGGCGCACTCTTCTTGAGCGGACAGATCATCGAGTACGCCAAGGTCGGCGTGGGCTGGGGCAACAGCGGTATCTTCGGCGCGGGATTCTTCACCTTAACCGGCATGCACGGGTTCCACGTCTTCTGCGGCATCATCTACCTGACGATATTGCTGTTGCAGGCGATTAACGGCAAATACACGTTCCAGAAGTACACCGGTCTAACGCTCGGCACGCTGTACTGGCACTTCGTCGACGTCATCTGGGTCGTGCTGTTCTCGATCTTCTATCTGCTTTAGGATCTAGTCGATATGAATGAAACTGTCGCGCATGTCGAACGCATCATCGCCTTCATCGGCGGTATCGTCGTCTTCGTCGTTGCAGCGATCGCGCTGCGCAATGATTGGAAGGCGAAAGGCCTGGAGAATCAGGTCTTCAAAATGATGCTCGCGCTGCTGGCGTTGGGCGCGATTCTAGCGGTGCTGGCCAGCGTGAACATTCTCGCCGGGAAGGGCGTGGAGATCTGATGTACGATCCCGTAGACGAACGCGGCGTCCCGGTCAGCCGGGGCGTACCGAGAGCCGTGCAAGTTGCCGTCGTTATCGGCATTCTCGTGATCTTCTGGGTCGGCGCATACACGCTGCAGTGGGCCGGCTATGGGCACGTGTGGCCGTCGATACAGTCGCTTCGCATTCCGCTCGGTCACAACTACGATCCGAAGATTCAAAAACCGCCGCCGGCACCCCAGCCTCCGGCGAAAGCGTACTAAGCGCGATACTTATTCGCGATACCAATAGCCAGTAACGGCAAGTCTTGATCCGGCAGCACGCCGGTCGACTTGCCGTCTATTTTATGGATCCCGCCATACTCCGAGAATTCCGTCATTGCCGGCAGCATCAGCGCCGGCAATTTTTTCGTACCGTAGCATTCCCACTCGCAGCACAACTCGTGATCTTCGAATAGCACTGCGACGTAGCCGCTGCTGCCTAAATCGGAATCGCTATCGGGCCCGCGATAGCGAACGTAGCCGTCGAGTACGTAGATCGGTTTGTACGTTTGCAAATACGCGATGAACGGCGCGACCATCACAGCGATGAAGTATATCGCAAATGCGAGCGCCATTAGACCGAACAGTGGCGAGAGAATCCAAAGATCGTGCGGTTTTGAGACGCGGGCGCGCCAGACGATGCCCCACGTCAAAAATCCGAAGAAGAGCATGCCCAGCAGCGGCTCTATTGCGATCGCAAAACGCCCCGTCATGCCGCGCCACACGACGAACCGCTCCCGCTCCGTCCAAGGACGGCTCGCGAGGTGTTGGCGCAGCTGGATTTTGCGGAGCCTCATTATCCAATATATTCCACGCCCTCGGCCGGAATTGCGCGTTCTGCTACGCGCGCGAGGTTTTCGCTTGCGGGAAGCGACCCAAGCGTGCTGCCCCAACGTCCGGCCAGGCGAGACTCGATAAAGAGATCCGCTGCCGGGTTGGACGGTGTGCGCGCAAATAGCGCGGCTTGCCAGAGTACCGCCATGCGCTCGACGATAAGGCGCGCCTGCGCTTGCGTGGAGGCCGTATCAATCACCAATGCTTGCAAGGCCGCTGCGGCGTGGCGAATACGGGCGTCTTGCAACGCCGGTTCGATTTCACTCCGAAACGCCAACAGCGCTTCGGGCTGCTTTGCAATGATGCGCAACACGTCCAGTGCGTTGATATTCCCCGAGCCTTCCCAAATAGAATTGAGCGGCGCTTCCCGGTAAAGACGCGGCATCCCGGAATCTTCAACGTACCCGTTGCCTCCCAAACACTCCAACGCTTCGCCGACAACGGTCGGCGTGCGTTTGCAGACGAAATACTTTCCGATTGCAGTACCGAGGCGTTTCAGCAACGCTTCGCGCGGATCGGTTGCTGCGCGATCGGTTGCGCGCGCCAAGCGAAGCAGCAACAGCATCGCGGCTTCCGACTCAATTGCAAGATCGGCGAGGACATTTTGCATCAGCGGTTGATCGATGAGTGCCTTACCGAATGCTTGTCGATGCACCGCATGATGAACGGCTTGCGCGGTCGCGGCGCGCATGAGCGACGCGGAACCGTTGATGCAATCCAGACGCGTAAAATTGACCATTTCAACGATCGTCTGCACGCCGCGTCCCGGCTCGCCGACAAGCAGCGCCCAAGTCCGGTCGAGTTCGATCTCGCTCGACGCGTTGGAGCGGTTTCCGAGTTTATCTTTGAGCCGCTGGATGAAGATACGATTGCGCGTTCCGTCGGGCAGCACGCGCGGCATCAAAAAGCATGTAAGACCCGCATCGGTTTGCGCGAGAACGAGAAATGCGTCGCTCATCGGCGCAGAGCAAAACCATTTGTGCCCGGTGAGCAGATACGCGTCACCTTCATCGGTACGCTCGGCGAAAACGGCGCGCGTGCGGTTTGCACGCACATCGGATCCGCCTTGCTTTTCAGTCATCGCCATGCCGGATAGCGCGCTGGTCTTATCCGCAATAGGCTGCAATTCCGCATCGTAGCTGTTTGCAACCAGACGCGGCTCCCAGAGTGCCGCAATTTCTGGCTGAACGCGCAGCGCGGGAACGGCGGCGTACGTCATCGATATCGGGCAGCCGTGTCCGGCTTCCACTTGGCCCCACACGTAAAATTTCGCAGCGCGAGCGAGGTGCGCGGCTGCGTCGCTGCTCGCCCACGGTGACGCGTGCAATCCATAGTGCGTTGCCACGCGCATCAGTTCATGATACGCGGGATGAAATTCGACTTCGTCGATGCGATGACCGTAGCGGTCGTGCGTATGCAGGCGCGGCGCAAATTCGTTTGCGAGACGTCCCCATTCTATGGCCTGTTCGCTACCCGCCAGGATGCCTATCTCGTCCAGCTGGGTGAATGCGTGCGTTGCGCCTTCAAGGGTTAGTCCCTCAACCAGCGCGCGATCGCTGCGAAAAACGTTGTAATCGCGGAGCGGGGGCGGCTGATTGAAGACCTCGTGCCCGGTCATACCGCTCACTCGGTTGCCGCTGGGCGAATCTCCTGTCGGCGCGAGCGCAACGTCGCTGTAATGGCCAAAGCCAGCAGCGCTACTCCGGCAAATGCAAGATACGTGGTGCGGTACGCCGCGGCGTCGGACATAGCGTTGCCCATGATGCCGCCCGCAATGGAACCGCCTAAGATTTGGCCGATGATGAGAAACTGGCTGAGAAGTCCGATCGCCGTTGCGCGCGTCGTTTGCTGCGTCTCGTTTGTGACGATGTACCGCGTGGGCGCACCAAGCAGCGCGCCGAAGCCGATGCCGGCGACGATCATTGCAATCACCGAAAGCGCGAGCGAATTGAAGCCGAGCGCGAAGATGACAAGGCCGATCTCGGTGAACAGCGTTCCGCCGATGAGGACGTCACGGCTGCCGATGCGATCCAATGCGCGTCCCGACGCTGGAATGACCGCGACGAACATGAACGCGCCGACGGCCGCTATCGCACCTGCGGCGGCATAAGAGAGATGTTGCGCGCCCACCAGCACGGCGGGAATGAAAAACAGCGAACCTTCCAGCACGCCGATTGTAATCTCGAGTAGGAACGTCTTCGCGAGCTGCGCATTCGTGAACAGAGCCGGTGGAACGATCGGAAACACACACGCGCGTTCCCAGAACCAGAACCCTGCGAGCACGAACGCGCCGAAAACAATCGTTCTGGGATGTGCCCCGCTGATTCCGTACATCAGGAAAAGCAATCCGATCGACAGCAGGAAAAGGCCGAACACGTCGAGTGGCGCGCGCGTGCGCGGCGCGTTCGTCGGTACATAGCGGAACGCCAGCGCAAGTACCGCGATCGCAATCGGAAAATTCGGTGCGAAGATCCAACGCCAAGACACAAAATGTGTCACGAGGCCGCCAAACGTGGGCCCTAGCACTGCGGCGAGTCCCCAGGTGGCGGCGATCAATCCGAGCGCGGTGCCGCGGCGTTCAGCAGAAACGCGATCTCCTATTGCGGCTGTCGCAACCGGAAAAATTCCGCCTGCGCCAAAGGCTTGTATCGCACGTGCGATCAGAAATATGCCGTAGTCTTGCGCGAGCACTGCAAGCGCACTGCCGGCGACGAAAATTGCGACGCACGCAACGTAGATCGGACGCCGTCCGTACCGGTCCGCGAGCGTGCTCATCACGGCGATACCGATGATGTTGACGAGCAAATAGAGCGTGAAGACCCATGAGAGCCCGTCCAGCGCAATGCCGAACTGCGCGCCGATCGCGGGCAATGCGGGTGAAAGAACGCTTAAGTCGAGAGCGCCGAGGAAAACGCCGAGACCGAGTGTGACAAGCAACGGCACGACGGGACGATCGAGTTTATGGCCCGCAATCGTTGTGGTTGCACCGGCAGCCATCGGTTATAAGAGAACCCTATCTATCACCATGAAGGCGCAAATCGCCGCAAGGTAGAGCAGCGAATACAGAAACATTTTACGCGCGGCCAATTTCGAATCGTCGCGCAACACGCGAACCGCGTGCATCAAAAAGATCGCACCGAAGAACGCTGCGGCGGCTGCGTAAATCCAGCCCATAACGTGCAGTGGATAATAGAGGGCGAGCGATGCTGCCGTCAGCGCCAACGTGTACCAAAAGATCTCGCGCTTGGTGCGTTCGTCGCCGAAAACGTTGGGAAGCATCGGAATACCGGCTTTCCCGTAGTCCGTTTCCGTCATCAGCGCGAGTGCCCAGAAATGCGGCGGCGTCCATAAAAAGATAATTGCAAACAATCCAACTGCCGCCCAACCGACGCTGCCCGTTACGGCGGCCCAACCGACGAGCGGAGGAATCGATCCCGCTGCACCGCCGATCACGATATTCTGCGGCGTGCGGCGCTTGAGCAGCATCGTGTAGATGACGACGTAATAGACGTTCCCTGCCAGCGACAACCACGCAGCCAAATGATTGACGCGCAGATAGAAGATTGCAAACGAGAGAACGCCCATGACGCAAGCGTGCGTCGTCGCGGCCAGAATTGAAATACGTCCGGCGGGAATCGGACGCGAGCGGGTACGCCGCATCAAGCGATCGATGTCGGCATCGTAGACGCAGTTCAGCGTTCCGGCGGCCATCGCGGCGAGTGCACCGGCAAGCAGCGTCCAACCGAAAAGCGGTAGCGGCGGAATGCCGCGCGCCGCCATGATCATTGCTGCAGCCGTCGTGATCAGCAGCAGATACATGATGCGCGGCTTGCCGAGATCGTAGTAATCCGCGAACAGGCCGAGCCAGCCCGTGGCGCGGGCGTGGCTTACGGCCTGTCCTGAGCATGTCGAAGGGCCATCGACTCGAGTAAGCGTGGTGCTCACGATACCGGCGCACTCACGCGCGCGCGAACTTCATCGGCTGCTGCAAAGATCGTCGCGCTCACAAAAGTCAGAAACACCAGCGCTGCATTTGCCGCATGTGCTTCACGCAGATCCAGCGGAAGGCGCAATGCAACGTTCAGCAGACCCAGTACGACTTGCAGAAACACGAGGCCAAGCGCGATAGAGGTCATGACGCGCAGGCGGGACGCGGCTCCCAGCGCCCAGGCGAGTGCGAACGACACAACGGCGCTGAGCAAGCATGCAGCCGCGACGAAGCGATGGAGCATTTGAACATGCTGACCGGGCGTATATACCACCGCATTGCCGGCACATCCCGGAATATCGATGCACGCAAGACCTGCGCCGCTGGAACTGACGTAGGCGCCGATGCACATCGTGACAAACGCGATGAACGCGCTTCCGGCAAGTACGCCCGTAAGTACCGAACGCGTGCGCGCGTCCGAGCCCGGCTGCCTATCGCGATTCGTTCCAAGCGCGAAGATCGCCATAGCCGTGAGCGAAGCAACGAAGGCCATCGCCGTGCCCCAATGCCAGACAACCGACATCGGACTATTTGAGAGATGCACCGTCGCCGCACCGAGGAACACTTGGAAGGCGAAGAGCGCAGCGATGATCGAGGCGGTAGGAACGACAAATGCCGCTTCGCGCCGCCGTCTCCAAGCCGTGAAGAGCACGCCGAGCACGAGAAGCGAAAGGATGGCGGCGGTGAGGCGGTGGGTCCATTCCCACACCGTTCCCCCGGCCATCGATGGAATGACCTGTCCGTTACAGAGCGGATAGTCGGGACACGTCATGCCCGCGCCGTTGATGCGGGTCCAGCTACCTAGCATGACCTCGCCGTACGCGACGATGACCGCCGCGAGGCTGAGGCGCCCAAGAGTCTTCACTAGACTTCAGAGTCTACCCAAGACGAATGAGGGCGGACAATGACTATTGCAGCGATGTGCCGCCTTAACAACCCGTCAGCGCGGTATCGACGTGTGAAGCCGCGTGGCTTTCATCGAGAATGATGTCGGGAATCCGTTTTTGGAAGTCGTCCGCGGCCCATTTTGCCTGTTGCCCAGGCGTCGGGTCGGTCGGATCGTGGCCCAAATGCGGAGGGGCCGAAGGCCGCCAGGAGTTCATGCTCCCGCGACTGCCGGCGCCGTTAAAATCTTGCGGAAGTTGTGCAAGCGGATCGGCCACGCCGAAGACCGCAGTGTTCAGGTTTTTATCGGCGTCGCTCCACTGCGACATATCGTGAAAATCCACGTACGCCAAAAAGCCGTTCATGTCGCGCGCGATCGTCTGCTGACGCCAAAGTGCGCCGCCTAATTCGTTGGCAAAGTCAAGCAGTGCTTTCGCTTCTTGCGGGTCTTTTGTTTTCTTGGCGAGTTCGCGCAGACGCTTTACTTCGTCGTCACCCGAACGCGATTGCAGCATTAGCGTTTTCGCCATATCGCCAAGCACGTTCAAATTATTGCGCCGTTTGATTTCATTCGTATCGTCGAGGTTCGTTACGCGCAGCGTCGTGATCGTTTGAGTGATCACCATGTCGTTGTTGAGCGTTTTATCGATGGCGCTGTTTGCGTGCGTAATGATATCGGCGCAGCGCGCGGAAGCCCGGACGCTTGCAATAGTTTTAAGCGCCGGCGTCGCAGTCGGTTGTGGGGAGGGCGCCGCGGCCGGCGATAACAAGGCCGCGAACACGATAAGGTCTAGCATGGCCACCTACCCGTTGATATGTATAGAATGCACCCGCAGGGCGAGGCGTGACAACACCTCGAACGCCCTTGCGCGTGGTCCGTCCTGCTCTAAACCGTCTTTGGGCCCTAGCCGGCCTTTTATTGCTCGTTGCCTGCCGCGAGGTTCGCGTGCAGACGCTCAAGACGGGTACGACACCGGTTCTGGGTGGAAACGAGATCTCTGTGGTTCGAGATACAGCCTCCCTCGAACGTCTCGGAATCCACGCCCCGGTGCGCTATCGCAATGAGTTTGCGGTGGTTTTGCTTATGGGACCGCACGATCGCAGCGGCTACCGTCAAATCATCGAATCGATCCGGGCGAACCCGAACGGCGTTCGCGTGGTCGCGTTCGAGCAGCCTCCGGCCAGCGGCGGCGAACCATCGGACAAATACCGCACGTACACCCTTTGGATCGTTCCAAACTCGGTCTACCGGCGCGGTATTAAAGTTGAAGTCGTGACGCCCGGCGACGAGCCGGTGGCATCGACCACCCTGCCTTAGATGCGTCCGGATCTTTCACTCGACGTCGCCGTCGTGCGGCAGAATGCGAAGGCATGGCGTGACTTCACCGGCGTACCGCTGCGCGCCGTCGTCAAAGGCGACGGCTACGGCTGGGGCTTCGCACGGCTTATCCATGCCTGCGAAGGCATCGCTGAAGCCTTCTGCGTCGCAGACGCGGACGAGCTGCGCGCCGTGCGGCGCTACACCAATGCGCCGGTCATCGTGTTGGGCGGCGTAGAGCCGGACCGCCTGGCCGAAGTGCTGCAGAGCAATGCCCTGCCCAGCATTTCTTCTACGACAGAACTAGCCATCGCGACGGATGTCCTCGCGCAAAATGGCCTTCCCTTACGGGTGCGCGTCGGAATTCGCCCCGCTGCGGCATGGAGCGGCCTGTCATTGCGCGAGTGGGCGACGCTTGCCCCTGCGTTGGCGCAAGCGGGTGCTGAAGTCGAGCTATGGACGCATATCACCGATTGGGACTCTCGTGTCGAGCAGGCACAAAATCTGCACGAGGCCGCTCGTACGGCTGAAGCGGCCGGGGTACGTCTGATCGGAACCGACATCGCGAGCACGATGCCCGCGGCCGAAGGGCGGGTGCACGGGACCAGCGTGCGTATCGGAGTGGGATTATTCGGCGCTACGGGCGGAACTGCCGTGCCGGGCGTGACTTGCGCGCTAAGGGTCGTAGCGCCGGTCGTCCGGATAGAGCGACATTCGCCCGGGACGCGTATAGGATATGGGGGTACCATGCTTCGGATGGCGGAGAGCATTGCTACGGCGCGTTGCGGTTATGCCGACGGACTGCCTAAGACTCTGGCGGGCGCGGACGATATTTTATCGGTTGGCATGCAGTACGTCACGGCGCGGGCCTCGCGCTTGAATTCTACAGCGTCCGAGCTTGTGTTGCTCGATCGTTCGAGCAGCCTGGACGCATTTGCGGCACAGTGTGGACGGCTGCCTCACGAAATCGTTACGGCTTTTGGAAACTGCGCGCGTGCCAACGGCGTTTCAGTAGAGGTTTGATGCTGGCACAACAAGCTATCGGATTCGACGTAAACGTCGAGCGCCTCGGGTTGGTTCTCGAACCCCGAAACGGCGATCCAAATGAAGCCGAGGGTACGCTGAATCCCGCTTCCGCACGTACGCGCGAGGGGCAGTTACTGCTTTATCCGCGCGACGTCGCGACGGGAAACATTTCTCGCGTCGGTTTGGTAAAGGCTCGTCCGAACGGCGACCGTTTTACGTTCGAACGCGACGGTTACGCGCTCGAACCACACGCGGCATATGAATTACGGCCGCATCCCGGATACGGCTGCGAAGATCCGCGCGTGACGTTCGTTCCCGTTCTGAATCAGTACGTGATGGCGTATACGGCGTTTGGTCCGCAAGGGCCGCGTATCGCGGTCGCGCTATCCGACGACGGTATCATTTGGAATCGCGTCGGACTGTTGCATTTCGACAAACCGGGCATGCATATCGGCGACGATAAAGACGCGGCGTTCTTTCCGGAGCCTGTGCTCTCGCCATCCGGAGTGCGATCGCTCGCGCTCTATCACCGTCCGATGTTGCATCTCTCTGCAGTCGACGGACGCGCTGCGATTCCGATGATCGAGCGCATGCCGTTCAAAGATCGCGAATCTATCCGTCTAGCGTACATTCCGCTGGAACCTGTGCTTGCGGATCGCGAAAACATTCTCGACGTGAACGAAAGCGTGCTCGTGATGTCCCCCGATGCGCAGTGGGGTTCGCTCAAGCTCGGCGCCGGAACGCCGCCGGTGCGCATTGCCGAAGGGTGGATGTCGCTCTTTCATGCGGTCGACGTCATCGATTCCAGCACGAGCAAACCGAAGTTGAAGTATAGCGCCGGCGTCATGGTGCACGACCTCGAGCAGCCGCACAAAATTCTCTATCGTTCGCCCAAGCCTGTGCTCACTCCGGAATCCGAGACGGAACTGCGCGGCATCGTCGACAACGTCGTCTTTCCGACGGCAATCGATCCGCGTCCGGATCTGAGCGATCGCGTCTTCGATATCTATTACGGAATGGCGGATTATTCAATCGGTGCGTGCCGGATGACCTTGAGCGAGGCGAAGCTGGCGCGCGAACCGGCGGAAAGCGCTGCTTAGATACTACGCAATCGCGACGGTCATCGTCGTGTTGGCGTTCGCCATTGTCGCGGGATACGTCAACCGGGAGCAGTTGGCGATTAAAATAAAATCCGTCTTCGTGCCGGTTTCGCCGAAGCCGGCGCAGGCCGAAGCGCAAGTCGGACGCAGGCACGGGGCGTTTACCGGCGATGCGCCCTGGGCGCTCTCGGCGCTGCCCGAGTGCTTCGATCAGACGAGCAAGTCGACGTCGCCGACACTGCCGTACATCATCGCGCATTTACCCGCGGGTGCGTCGATGGTTCGTCCGCCCGCGACGCTGCGCTACTCGGATTGTACGCTGCGCGTGACGGGGGATGAAGTGCTGGTCGATCGCGGCAGCGATCACTTGCGCATTCCGCCGCAAGCGCGGATTTATACGGCGCCCGGTAAAGTGGCGCTATTGCGCGGCTCCGAAGGCGGCTACGAACTACGAGTGTATCAAGTTAAACAATGAGCTCTATAAAAGAAGAAGTTAATAAGCGCCGCACGTTCGCGATCATCTCGCATCCGGACGCCGGCAAGACGACGTTGACCGAAAAATTGCTGCTGTACGGCGGAGCGATTCAGACTGCCGGACAGGTTTCCGCGCGCCGCGCGCAGCGAGCTGCGACCAGCGATTGGATGGAGCTTGAAAAGCAGCGCGGGATATCGATCACCTCGACCGTGCTGCAGTTTCCGTACAACGGCTACACGATCAACTTGCTCGATACGCCCGGACACCAAGACTTCGGCGAGGATACGTACCGCACGCTACTAGCCGCCGATGCCGCAGTCATGCTCATCGACGCTGCTAAAGGCGTCGAGCCGCAGACCAAAAAGCTTTTTGCGATCTGCCGCGCGCGCCGCATCCCGCTTTTCACGTTCATCAACAAAATGGATCGGCCAAGCCGCGATCCGCTCGAACTGCTCGATGAATTGGAAAGCGTGCTTGGCATCGGCGCGTTTCCGGTGAATTGGCCCCTGGGCAACGGGCCGTCGTTCAAAGGCGTGTTCGATCGGCATACGCGTGAAGTGCATCTCTTCGAGCGCAGCGCGCACGGAGCAAAGCGCGCGAACGTTCAAGTAGCCGACGTGAACGATCCGCAGATCCGCGAGTTGCTTGACGAACAATCGTACAAGGAATTTCGAGACGGTTTGGATCTGCTCGAGGGAGCAGGCGCTGATTACGATCGCGACGCGATGCTGCGCGGCGACGTTACGCCGGTGTTTTTCGGCAGCGCCGTGACGAACTTCGGCGTCCAGCTATTTTTGGACGAATTCGTGAAGATGAGCCCGCCTCCGGCAGCGCGCGTCTCGACGGACGGACCGGTCGATCCGGCGTCCGATCAATTCTCCGGTTTCGTGTTTAAGATTCAGGCCAACATGGATCCGCGCCATCGCGACCGCGTTGCATTCGTTCGAGTCTGCTCGGGCAAATTCGAGCGCGACATGACCGTTCGCAACGTGCGGACGGGCAAGGAAGTGCGGCTTTCTCGCGCGATGCGGCTTTTCGCAAGCGAGCGCGAATCGCTGGAAGCGGCGTATGCCGGTGACGTGGTCGGCTTGGCAAATCCCGGCGTTTTCGCTATCGGCGACACGCTGACGGAAGGCAAGAACGTACGCTTCGAACGCGTTCCGTCATTCGCACCGGAACATTTCGCGTCGATCCGGAGTATCGATACGGGCAGTTACAAATCGTTCGGCAAGGGGATCACGCAGCTGCGTGAAGAGGGCGCTATCCAAGTAATGTATCCGTACGGGTCGACGCGAACGGAACCGATCCTGGCTGCAGTCGGCGCGCTGCAGTTCGAAGTCGCCAAGTACCGTTTGGAATCGGAGTACAACGTGAAGACGATCTTCACGTCACTTCCGTATAGCGTCGCGCGGCGAATCGTGGGCGATGCCGATCTCGCTACGCGCGTACAGCTGCCCTCAAATGCAAAGCTCGTCGAAGACTGGGACGGCCATCCCGTCGCGCTCTTCGAATCGGAGTGGAGCGTGCGCCTTGCCGAAGAGTGGAATCCGAAACTGCGTTTCGTGGATTTTACCGCGATCGACCAGGGAGATGTGGATGAAAAAGTTCTTCGCAGTGATGCTCGCAGCGCTTAGTTTGGCAGGCTGCTCGTTCCAAAGCAAACAGGAACGCGAAGCAGATAAAATCACGCGCGCAGTCATCAACAACAACGTGGCGCCGGTTATGGGCGATTTCGATCCGGCGATCAAAGGTCAGATTACGCGCGTACGCGTTGCCGAACTCTCCGACGAACTGAACCAACAAGGCCAATACGAAGGCCTTAAGCAATCGACGGCATGGTGTCAGACGGGCTATTTGTGCTTCGACGTCAAATTCGCGAAGCGTCCATATCATGAGGTCATGAAAGTCGGTTCGGACGGAAAGGTTCAATATTGGTGGATACGCGCAGCGCAACCGCAAACACAAACGTAACGCTCGATGACATCCGTGCGGCGGCGCAACGCTTAACGGGCATCGCGCATCGTACCCCGGTTGTCACTTCGCGCACGCTCGACGAGCGTACCGGTGCGAAGGTGTTTCTCAAATGCGAGAATTTGCAGCGCATGGGCGCCTTCAAGTTCCGCGGCGCGTACAACCGGCTCGTGCAGATGGACGAGCGGCAGCGGCGTGGCGGAGTAGTTGCGTTTTCCAGCGGGAATCACGCCCAAGGCGTCGCCCTTGCGGCGAAGCTTTTGAATATTCCGGCGGTTATCGTCATGCCGGAAGATGCACCGCTAGCAAAGATTAACGCGACACGCGGCTACGGCGCCGAAGTGGTGCTGTACGATCGGTATCGCTCCCACCGCGCCGAAATCGCTCAAGGTATTTGTGACGAGCGCGGTGCGATTCTCGTGCCTCCGTTCGACGACCCGCATATCATCGCGGGAGCGGGAACCGCGGCGTTGGAGTTGCTCGAAGACGTTCCGGATCTGGACTTCATCGTTACACCCGTGGGCGGTGGCGGCTTGATCTCGGGAACGTCGATCGCCGCGCATGGAGTCCGTCCGGAGATCGCTGTGTATGGCGTTGAGCCCGAAGCCGGCAACGACGTACAGCAATCACTGGCTCGCGGCGAAATCGTGCACATAGAGGTGCCGCGGACGATCGCCGACGGTTTGCAAACGCAAGCCGCGAGCGAATTAACATTCGGCATCATACGGGAGCATGTGCGCGAGGTCGTTACGGTGAGCGACGAACAGCTGCGTGACGCGATGCGCTTTATGTTCGAGCGCTTGAAACTCGTAATCGAACCGAGCGGCGCCGCCGGAATCGCGGCGCTGATGAATGGAAAGGTTCCGGCAGCGGGGGCGCGTGCCGGCATCGTCATTAGCGGCGGCAACGTCGACGTGGAGCGGTTTAGCTCGCTTCTCTAGATGTGAGCGCGATATTTGCACGCCGGCACTGGATTCCGCCGGCCGCACTGATTTACGCACAAGGCGCGCACGGATTCTCTTGGCTGCTGTTGCTTTGGATTGCGTGGAGCGGTAACGTCACCGGCAGTCTTGCCGGATTCGCCTGGATTCACACCGTTGCGCTCGCGTGGGTAACGATGGCGGCCCTCGCGATTTTAGTGCACGCATTGCCGAATTTCGTCGATGTAGAATGGCGCGGTGAAACGCTCGCGCGCTGGTCGATCGCCGGATTCGGGACCGGCGTTGCGTTGCTGATCTTCGGATTTCTGAGCCGCCCGTCAACGCTCGGCATTGCCGGTGCGATCGTCATTCTTTCCTTGCTGCTGTATCTCGGCTGTGCGTTTGCGACGCTTTCGGGCGCATTTCGTGGTGAACGCATCCAACGGGCCGTTGCACGCGCGTTTACCGGAACGTTTGTGTTTTTACTTCTCACGGCCCTTATCGGCTTCGGCCTCGCGTGGATGCTCAGCGGTCATGGAGTACCGGCGTGGATTGTAACGCTTCCCGCGGCGCACGCGAATCTCGGCATTCTAGGCTGGCTTTCACTGTTGATTTTTGGCGTGTCGATGCGCACGCTGCGTCCTATCACCGGCGGCGGCACGCGTTTTCGTTGGGTGCACATCGTCGTAGGATCTCTTGCGGCGTTGGGCGTTCCGGTGCTTGCCATCGGACTCGCACTCGGTAGCGCGGCGATTTCCTGGTGCGGCGGGATTCTTTTCGCGATTGCAGCGCTTACGTACGCATTCGATGTGTTCGACATTCTCGCGCGCGCCAAAAACCCGCATCGCCCACCGCAAGCATTTGTCGCGGCAAGCGTCGTGTGGTTTTTGATCGCGCTCGTTTTAGGCGGATACGTGCTGAGCGGCAAACCGTTGAACGCCGCTTATATATTCGTGCTGCTTATCGGCTGGGTCGGGCAAATGGTGAACGCACATCTCTACCACATCGGCATTCGCGTGCTCGCGACGGTCTATCGCGGCGAAGACGACGAGACGCGTCCGCAAGAGCTGCTCGAGGCGCGGCTCTCCTGGTACTCGTTCTTCGCGTTTCAGTTGGGAATCGCCGGTGCAACGATCGCCCTCCTGTATGCAAACGAGACGCTCGTTGCGCGCAGTGCGATTTTCGGTCTCACCGGCTGGATCGCCATGATGGCGAACATCTTGGCTGCACGTGTCCGCGCGAAGCGGTTCACGCCTTCCCAAACCATACGCCTGTAATACGTACGGATCCGGACTCCGCGCACCAGACAAGCGCACCGCACGTGTTAGCGCTTGCCAAAGGGGTACAAACGCGCCGATGACGGTTCGCGTTGATGGTGTGGTCGTAGTCCCGATGCAGGATGGATACGCCTATTCGCACACCGCTGACGGACGTTGCGTGCTGATCTCGGGGCCGCGTGACCGCATGATGGAATTATGCATGCAGGTGCGCCATTCTCAGCAAGCCGGTGGGCCGCACGTTTACGTGAACGCGTTGGAGTTTCCGGCGCATGGTTTCTTGAGCGCCCACGAGTGCCCGTTGCACGGACACGCGGCGGCGTAAAGAATCTACTCTTCGGGCGGTTGCGTTTCGCGTCCCATACTGTAGAATTCTTCGTTCGGACGCATGTCCATGACGCCGGCCATGCGATTCGAGAATCCGAAGAACGCAGCGATCGCGGCGATGTCCCAAATATCTTCATCGCTGAAACCGGCAAGATGGAGCTCGTCAATCTCGTGCTCCGTCGCGGCGAATCCCGGTTCGTTTACGTGCGACGCAAACGCAAGCATCGCGCGTAGACGCGGCGAGATATCCGCCGTGCGCCAGTTGTTCCCGATCTGTTCTGCGACGATCGGATCCTTTCCGATTACGCGCAATGCCGCTCCATGCGCCACCATGCAATATTGGCAGCGGTTTTCCGAGGACACCGCCACGACGATCGCTTCGCGCTCCGCGCGTGAGAGGTTGCCTTCGCCCTTCATCAAGACGTCGTGATAGGCCATAAACGCCCTGAAGTGTTCCGGGCGTTTCGCATATGCACGAAAGACGTTGGGAACGAAACCGATCTTTTCACGATTTTTCTCGTACACCGAACGAATGTCGTCGGGCAGTTCGCTCTCGATCGGCTCGCCGAACCGCGATATTGAGGTTCGCGTCTCCATGTGCTGGCGCATGTGTTTTCTCCTAATGAAGACCTGCGAGTTTGGATTCGATCGCGTGCACTGCTTGGACGACCGACGTTACGGGCGGCGCATCGGCACTTTCCACTGCATCGAGCAATGCACTGAGTTGCATGTTATAGCGAGCCAGGCGTTTATTCGATGACGTCTTTGCCATGAGCGAGACGATCTTCTGGGCTAGCGCGTATTGCGAGTGCAGCTGTACTGCCGTTATGGATGCGCGCGGATCCATCTTGAGCGTAAGCGGCTGCGCATACGTGCGGCCGTCAACGCTAAGTTTCACTGTATACCGCCCGGGCAACGCAAGAACGCCTTCCGGCGCGAGCGGCGTGTCGTGCGGAATCGCAGAGATTGGGTAATCGTAGCTTACAGCTTTCGGACGCGGATAGCGGTAGTCCCATACGAACCGGTGCAACCCGGGCGTAGCGGCCGGAATGCGCGCCGGCCGTACCCAGTACGTCGGTACAACGATTTCGGGATTGATCGCTTCCGGTTTTTCCGCGCTGCTGAACGTGCGAACTAAGTTTCCCGCGCCGTCGTAAATGGAGAGCGTCAGCGGCCCGCGCGCATCGCTCGGCAAATAGTAATCGATAACTGCTCCGTCCGGCGGATTCTCGCCCGCAGGCTCTTCGGGCGGAAGCGGTGTGTCGGTCCACGTATCGCGCCGCATCCGGTATGCCGTTACGGGCTTGAACAAATACGCATGGTTGAGCTGGTCGAAGCCGGCATCCCTCAACGGCTCGATATCGTCGAGAATCCAAAAGGAACGCCCGTGCGTACCGACGACGAGGTCATTACCGTGCACGACGAGGTCGCGTATCGATGTTGACGGTAAATCGATCTGGAGCGAGCGCCAGTGGTTGCCGTCATCGAACGAGAGATACACGGTACGCTCCGTACCGGCGAAGAGCAATCCGCGCCGAACGGGATCTTCGCGCACGGTGTTTACCGGTGCGTCGCTCGGCAAATTCTTCGTAATCAACTGCCAATGCTTGCCGCCGTCGTGCGTGCGATAGATGTACGGGCGCAGATCGTCAAGCCGAAAGCGGCTCACTGAAACGTAAGCGGTCTCGCGATCGAAATGCGACGCATCGATTTGCGTGACTTTGTTCCACGGACCCATGAAAGGCGGGGTGACGTTGCTCCAGTGTTTACCGCCGTCGCGCGTTAGCCACACTAGGCCATCGTCGGTGCCTGCCCAGATCTCGTCTTTGTCGATGTACGACGGGGCGATACTGTACACGACGCCGCGCTGCTCCTTAGCGAGCGGCGACGATTTGAACGCGCCGAGATTTGCCGGCACACCGGGATGTTTGCGCGTGAGGTCGGGGCTGATTGCGGTCCAATTGCGGCCGCCGTCACGCGTTGCGAAGATGACGCTGGACCCTAAATACAGCGTTCTCTTGTCGACGCGATTAAAGACGAGCGGGTTGGTGCGGTTATACCTGTAGCCCTGCGCATTGAAGCGCCCGCCGAATACGGGCGAGACGGTTTGCACTTGCTGCGTGAGCTCGTTATAACGCGTTACGTGTCCCGCGCCAGCACCGTAAATGATGTTCGGATGCAGCGGATCGGGCGCGACGTACGCGTACTCTTCCGCGCCGACCGGATGCCAGTAGCGCACCCAAACGGAGCCGTCATCGCTGCGGCTCGCAACCTCGGCGCTGCCGCTCTCTTGCTGTCCGCCGAATACCCAATACGGAAAGCGATCGTCCGTAATAACGTGATAGAACTGCGCCGTCGGCTGATTGTACCATGTGCTCCACGTCTGCCCGTAATTCACGGAGAGCGTTGCGCCTTGATCCACGCCCAGCAAAATGATGTTGCGATTGCCCGGATCGATCCAAATCGAATGGTAATCATCGCCGCCCGGCGCGCCTTTGATGCCGGTGAACGTCTTGCCGCCGTTGGTGGAGCGATAAAAAGTCGTGTTTGCAACGTAGACGATATTTGCGTCGGCCGGATCCACTGCGATGCCGGAGAAGTCATCGCCGCGTCCGCAGATCCGGTCTTCTTTGTTGACACGCGTCCACGTCGTACCCGCATCAGCCGAACTATAAATGCCGCAATCGGTGTCGGTGTTCACCCATGCGTACACGTGGCTGTCGTCGCTGGGCGCGACGGCGATGCCCACGCGCCCAAGTTTGCTTGGCAATCCACCGTGCAACTGCGTCCAGGTTGTGCCGCCGTCGGCGGATTTGTACACACCGCCGTTTTGCGACAACTGCAGCATATCGGAAAGGCGCCACGGCGGATTACGCGATGCCCACAGGTTCGCATAGACGACGTTCGGATTCTTCGGGTCGATGACGACGGTCGCTGCGCCCGTGTTGCCGTCATTTTTGCAGAGCACGCACGTCCACGTTTGCCCACCGTCGGTGCTGCGATACAGGCCGCGTTCGGTGTTCGAACCGTATGGATGCCCCATAACCGCCGCAAAGACTCTGTTCGGATCGCGCGGATCGACGGCGACGCCATTGATTTGCTGGCCGTCGCGCAGTCCTAGATGCGTCCACGTTTTGCCCGCATCGGACGATTTGTAGATGCCGTTTCCGACGGACAGATCGGGCCGCCGCAAACCTTCACCGGATCCCGCGTAGATAACGTTCGGATCGCTTGGCGCAACCGCGAGCGCGCCGATCGAACCTGTGTCCTGTCCGTCGAAGATCGGCTTCCACGTGCGCCCGAAATCGTTGCTTTTCCAAATGCCGCCGTCCGTCGGCGCCATGTAATACGTACCGGGCTGTTGCGGAACGCCGCTTATTCCTACGGTGCGTCCTCCACGAAACGGTCCGATGTTGCGCCAATGCAAAGCGGTGTCCGGCGCAGGTGCCGAAATTGCGGCAGCTAGTAAAAGTGCGAGCATGCTCGCACGGTTCTTATCGCTTCCGGCGCTTCCTGTGTTTGGGTTGGAAGGGCGCTCCGATCTTGATCGGCTTGTTATGCGGAATGTCGGTGTTTACGTCCTGGCATCCAATCGGCGTGAAGTCGCGGCAATCACCGGGACGCGCTTCATAGATTCCGCAATAATAGCGTCCGGGCCGCGCTTCTTTTAAAAACACGCATTGGTCCGCCACATCGTCGGTCACTTTGCGAATCCAGCCGAGATAGTACCCGTCGGCAGATTTGCGCTTGACGATGTACTCGTCCAGAACTTCCCTCGGCGTCATGTGCAGGAATTGCGCCATGCGATCCACATCCGCGCGGCTTACGAACGGCTCGTATCCGCTGCAGCATTCCGCGCACCCCGGCGGACATGCCACGTTCTCCGGCATGTCTTTGTGATGCTTACGCGCGAGTTCGATGACCTTTGCGATCGCCGCGACCATCTCCGGATCGTCGTTGTATTTGTACTCCCATTCGCGTTGCACGATCTCATTCGCGTTGTAATACCGCGTAATGTCTTGGTTGTACGTTACGGTGATGTGCTCTTCATCGATTTCAATTTTCTTCACGCGCTCTATCGGTCGCGCGTCGAGCAGTTCCGGATGAGTGGGCTGGCCGGTCTCGCGCGTAAAATCGCGCAGGGCGATAAGGTCAATGGTTTCCATGGCGGATAGGGGCTTCGACGGCGGGACAGAAACTGCCCCCGAAACTGCGTTACTTTAGGAGCTACCTTGCGTAAGGCGATAGGCGTCGATCTCGGCGGTTCACACGTGACCGCGGGCGTAGTGCAAGAAGACGGCACGATTCTCGCTCAGCACGAGCAGGATATTGAAGACCGTTCGTTCGACGCGGTGATCGCAGCGATTGAAAACGTCGTGCGTCCCGCGATCAAGGACGGTAAAGAAAAAGAACTCGCCGGTATCGGCATCGGCTCGCCGGGCAACATCGATCTCAAAACCGGTACGGTATTGTACTCGCCGAACTTCATGTGGTCGAACGTTCCGCTCGGGACCCGCATGCGCGAACTCTTTTCTATGCCGGTTTTTGTTGCGAACGATGCGCGCTGTGCGACGCTCGGCGAGTACACGTTCGGCATGGGCAAGGGCACGAAGAACTTCGTGCTGATCACGCTCGGAACGGGCATCGGCGGCGGCATCGTTTGCAATGGCGAACTGGTCATCGGGAATCGCGCCGGCGCCGGCGAGATAGGCCATCATCAGATTCGCGCGACGGACGGGTTCATTTGCGGATGCGGAAAGATCGGCTGCTTCGAGGCGCAAGCCTCGGGCACCGGACTCATTCGGCACGCGTTTGCCGTTGCGCCGTCATTTCCGCGCAGCATGCTGCTCGAAAAAAGCCCGGACAAACTGGGCTCGAAAGCGATTCGGCGCGCCGCGCAGGCCGGCGACGCGCACGCTGTGGCTGCGTGGAACAACTACACGCGCGATCTTGCCGTCGGTCTTGCAAACATCATCGCGTTCGTCAATCCCGAGATGATTGCGCTTGGCGGCGGCGTGAGCAGCGCCGGCGATTTTATGCTCGAGGCCGTGCGCGGACCAGTAGACGATCTCACGACGATGGTCCCGAAAGGCACGACCAAGATCGTTATTGCGAAGCTCGGAAACGATGCGGGCCAAGTCGGCGCCGCAACGGTCGCGTTCCGCGGCGGTTTACAGGAGCATGGCGGCTAAACTTGCGCTCGTTACCGGCGGGTCCTACGGCCTTGGACTTGAGTTTGCAAGGCTCTTGGCGCAGGCCGGTTACGATCTCGCGTTAGTAGCGCGTTCGGCCGGAAACCTCGAACGTAACGCACAGGAGTTGCGCTCGAAATATCGCGTCAACGTTACAACGATCGCCCTAGATCTCAGCGCTGCCGGCGCGATCGATGCGCTGCTCGAGCGCGTTCCGGTGTGCGACGTGCTGATAAACAACGCCGGATTTGCCAATTACGGCGAGTTCGCAAGGTTGAGTGAAGCGCAGCTGCTCGACGAAATTCAGCTCGACGTCGTTGCGCTAACGCGCTTAACGCGCCGGTATCTGCCCGCGATGCTCGTGCGTAAGTCCGGAAAAATTCTGAACGTTGCATCGACGGCCGCATTCGTTCCCGGACCCACGGCAGCCGTATACTATGCAAGCAAAGCTTTTGTGCTTTCCTTTTCGGAAGCGGTCGCTTATGAATTGCGGGGAAGCGGCGTCACGGTAACGTGTCTTTGTCCGGGGCCGACTGCTACCGGATTTCAGGAACGTGCGAAAGCCGAATCGCTCTTACTGTTTCGATTGCCGCTCGCCGGCGCCGCGAGCGTAGCAAAGGCCGGAATCGACGGGATGATGCGCGGGAAAGACGTGGTCGTTCCGGGCGTCTTTAATAAACTCGTTGCACTCTCGCCGAAGATCACACCTCGCGGCTTACTGCTGGCGATATCGGCAAAACTACTGCAGCGTGTGCCATCGTGAGACGATCCGCTCCGGACTAACTGCGGCTTCATCCCTTGACCAAGTCCACGCTTGCCAGATGATGATTACGGTGCACACGGTTTCGATCGTTCCGAAGAACAAGTACGATGAAAAAGCAGGCGGCCGGGCACTGGTGGCAAGAGGCACAACGAAGGTCACGGCACCGTTTACAAGCGTCACAATGACGGCGGCGATGATATTTGCCGGCCGGTTCGCCCTAAATGGAAGCAGTCGACTCGCCACAATCATGGCGATGGGTATTTCCATCAAAACCGATGAACCCAGCAGAGCCAAATCTGATAGATGTGGGGCCTCATCCTTCGGCGCGCCGACGATAGCCCACAGGGCAATCACGTCCGCATACAGGTAATTGAGTAGCGCGAAGAGCCATAATAGAGACAACCGCTGCTTTATGTCATGCATGTCGACCCCCTACGGAATACTTACGGTCCTGCGGCCGATAAGTTCCATTATGCGCGACCACCGCTAATGCGCCTTGAATCTGAGATTGCGCCCGTAGCGGCACTCCTTGCCGAACCCGCGCGCGGCAGCATGATGACCGCCCTGATGGATGGGCGCGCGCTGCCTGCGGGCGAGCTGGCTCGTATCGCGGGCGTCACCGCACAAACGGCGAGTTCCCATTTGGCGAAGCTCGAGGCCGCGCGCTTGGTGCGCGTGCGCGTTCAGGGCCGCCATCGCTATTTCGAAATTGCAAGCGCGGAGATCGCGCACGCGATAGAAACGCTCAGCACGATTGGGCCTGCTCCGCAAGTGCGGTCTCTCCGGCAATCGCTTGAAATGCAGCGTCTTTCGGTAGCCCGAACATGCTACGATCATCTCGCCGGAACGATCGCCGTGCAGATTGCGGACAAACTTGTCGATCGCGGGCAGTGCGAGCGCCATGATTCCGGGTTCGCCGTTACGGAAAAAGGCATCGCGTTTTTCCAACGGCTCGAGATCGATGTTGTTGCTGTGCTGCGTGCAGATCGTCCGTTTGCGAAGACGTGCATCGACTGGACGCAAAGACGGCAACATCTGTCGGGACCGTTAGGAAAGGCACTGTTGCACCGGATGATGGACGAGTCGTGGCTACAGCGCGGAACAGAACGCCGTTCCCTCGATGTAACTCCGCTCGGTTGGCAACACTTGCAAGCGCACTTCGATATTCATTCGAGCGCCATCGAAGCATTCGCACGTTAGACTACGTGCATGCAGGTATCCGACGACATTCGCGATCTTCAAGACGTCACATACGTAATTACAAATTTTCTACGGCTTGCCGCCGTCGAACGGCGCGACGGCCGGCCTGGACCGGCGTATATTATCGATGGGGAATGGTACGTTCCGCCGGATTATTTCGAACAGGAATGCGATCCAGTGCTCTTTCGCCGGCGGTTCATCGCAGAAGCGGCGAAACTCGGCTTAGAAGACGTTGAAACGCATGCCGATGAGGCTTGGGCGAACTTCCTCACGGGTATTTATGGCGTCTGTCTGAACAGCGTTACTCCGGAAAACATCGCACGAAAACAAGCGCTATTGCATCGAATAGAAACGCTGACTCAAAATCCGCG
>CAZHGH010000016.1:23180-31309 GCA_964531205.1 uncultured bacterium
AGTTCCTGATTGTGGCGCATTTGCGCGACAAGCGACTCGTTCTTCACAAGGCGATCCACAGCGCGCACCACTTCGGCCGTACTGTGAATCGCGACTAATCCGATGCCGTTGTGGCGCACGAACTCGACGTTGCCGCGTTCCTGTCCGGGCACGTAATCGTAAACGACGACCGGCAATTGAGCCGCATTAGCTTCGGCCAACGTTCCGGGACCCGCTTTCGTAACCAGCAGATCCGCCGCGCGCATGAGCTCGGGGATTTTGTCGGTGAAGCCCATGACGGTCATCGGCGTGGGAAGCGTTGGCGCAAGATCTTCGAGTTTCGCGCGCAGCGTTTCGTTGCGCCCACACACGACGACCAAATGCATCGGCAATTTCGCCTTCGCGAGCGCGAGCGTCGTCGGCATCAATTTGCCGCCGCCTTCGCCGCCGGCCATGAGCAGCGTAACAAACTGGTTTTGTGGTAAGCGCAGCTGCGCGCGCAGCTCTTCCTTACTCCCGGTGACGTCGTCGAACTTCGGATGAATCGGCTGTCCGAGCATGCGTAAACGCGACGGCAAAACGCCACGCGAAATGGCGCGTTCGTACACTTCGCGGGCCGGAACCACAACCGCGTCCGCCTCAGGCGTGAGCCACGATTCGTGCACTTTGCCAAGGTCCGTTATCACCGTGATGATCGGTACGTGCTGCATCTTCGCGTCTGCACGTGCGCGAAGCGCTGCGTGGTTGAGCAGCGGATGCACCGAGACGATGACATCCGGCTTATAGTTCAGGAAAAGGTCGCGCAGCCGCTCGCGGTAGAGCGGCTCGCAAAAGCGCACCAGCGCCTTATAGCGGCGCCGGCCATTCGTTGCGTAGTAAAGCGCTCCGTACACTGGCGGCGCATAGCGCAACGCAGCCGAGTAGCCCCAGCCTAATTGCGTGAGCGGAAACGAGCAGTGCGCGGCGACATCGTCTATACGATGTTCGAAGCGGTTGGGCTCCCGGATTTCGTCCAATGCCGCGGTGATCGCGTTGGAGGCGCTGCGGTGGCCGCCTCCAGTATCCGAAATCAAAAAGAGCGCCCGTTTGGTCAAGTGCTTTGTAACCTCTTCACGGTCTTCCGCAGCCTCCGGCGGGTCGGGGCGAGTTTGGCCAAGAGCGCCCGCGCAGGGGCATCGTAAAAGCGGAAGATATCGCCGAACTCGACCTCTGGGTTTCGGTGATGACCGTCATGGTCCTCGGGAAGCACGATCCAGACGGCCCGCAGCGGCGCGGCGAGCCACGCCGGTGTGCGCCATCCGATTTCTGTCGTATGCCGCCACCACACGTGCAGCTGACCCAAAGCTAGGCCTACGAGTGCGCCTTGCCATGAAACTTTCCACAGGATCGCGGCGACGAGCATGTATGGTAATGCACCCAAGAATCCGTCGAGCAGAATCCACGGATCGAGCGAGAGCACGGCATGATCCCAGTACGGCCTACGGCGATCGTGATGCGTGCGCAGATGCAGAGTGAACCATAGGTGCTGCGGCACGTGGTAGAAGAACGTTGAGCCGAAATCGCCGACTGCGAGGACTATTAGCGCTGCGAGTACAGCCATTTCTTGTAATCGTCTTCCTTATGGCATGTGCATGTTCGAACCAAACACAGGTTCGATCCCACAATAACACGGTGTACATACCCACTGTCGTTAACAGCGCCTTAAGCTGGCATGCGCCCGCGTATGCGGATACAGTATTCGGCCTGCGTTTATTACGCGACGGGCCGCCGGTTCGCGATCCGGTCCTTGCAATCACGCGTGCGATTCTTCGCACAAACCCGCGCATCGCGCCGGTCGACGCTTTACGTCTTGCGGGCGCAACTGTGCAGGCTGCACGCGCACACGATCTCCCGCCCGAGTTTTTGGGTGCAACGCTGCTGCAAGAGTCGGCTTTCGATCCTCGTGCATTATCCGCTGCCGGTGCAGTGGGCATCGCGCAGTTCATGCTTTCAACCGCATACGGAATGGGTGTCGATCCGTTCGAGCCGTTCTCCGCGATCGACGGCGCCGCGGCACTGCTCGCTTCGTACGTCCGCGCCTACGACGGCGTTTATCCCGACCCTTACGCTGCGGCTCTCGCCGCGTACAACGCCGGTCCTGGTGCGGTAAGTGCGTACCGGGGCGTCCCGCCATATCCGGAGACACGCGCGTATATTGACGATATCGTGGACCGCTGGGCAAAGATTGTGGGCTACGAACCGCAAATACACCGCCGATGAATAAGCGGGTTTCGTCTGTGCTCGCGGCCGTTTGCATTGGCGCCGCGCTTTCGGGATGCAGCAGTCCGGCGCAAGATACGGCGTTTCAACCGCCCGCCGGATGGAAATCCACTCCGGGAATGTTCGGACGCATGCAGCTCTGGATGACCGGAACGAATACGAACGATCGACAGATTTTGATGATCGTGCGCGGCGACAAGGGCATGACCACGTCGGACTTCGGTACTGCATCACCTCTGGGCGGCACTAAAGGCATGCACGACGTCAAACGCAAGACTGTTAAGCTCTGCGGGTCGCAACAAGCGGAATACTTCACCGCGCAAGGCGAGAGCAACCGCGGCAACACTCGTGTAGAGCAACAAATAGAGGGCATGAGCACGACGATCGACGACTCGAAATATTTCGCGCTCTACATCCGGCCCGCATCGCTGAAAGCGGATATGCAGGCTGAAAACTCGCTCTACTCGCTCTGCCCGAAGACCACGTAGCAGCGCATGACGCATCTCATGCGGCGGTTGCTCGCCCGGCAGCCGCTCGCGTGGACGTTGCCTGAAGCCGAAGGACCGACGCTGCGCCGTGCGCTGGGATGGCCTGCGCTCACCGCAATCGGTTTGGGCACTATGCTCGGCGGTATCTTTCCGACCATCGGCGCAGGCGCTCACGCCGCCGGACCGGCGGTGGTTTTTGCATATGCGCTTTCCGGACTTATTTGTTTGTGCGCGGCGCTTTGTTACGCCGAGTTTGCCTCTATGGTGCCGGTTGCCGGAAGCGCGTACACGTATGCATACGCGACGCTTGGCGAGCTGATTGCATGGGTGATCGGGTGGGATTTGATTCTCGAATACGGATTATCGCTCGCGCCGACGGCTTCGTCGTGGTCGGATTATCTACAGCATTTGCTCGGCGACGCCGGCATGCATCTGCCGTTCGTACTGCAGACGGCAGCGCCGTTTGCAGCGCATCCGCAATTGGACCTCATCGCGGCGCTTGTAACGGTGGCGGTTACGATCCTCGTTGCAATCGGTATTCGGGAATCCGCGAGCGTAAATGGCGTGCTGGTTGCACTTCAAATCGTCACGATGATCGTCTTCGTTGCCGCAGTCGTAGGCAGCGTGCACGCCGGCAACTTTCATCCTATCGCACCAAAGGGCTGGCATGGCGTGGTGACCGGTGCCGCGCTTGTCTTTTACGCGTACATCGGCTTCGATACCGTAACGGTCGCGTCTGAAGAAGCGCGCAATCCGGTGCGCGACGTACCAATAGGAATCATGCTCTCGCTTTTTCTTGGCGCGCTGCTGTACATGTCGATGTCGTTCGTGACCGTCGGTGCGCTGCAGTATACGAAACTCAGCGAAGGCGCAGCGATGCTGGACGCGGTGAGCGCCGCGCATGCGTCCCGCTTGGTGTATTGGATCGTCGCGATCGGCGGACTCGCAGGCAATACAACGGTTATGCTGACGTCGCTGCTCGGGCAGATCCGCATCTTTTATGTAATGGCACGCGACCGGATGCTTCCGCCGGGCGTCGCACGCGTGCACGCGCGGTTTCGCACGCCCGCGCGCATGACGATGATTACGGGACTAGTTGTCGCAGTGCTTGCTGCATCGTTTCCGCTCGCGGATTTGCTCAATCTCGTAAACATCGGCACGTTCTCTGCGTTCGGCATCGTGTGCATCGGGGTGCTCGTGCTGCGCATTCTGCAGCCTGAAGTAAAACGCGGATTTCGCGTTCCGTTGATGCCCGTGATTACGATTCTGGGCGCCGGTGGCTGCTTCTATTTTATGGCCTACGGCCTCGGGCTTCCGACGTGGATCCGGTTTATCGTATGGTTTGCGATTGGACTTGCGGTGTACGCTCTGTACGGATATCACCGGTCACGGCTGCGCGCGCTCGTGTCCGGCTGAACGTGTCGCGCAAAAACTTGCGCACCAAATCCCACGAGTCCGCGACGGCCTGCGCGACCGCTTCGTCGGAGTAGCGCTGCGTTTCGATGATAGCCTCCGGACGGCCGTGGCGGAAGAATGAATGCCCGACGTTCGGATAGATTTGGCAGCGAAAATCTTTTCCGGCCGCTTGCAGTGCGCTATAGATGCGATCCATGTCGTAGCGTGAGATGTAGTAATCTTTTTCGCCGAAGATAATCAGCAGGGGAACTGTCACTTCAGATGCGTGTTCGATGGGTGGTTCGCCGCCTGCAGGCATCGGCGTTGCGACGTTGCTCGGATAGAAGCAAATCGCGCCGCTGAGTTGCGGCAACGACGAAGTTACAAACGCCGCGGTTCCTCCAAAGCCGAATCCCCACGTCGCAACTTTTCCCTCGCGCACAAAGCTTTGTTGATCGAGCCACTCAATGGCGGCGCGGACATCCTGCATAAGAGACTCTGCCGTAATCTGCGTTGCAGCTGCCCACGCGTTCTTATTTCCTTCTTCGGTGTATGGTTCGCTTAGGCGCGGATGCACGCGATGATAATAATCGATCGCCAAACCCACGTAACCCGTGCTCGCCAGCAAATCGGTTACTCGACGCACTTCGGGGGTAAAACCGAAGACCTCTTGCAGCACGATTACTGCAGGATGCGCGCCGGAGTTTTCCTCGGGCCGTGCAAGGTATGCGGGCATCTGTGAGCCGTCGACGGAAATGCTGACATCCTGGCTTATCATGCGTGCTATAGTCCTCCGGTAGGGAGTATTCCCCGGTTCTGGGCTCCGTAGCATGCATCCGCCGGGCTTAAATCGGCG
This sequence comes from uncultured bacterium, assembly GCA_964531205.1. Classification (GTDB taxonomy): domain Bacteria; phylum Vulcanimicrobiota; class Vulcanimicrobiia; order Vulcanimicrobiales; family Vulcanimicrobiaceae; genus JAICWY01. Next base: position 28,158 of record CAZHGH010000016.1, read on the forward strand.
TTTTGGGGTAAGGAGGACGAGAATGAGCGCGTCAATCACAAAAACCCCGGATCGTTTGCAACTTATCGCAGGGCCACAGCCAAGACACGCGGGGTCGTTCGCCGAGGACGTGCGCAGCGGGCTTTCAATGTCGCCGAAGCGCCTGCCGTCCAAATATTTTTACGACGAGCTGGGATCCGCGCTCTTCGATGCAATCACACTTTTGCCCGAATACTATCTCACGCGCGCAGAAACGGAGATCTTACGCGACTGGGGATGGGAGATCGTTCGCGCGCTCGGCAATCCCATCGAATTCATCGAACTTGGAAGCGGCAGTGCGGTAAAAACACGCATTCTGATCGATGAAGCATTGCGCGTGCAGCGTACTCTCAAGTATTCCGCAATCGATATTTCCGGCGAAGCGTTACGCGCGTCTACGCAAGCGCTTGTGGAAGCGTATCCCACGCTCAGCGTGACTGCCTACGCCGCGGACTACTTCAGCATTCTTGGAACCGGCACGCTGAAGCGATCGGGGCGCGTGCTTGCAATGTTCATGGGCTCGAATATCGGTAACTACGAGCCCGACGAAGCGCGTGCGCTTTTGACCGGCCTTGGCGCCTCGCTCAAACCGGGCGATGGTCTGCTGCTCGGCACGGATCTGAAGAAAGACCCGCACGTGCTGGAGATGGCGTATGACGATGCGACCGGCGTCACCGCGGCATTCAACAAGAACCTGCTGAGCCGCATGAACCGCGAAGTCGGCGCAGATTTCAATCTGCGCGATTTTACGTATTTGGCGAAGTACGACGCGCAAAATGGACGTGTATGCGCATATTTGGAGGCGGCGCGGGCTCATAAAGTGCATATCGAGCAGCTGGGTATGACGGTTCCGTTTGCGCGGGGCGAGCGCATACACACGGAGTCCTCGTATAAATATTCCATGGACGATATCGCCGCATTAGCCGAACGAACGGGCTATGCATTAGCGCGATCTTGGACGGACAAGGCAGAACGCTTTAGCGTCAATCTGCTGCTTCGAACTCCGTAACAGGAACGTTAGCAGCATCTTTGGTAACGGGCCGCATGAAGGCTCGTATCGTTTGGTTTTGCGCTGCCGTTGTTTTGGCACTGGGGTTGATTCCGGCCGCCGCCGTTCAGGCGGCTCCGCGGCCCGTCGCGGCCGAGGACCTTTACAAATTGGTCTTCGTTTCGAATCCGCAGATCTCGCCGGACGGATCGCGCGTCGTGTTTGTTGCATCGCGCATGAACGGACCCAAAGACACGTACGACACCGATTTGTATTTGGTCGATACAGCGGGCGGCGCGGTGCGGCGCTTGACGAACACGCATCACGATTCCAATCCGGTATGGTCGCCGGATAGCCGGACGATCGCCTTCGTGCGCGGACCGTCGAAGAAGGGCGAGCATCCGCAGATTTATTCCTACGACGTAAGCACGGGACGCGTAAAACAGCTTACGCATCTGAAATCCGGAGCCGGCGGCCCCGTGTATTCACATGACGGAAAGCATATCGCGTTCACGTCGGTGACGCTCGATCCATCGCATGCCGCGTACATCGATTTTAAAGCAGCCGGATTCAAGCCGAAAGCCGACCAGAAGAAAACAGACGTCCGCATCATTCACCACCTGCTATTTGAAGCAAACGGCGCGGGTTATACGTACGACCGGCACCCGCACATTTGGGTGATGAATGGCGATGGAAGCGGCGCACGCGCGTTAACAAGCGGGACGCGCTGGTCCGAGGGGAATCCGCAGTGGTCGCCCGACGATAAAACCATTGCCTTCGATTCGCTTCGTTATGAATCGGTCGCGGCCGGACCAAACGACGTCTACACGATTCCGTCACACGGCGGCGTCATGCACAAGTTGATCTCATCCGAACGCGCCAATTACTTGGCCGGATTCGATCGCAGTGGTGCGGTCTGGTCGTTGCGCGGCGACGTTTTGGATCCGGCTGCGATGGCGGCGCTCGTTCGATCTTCCGCATCCGGCGCAAACGCGCGCACGATCATTGCGAAAAACACGTTCGACTACGGCGATACGGTGCTCGCAGACATGGGTGAGCCGGGGGGTCTTTGCGGCCCGTTCTTCGCGCCCCGCGACGCTTTCGCACTTCTCAATGAAAATCAACCCGGCTCGAGTGCACTCGTCAAACTCGATCCGCAGACCGGCGCCATCACGAAGTTGACGTCGGGCGGCGAAGCCGCGGAATGCACGATGGACGATCGCGGCCGCTACGTTGCGTACACGTTTTCCGACTTCACGCATCTGCGCGACGTATACGTGCTCGATCTTTCAACCGGAAAGAGCCGGCGCATCACGGCGATGAACGACGCCTATCTCTCGCAGGTGCAGCTCTCGAAACCGCAAGAGTTTTCAATCAAGGATGATGCGGGATTCACGGTTCAGGCGTGGTTTATGCCTGCAGTCGGTCCAAAAGCCGTAGGCCGGCGTCCCACAATTCTCGACATTCACGGCGGTCCGCAAACGCAGTTCGGCGAGACGTTCTTTCACGAACTTCAATATCTAGCCGGTCAGGGATACAACGTCGTGTTTTCAGATCCGCGCGGCAGCGTCGGTCACGGCTACGCCTTCGAAGCGGCGCTCAACCGGAATTGGGGCAACGCGATGTTCGACGACGTGCAGCGCGTGATGGATGAAGTGGCGACGCGTTCTAGCGTCGATAGCGGGCGTCTGGGCGTCAGCGGCGGCAGCTACGGCGGTTACGCGACGCTTTGGGTTATCTCGCACACGAACCGTTACAAAGCCGCGATTGCCGAGCGCGTTGTGAGTAATCTCACCAGCGAGCAACTCGTCGCGGATTTTGCATCGACCAACGGCTTCGGCGACTTCAATACGTACGGCTTCGGCAATCCGTGGGATCCGAAGAGTTTGAACTACACGGAATCGCCGCTGACGTACGTTGAGAACGTGCATACGCCACTATTCATTCTGCACGGCGAGGAAGACATTCGAACGCCGATCGATCAAACGTTGCAGGAATTCGCGGCACTCAAGATGCTCGGCCGGACGGTGGAGTACGTCGATTTTCCCGGCGAGAATCACGATCTGTCTCGAACCGGATCGCCGCTGCACCGCGTAGAGCGGTTGCGATTGGAAGCACAATGGTTGCAGCGATACTTGCGTCCGTA
>CAZHGH010000016.1:31409-34561 GCA_964531205.1 uncultured bacterium
TTCGCACAAGCGTTTGCCGGAACGTGGAATTGCCACTTCCAGCAATACACGACGCGATGGCACATAGCTCCCGCGCCCGGAAGCGCATGGACGACCGTGCGCTGGGGCGATCAATCGAGCGCGCGCGGCGGTATTGCGTACGTGGGCTACGTTGAGGCGAAGAAACAGTGGATCTATGAAGACTTCCACTACGACGGCTCGTATGCGGTGAACGCCTCCGGCGGCCCCAAGAGCAATGCGTGGACGTGGATCGGAACATTTTACACCGGTAATCAGATAATGCACGGTGCAGTCGTGTGGAAGTTGACTTCTCCGGCGCGCATCGATCGCACGTTCGAACGCCGCGCCGCACGCGGATTTAAACCGACGGGAAGCGATTACTGCACGAAAGTCTAGCCGGCCGTTTTGCGGAGCGCTGCGCGTTCGAAGCCGCGAAATACGGCGTCCGCGATAATGGCAAGCGCGGCTGCGGGAATGCTGCCGGCCAACGTTTCGGGCACGTATTGCCGCTGCAAGCCGAAGAAAATCTCGTTTCCTAAGCCGCCCGCGCCGACGTAACCGCCGAGCGTCGCGATCGCGATCAGTGCGACTGTCGTGAGCCGTACGCCGCCAAGCAGCTGCGGTGTGGCCAGCGGAATCTCGACACGCCAAAAGCGTTGCCACGAGGAAAAGCCGAGTCCGCGCGCTGCGTCAACTTGCGCTTGCGGTACCCCGCGTAGCGCCGCGGAGATATTGCGGATCAAAATAAACTGCGCGTACGCCGCGAGCACGAATACGACAGGCCAAAAGCCAAGGCCGAAATACTTCACAGCGATTGCCAGCAGCACGAGCGACGGAATCGTGTAGATCACGCCGGCGATGCCGAATATCGGCGCATCGTACTTTGGGATGCGCGCTGCCAGTATCCCGAGCGGCGTGGCAATCACGAGTCCAAGCGCCAAGCCGGAAAATACTAATCCGAGATGCTGGAGCGTCAACCCGCCTATCATCGGCAGATGCGCAGTGAGGTAGCTCACGCTTTGCCCGCATGTCGAAGCGCCAGACGCACTTCCTCAAACCCGAGCGTACCGATCCGTTCGCCATTGCGTTCTACCGCGAGCCGCCGCGCGCCGTTCAAGAGGCGGTTGAGTGCATCGCGTAACGATGCCGATGCATCGATGGCGCCGTCTGCTTGCGTGTCGTCGGTCACGGCCGCGTCGGCAGTTGTCATCAACGAGAGCCGGCGCATCGTATCTTTCGCGTCTAAGAGTTCGGCGACGAACGGCGTTGCGGGCTTGGTAAGAATGTGCAGCGGCGTATCGTATTGCTCGACGCGCCCGTCGCGCATCACGACGATGCGATCGGCGAGTCTGAGCGCTTCGTCGACGTCGTGGGTGACAAAAAGAACGGTCGTGCGCAGCGTACGCACGATGCGCAGCATCTCGTTTTGCAGGCTCTCGCGTACGATCGCGTCCACCGCACCGAATGGTTCGTCCATCAGCAATACCGGCGGCTCCGCCGCGATGGCGCGTGCCACGCCGACGCGTTGCTGCTCGCCGCCGGAGAGTTCCCGCGGATACCGCGAGCGATACGCTTGCGGATCTAAACCGACGAGCTGCAGCAACTCCTCCACACGCGACTCGATGCGCCGGCGATCCCAACGCAGCAGCGATGGGACTACGGCTATGTTTTCCGCAACCGTCATATGCGCAAACAAGCCCACAGCTTGGATCACGTAACCGATCCTGCGCCGCAGCAACGTGTGATCGATGCTCGCGGTATCTTTACCCCCAACTAGTACGCGGCCCGAAACCGGCACGACGAGCGCGTTGACCGTGCGCAGCAGCGTGCTCTTCCCGCAGCCGGATGGACCGAGAAGTACCGTGAAGCTGCCGGAGGGTACATCGAGTGTGACGCCGTCGACTGCGTTGCGATTGGCGCCTGCGTAGCGAGCGACGACGGATTCGAAGCCGACCGGTTCGCCGGCGCGTGCGTTCAGATCGAATGCTCCTTGAGGAACTGCTGCGCCGCATCGGCGGGATCCGTGTGCTTGACGTTTACTTCGTAGTTCAATGCGCGCACGACCGGATCGGTGAGCAGCGGTGAGATGCGATCGAGTACGGTTGCAATTTGCGGATGTGTTTTCAACGCCGCTTGCCGCACGACCGGCGCAACGTTATAGGCGGGCCAAAAATGACGATCGTCCTGCAGCACGATAAGATTATCCGTGCCGATCTGCGAGTCGGTAGTGAAGGCGGTCGCAACGTCGGCGTCGCCGTTCAGGAGCGCCTGATATTGCAAACCGATTTCGTATGTTGCGTTTGTCTTGAAGTGAAAGCCGCCGTAGAACTTTTGGAGTCCCGGCAACGCATCGGCGCGCGTCAAAAATTCTGGAATCGCTGCGAGGCGCAGCTGCGGAGCGAGTTGCGCGCATTGCGAAAGTGTGCGCAACTTGTACCGCTGCGAAACGGCTTGCGTAACCGCCAACCCTTGCGAGTCGTTCATCGGCGAGGGCGGCAGCCACGTCATGTTAAAGCGGCTCTCGTATGCGGATTTGACGGTTTTGAAGATTTGCGCCGCATCGCGCATGGGGGGCAAATGGAGCACGTCGATGAGTCCCGTTCCCGTGTACTCAGGATACAAATCGATGTCGCCGCGCTGCATTGCAGCCGTCGCGATCTGCGTGCTTCCCAAGTTCATATGGCGTTCGACCGGAATGCTTGCGCGTTCCAGCGCTGCTGCATAAATCTCGGCAATGGTGATGTCCTCAGCGAAGTTTTTAGAACCGACGCGAACCGCGCCGTTACCGCCGCCTCCGCTGCAGCGCGGAAGTGCGAGTGCGGCGCCGATGAGTGCGATGGATTCGCGGCGAGTGAAGTTCATGCAGTCCTTTCCAGACGGCGTTGCGCGAATGCAAGCGCGAATTCCGCCAAAAGTGCGATTGCGGCGATAGAAGCCACCCCCGTCCAAAGATAGACAGGGTCGCCGCCATGCAGACCGGTCGTGATGTATTCGCCTAATCCTCCGGCGCCTATAAACGATGCAAGTACCGCACTTGCAATCACTTCGGTTGCAGCAGTGCGAACGCCGGAGAATAAAAACGGAAAGGCGAGCGGCCATTCGACGCGCGTGAAGACTTGGGCCGGCGTCATTCCCATACCGCGGGCGGCGTC
>CAZHGH010000016.1:34661-43445 GCA_964531205.1 uncultured bacterium
GACCGTATGTGAGCGGCCAAGTCCCCCCAAGTCACACCGCTAGAGTTTCTCGCTGGGGCGGCGAATCCCACGCTTCTATGCTGTCACGTCCCGAAACGCGCATTGCGCCGCTTGAAGCCGCGCCGCGCAGTCTCGATGACCCATCTCTGTACTTTAGCCGCGAACTTTCGTGGATCGAATTCAATGACCGGGTGCTCGAGGAGGGACTGGACGACCGCAATCCGCTGCTTGAAAGGCTGAAGTTCGTCGCAATCTACGGCACGAACCTCGACGAATATTTCATGATTCGCGTGGCCGCGCTCAAGCAGCAAATTGAAGCGCAGATCCTCCGCCGATCGGAAGACGGACGGTTGCCGTCCGAACACTTGCTCGCTATTTCCGAGCGTCTGCGCGTGTCGTTGGCCCGCCAGATGCATCTGCTCGACGACACGCTGCTGCCCGAATTGGAAGCGCATGGTATCAAGATTTGGCGCGTCGGCGACCTGGATGAAGAGCGCCGGCTAAACCTCGAGCGCACATTCGACGAGCGCGTCTTCCCGGTGCTTACGCCGCTGGCCGTCGATTCGGGACATCCGTTTCCGTACATTTCGAATCTGTCGCTCTCGCTCGCGGTCGAACTCGAAGAAGTAACGGCCGATGGTGTCGAGTTGCATTTTGCACGCGTGAAAATCCCGCAGACGCTACAGCGTTTCGTTCCGGTCGACGGCGCACCGGAAGGGCAGCGCTGGTTCGTCATGCTGGAAGATCTCATCGCGCATCATTTGAGCGCGCTCTTCCCCGGCATGGAAGTTCGCGAATCGTATCTGTTCCGCGTTACGCGCGACGCCGATCTGGATCTCCAAGAGGATGAAGCGGACGACTTGCTACGAGCGATAGAGTCGGAGCTGCAGCGCCGCCGCTTCGGCGAGCCCGTGCGTTTGGAGATCGAACGCGGTATGCCCGAATACATGCGGGACATGCTTCTCAACGCGCTCGACCTTACGACCGTCGATTGCTATGAAGTGCAGGGTCTCATGGGGCTCGGCGATCTCTGGACGATCGTGAACCTGCCCGATTATCCACAGCTGCGCGATCGGCCATTCACGCCGACGATTCCGAAACGCCTCATCGGCGTCACCGATATGTTCGGCGCGATTCGCGAAAACGACATCGTGCTGCATCATCCGTACGAATCGTTCGATCCGGTGGTGCAGTTCTTGCGCCAAGCGGCGGAAGACGAACAAGTCCTTGCGATCAAGGCGACACTGTACCGTACGTCGGGGAAGAACTCGCCGATCGTTCGTGCACTCCTCGACGCGGCGGAGAACGAAAAACAAGTTGCGGTGCTGATCGAACTCAAGGCGCGCTTCGATGAAGAGAACAACATCGACTGGGCGCGGCGGTTAGAGCGTGCCGGCGTGCACGTGGTATACGGCTTCGCAGGACTTAAGACCCACGCGAAAGCGATGCTCGTCGTTCGTCAGGAAGAAGACGGTATTCGCCGTTACATGCATTTCGGCACGGGCAACTATAACGAGAAGACCGCGCGGTTATACACAGACCTGAGCCTGTTTACGTGCCGCGCCGAACTCGGCACGGACGTTACGCAGCTCTTCAATTCGCTGACCGGCTTTGCGAAGATCACCGACTACGAAGACCTGCTCGTGGCGCCGGTCAATTTGCGTCCGGAGCTTACCGATTACATCGACCGCGAAGCCGAACACGCGCGAACCGGACGTCCTGCCGGTATTCGTGCCAAACTCAACGCGATCACCGATACGTCGATTGCGCGCGCTCTGTATCGTGCGTCGCAAGCCGGTGTGCCAATCGATTTACAGGTCCGCGGCATGTGCATCGTTCGGCCCGGTATTCCCGGCGTCAGCGAGAACATTCGCGTGCGGAGTATCGTTGGGCGCTTCCTCGAGCATTCGCGAATCTACGAGTTCGAGAACGGCGGAAACCGTCAGATGTTTGTCGGTTCAGCGGATTTGATGGGCCGCAATCTCGATCGCCGCGTGGAAACGCTCGTGCCGGTGCTCGATCCGCAGCTGCTCGAAGTTATCCACAGCCGCATACTCTCCGTGCTGTTTGCGGACAACGTAAAAGCGCGCGAATTGCGTCCCGACGGCAGTTACGTCCGGCTTCAACCGGGCAACAACGCTCCGGTCAACGCGCAACAAATTTTTTTAGCGCAAGCCCAGGCGCTTTAATCACCTCGCGAGAATCACAACCTCGGTCAATTCCTAATCTAGCCTTAATTTATTGCTGCTAGATTGAACTTGCACGCCACGGCATTTATGCCGCGGCTGAACTAACAATTATTGGAGGACGCGTGAATCGATTTTTACGCATCCTGATAGCCGCTGTGTTGACGCTTGGACTCGTCGGGCCTTTCAGTATGGTGACGACGTTCGCGCAAACATCGAGCGGAACTCAGGCTGCATCGACGACCGGCGCCGTTCAGGGTACCGTGCACGACAGCAACGGCAACCCAATCGCCGACGTCACCATTACTATGAAGGGCACTGCCACATTATCGACGCGGAGCGATGCCACGGGCACGTTCTCATTCGCAAATGTAGCGACCGGAATTTATAGCGTTACGGCGACCAAGGCGGGCTTCGATACCGCAACGGATCCTTCGTTCGCAGTGCTCGCCGGCGAAGTCGATAAGCTTGACGTCGTCATGAACGCGATCACGTTCTCGTCGCTGCGCACCATTGCATCGGTTCGCGCAGTCGGGCGTGGGACGTTCAATACGACGACGGCTTCGTCGCAGATCGTTACTTCGGCAGATTACGCGAATCAGAGCCAGACGCAAGTGCAACGCGTGCTCGATCAAACGCCGGGTATCGTTATCGATCACCCGGGCACGAGTGCAAACAATGCATCGCCTGGTGCGATTACGTTTCCGTCCATTCGCGGCGGCCTCGGCTTCGAAACGGCGTCGTTCATCGACGGCCATCCACTTTCGGTTGGCAAATTCGGCGACTACGTCACGACGTTCTTGAATCCGTACGTGCTGCAGTCGTCGGAAATCGTCAAGGGCCCCGGCGCGATGCCGCCGGAACTTGCATACGCGATCGGCGGTACGGTGAACTTCCGCACGAAGGATCCGACGCGAGTACCGACCGGCAATCTGGTGTTGGGTTATAGTACTACGCAAGGCTCGTTCATGAACATCGGCTATTCCGGGACTACGACGAACGGAAAGTTCGGCTGGGTGTTGGACTATGGTGTGAACAGCTTCTACGGTCCGCTCACGAACAATTCGCAGTATTGGAATCTGCCGAGCAGCGCGACGATTAACGGTAAGGGCGTCGGCTTCACGACGAACGCGCCGGCAAATCCGGGCGTAGCGAATAATCCTTTCGCTTATAGCTCGACGATGGAAGCTTGCTGCTTCCCCGTTAGCAACGTCTATGTCAATAAGACCGAGCTCGTGAAGATGCGTTACAACTTCTCGAGCGTCACGAGCTTCACGGGCAGCTATCTCGGAAGCCAAACGTGGACAGACCAGAACGGTAACCACGTCATGGGCATCAACCAGGTATTCGCGCCTTGCGGGCTCGATTCGAAGAGTCCGAATGGTGCGTCGGCGCTAGCATGTCCGCAGTATAACGGCAGCGGCGTCACGGGCGGACAGCAAGTTTTCACTTGGCAAAACATCTTCACGCCGCCCGGTGAATGGGAAGTCAATAACGAACCGATCTTTGAAGGCGACCTGCGCACGGTAGTCGGTCAAGACACGCTTCTTGCGCGCTACTATGCCGCGTCTATCAACCGGTTACAGTACAACGCGATCGACGATCCGAACGGCAGCTTCACCGGCACGTACAACTTGTATGGCTGCGCGGGCAGCTGCAGCAAGGCGGGCGCCACGGTCTACACCGGGCAGCCCGTAACGATAACGGTTCCTGGCGCGTACTTCCGCGATTCAGAAGAAGACAAACTGAACGGCTACACGCTTGAGTACAACCATCCTTTTGCAGGCAACGATCTGCTGACGCTGAGCTTCGACACCGTCAACTCAGCGACTCGCGCATATGGTTGGAGCGGACCTTCGAAGTCGTTTAGCGTTCCCGACGGGTCGCATCAGCGTTACAACACGCTGCTCCTCAAGGGCGATATTTTTCTGACGCCTAAACTGCAGCTTCTGCTCGCCAATTATTTCGAGCAGTATCTGCAGCACTATAGCCCCAATCTCGGCGCTACGTTCTTGGATCAGAATATTTCACGTTACGATCCGCGCGTCGCTTTCGAGTGGCGTCCGACCGGTCGTGTTGCGTACCGCCTCTCGGCAGGCACCGCTATAGCACCGGCTTACGCCGCGCTGCTCAATACGGCTACGGCGTTCAACAGCTACCGTTCGGGATCGCCGTTCGAAACCGGTACCCTCAATAATGCGAATCTACAGCCTGAAACCGCCACGGCATACGACGTTGGCGCTGATTTCCGTCTCGGGGCGGATCAGTCGACGTTCCTGACTGTCGATGCGTACTTGACGAATCTGCGCAATCAGTTCTTGAATGGAACGATCTCGTCGCCGTCATGCCCGTTTTACGATCCGACGGCAAAGGGATGCACGACCGTTGCTCCGGCGGCCACGAACAAGAACGTTCCAATGTTCTGGACTGAACCGCAGAACATCGGTACGGCGCGTTATCAGGGCGTCGAAGCGGCACTGCGCCGCATCGTACCGGTCGGGTTTGGATATAGACTGCAAGGCGCGTTAATGCGTGCGTATCCTTACGGCCTTGGACCCTGCTTCTACGGCGTCGTTCAAGTTGTCAATGGTGCGCCGCAGGTAAACTGCAACGTCGCCGGCTCGAACCTTGGGTTGGTGAATAACATCAATTTCCAAGGCTCCGGTACCAGTGGTTCGAATCCGGTTGCAGGGGCTAGCGGCTCGGGATTCTTCGGAATCGCAAACCATGCTATTCCCTACGCACAGGCATACGTCGAGCTCAATCACAGCTGGGCAAATGGTATGTACGTGTCGTTCGGCGAGCAGTTGTACGGACATAACAACTCGCTCAACGTTCCCGCGTTCTGGCTTGCGAACGGAACGTTCCGCTTGCCGGCGGGACGCGACGCGAACGTACAGTTCTCCGTCGACAACGTTTTTAATACGTACGGAAACAGTTGGATCACGCAGGCAACGGGCGTGCCTGCGGTACTTGTGAACGGTCAGGTTGGCATTACCAACGCCAACGTGATCGGTCCGCGTAACTTCCGCTTGGTGTTCACTAAGTCGGTATCTGCAGGTACCCCATAAGGGGCTGCTGCTCGATCGAGAAAGGGCTCGCGGTTCGCCGCGAGCCCTTTTGTTTATTCCGCCGTCTTACTTAAATCCAGAATGATCTTCCATTCATGCGGCATCACCGGCTGCACCGATAATCGCTGGCCTTTTTTCAGCAGTTCCATGCCGACGAGGCGGGCATCGCTTCGCATGCGCGCGATCGTAACCGGATGCTCGAGAGGCTCGACGAACGCAACTTCGACCATCTGCCAGATCGGCTTGGCCTGGGTGCTGCGCGGATCGTAATATTCACCGCCTTTTTGCCACGCGGTGAAATCCGGAAACGCCTCTTTTACCACTTTCACGATGCCGACTGCGGCGGGCTCCGCGATGCTGGAGTGATAGAAAAAGCCCAGGTCGCCGAGTTTCATCTCCATCATGTTGTTGCGGGCCTGATAGTTGCGCACGCCGCTCCACGGCGTTGTGCCATCTTTTTGTAATTGTTCGAAGCTGTAGGCGTGCGGCTCGCTCTTGAACAACCAGTAGCGCATGCACCTATTCTTCGCCGTGCTGCTTGCCTTGACCCAGCCCTGGCTGGTGGTGAGCGATCTGCACGTCGAGCCGTTCGACAATAGTGCCACGCCTGCGGCGTATGGCGCCGACACGAATTGGACGTTGTTCAACGCAACGCTTAAACAAATGCGCCGTACGGAACCGAATCCGCGTGTCGTCGTCATTCCCGGCGATTTTTTGGCGCATCATTTCGGCTCCGCGGTCGCGGCGGCCGGTTCGCGTTCGAGTGTCGCGTCGGCAGCAGAAGCGGAAATGACGCGAATCGAGCGCAGCTTCGCCGCTGCGTTTCCGCGCGCGCAATTCCTCATCGCACTCGGGAACAACGACGACCCATGCGGCGATTATAGCACGGCGCCGGACTCCGCGTACCTCGCGTACGTTGCGCGACTTTGGGCGCCGCTCGTGAATCGCAACGGCGCGGCGCCGAATTTCATCCGGCAGTTTTCGTATGCCGGGTACTACACCGCGCAACTGCCTTTCAAAAACGGACGTGCCGTTGTTCTCAACGATGTCTATTGGTCGCTCGTCTATCACGGATGCGGCCGCGGTTCGGGCGACGTACCTTCCCAACAACTCGCGTGGTTTTCACGTGACGTATCTGCAAACAAAAACGCGCGAGACGTTGTACTCATGCACGTTCCGCCCGGCGTTGACGAGAACAGCACGTTGATCGCGCGCCGGTTTATCGTCGTTCCGTATTTGCGTAGGGAAACGCAATTCGAGCAAATCGTTTCGTCGAATCTGCCGCACATCGCGTTCATCCTTGCCGGACACATGCACCAGAACGAGTTTCGGCTTGCGGGCGGCGCGCCCGTCCTGGTGGCACCGTCGGTCTCGCCGGTGTACAGCAACAATCCGGCGTTTCTACGCCTCGAGGTGCGCGAAGATGGAACGGTTGCGAATTACCAACAAATTGCGTACGACGAAGACTCCGGTCAGTGGACGCAAGTGCTCGATTTCGATCGCGCGTTCGATGTTGATGCGTTCACTGCCGCATCGGTGAAGTCGATCCACGAACGGCTGGAGCGCGACCCATCGCTGCGCGAGACATGGAGTGATGCGATGGTCGGCGGCTCGCCTCACGTGCGGGCAGATTGGCAAACGTGGCGCGCGTTTTGGTGCGCGCAGACGTTTTCCGCGTCCGGATATGCCGCTTGCGCAGGCGACCAACGCCGCGTGGCGGCGTTGGTAATTGGCGTTGCGCTGCTAGCGGCGATCGTGCTCCTCGCATTGGTCGCGCTGGGTCTACGACTGGCCAGGCAGCAGCGGCGCGCGTGATGTGGTATTCTGCACGAGAGACATGGACACGACTGCGCAAAAACGAGTGATTCACGCTTCCGGTTCCGGCTGGGAAGGCGTTCCGGTTGAGGGCTACCGTCCGGGTGCCGCCGTCGGCGTCGAACGGCACACGATTATCGGTGGCCGTAAGGTCAATGCCGGCGAACCTGGGCCTTCGAAGGAACTCCGGTACTTCGAATTACAGGCCGGTGCCGTTTCGCGTCTGGAGAAGCACGAACACGAGCATTTCGTGATCGTGAAACGCGGCCTCGGTTACGCTGTTATCAATGAGACCGTGACGGAAATCGGTCCGAACGACGTGGTGTATGTCGGCCCGTTGGAACTTCATCAGTTTGTGAATCGCGGCGACGAGCCGTTCGGATTCTATTGCTTCGTGGACGCTGCCCGCGACTTCTCGCAAGAGCCCACGCAAGAAGATCTCGATCGTTTAATGGCGTCGCCCGCAGGCAAAGTCGCGAAACCGTTTGCGGTTCCGCCGCCGCAGAAGCGCTAAGGTTTCACCATCGGGCGCGACGGGTCCGCAACCCATTCGCTCCAGGAGCCCGGATACAAGCGCTGGCCTTCGAGACCGGCGTGCTTCATTGCGAGATAATTCACTGCTGCGGAGACTCCCGAACCGCATTGATGCACCACTTGATGCGGCGGCACGCCGAGCGCTTCGAACTCTTCGCGTAGCTGCTGCGGAGATTTCAACTGTCCGAGCGGACCGGTGAAGTTCGCACGAAACGGACGATTGATCGCGCCGGGAATGTGTCCGGCGATGGGATCGATCGTTTCGTTTTGCCCCGCGAAGCGATCCGGACCGCGCGCGTCGAGCAGCGTGAACGATCTATCTTCAAGCGATCGCAGTACTGCATCGACGTCAACGGCGCGATCGCGACGCGGGCGCGCGGTAATCGTTCCCGTGCGCGGTCTTTGCGGCTCGACGGTGCTCACGGGTTTGCCTGTGCCGGCCCACGCGTTGAAGCCGCCGTCGAGTATCGCTACTGCGTCGTGTCCGATGTAATGCGCCAGAAACCACAAGCGTGCGGCGAACATGTCGGCACCCTGATCGTACGCGACGATTTGCGTGTCGGCGTTGACGCCGAGCTCGCGTAAGAACGCGGCGAATTTTTCGGGATCCGGCAGCGGGTGCCGTCCATTCGTTCCGGTTTTCGTTCCGGCGAGATCGTCTTCTACCGATGCAAAAAAAGCGCCGGGGATGTGCGCGGCATCGTAGAGCCTTCGCCCGGCGCCAAAATCTTGCAAGAGATGCCGGCAATCGATGATCACCCAGCCCGGATCATTCAGATGACGGGTGAGTTCATCGACGCTGACGATCGTTTCGAACACTAGTGCAGCTGAATCGTCGTCTTCGGCTGTCCCGCATGGCCGAACGCTTCGTGCAGCACTTTTTGCAGCTCGCCGCTCTCCGCCATGGGTCCGAGAATGTCGGTGTCGCCGTAGAACTTGCCGTTGATGAACACCTTCGGCAGGGTCGGCCAATTCGTCATTTCGGCGAGCACTTCGCGCTTCGGCATGTTCTCGAGAACGTCGATCACCTCGAACGGATAGCCGAACGAATCGAAAAACTGAATCGTTTCCAGCGTGAATCCGCACCGCGGCATCGTCTTCGTGCCTTTGCCGTACACGAGAATCGTATTCGCAGCGACTTCGCGTTCGATCTCTTGTTTAAGTTGGTCTGTCATTCT
>CAZHGH010000017.1:0-12531 GCA_964531205.1 uncultured bacterium
ACGTACACGATTGTAGTTACACACCTTAAAATATTTTTAGGGTTGCGTGCTCGCGGCGCGTACGCAACCCGGCCCACCGACACGTCAGTCTTGAACAATATGACTGTCAAGGTTTACGGCTGCAATCACATAGCCATCGAAGTCGACAACGTAGAAAAAGGCGTCAAGTTCTACCAAGACGTCTTCAACCTAGAGAAGCTGGACGGCGGAGAAGGCGACGCATTCTTCAAACTCGGCGAACACCAATTCCTAGCGATGTTCCAAGTCGACAAAGTGAGGCCCGAACGCATGCGCCACTTCGGCCTGATGGTGCGCGACGAAACACAACTCGCCGAAGTGCGCGAGAAGATTACGAAGAAGTACGGCCTGAAGCTGATCCCCGGATTCCGCTGCGACTTTTACGACCCGTTCGGCAACCACGTGCAAGTCGTGGACCTGCACGACGAATCGATCGTGTGGCTATTGCCGTATCAGGAAGTCCAGGAGGCGGGGATTACGTTTGACGGCGCGCAGCGCTAAGCAGCGCTGCGTCCGTACGTTTTTTCGAGGTAGGGGATGATGTCGTCGTCGTCGTCGAGCACGACGTCGCCGTCGACCATGACCGGAATGCCGGTCTGCCCCGATACCTCTTTGACGATTCCACGCTCGGAGTGTGAGCGGGGCACGTTCACGGTCTTGTAGTCGAGGAGCAGGTCTGTGAGTTTGGACCGGACGCGGGCACAGTACGAGCACCACTCGGCTTGGTACAAAACGATGTTCGTGTCTTTCAAAACGTAGTCTCCTAGCAGGTCAGCAGAAGCAGGCGCGTCACGGCGCGGGTCGTAGTCTCGTTCTCTAAGGTTGGATGGGCATGGTCATACGGACCCGTGATAGCAACCTCTTTTTGTGGACAGCGCTGGGTGCATCGCTGTGCGTCCACCTGCTTATCGCGCTGTTCTTCCCCCTATGGATACCCATGCAGAGCGAAGGGTTGCAACCGATCGAAGCACTTTCCTTCGCTCGTATAGTGCGCGTGCAAATCCAGCGCCCGGCGGCTGCAACGCAACCCGTAGCTGTTCCGGACACGAAGCGCCGCGCCGACAAAATTTCGTTCGCACGCACGAAGAGCGAGCTCAGCTCGAACAAACGCAAGCCGCAGGCACGTCCCACCGCGCAGAATGGACCGGCCGGCCCCGTGGCCGCTGCACCCCGTCACATCACCTCGCATCATCCGGCGCCGCTGTACGCTCGCGCACCCGCAAGTTCGATGCCGATCTCGACGACGCAAAGCTCGTCGGAGCAAACGCCCCAGCCGCAAGCAAGTCTCAACACACGTCCGGTCGAGGGAACCGGCAGCGCCGATCGCGGCGGTGTGTTACCGTTCGGCGCCGCGCAAGAACCGGTGCTCGATCCGAACATTCGCGCGCAGCTCGCAAAGCGCGTCACCGTACATGTAACGCTGCGCGTCACGGTTGACGAAGACGGACATACCAAACACGTGGCGTTCGATCCGCCGGTCAACGCTCAACTCGAACGCACGATCGAAGCGATTCTCGCGGATGCGAATTGGGATGCCGCAGTGTGCGGGGGCGGCGTGAGCTGCGAAGGGACGGCAACCATTAGACTATAGCGATTTCCAATCGCATCTCGTGCGCATCGAGCCCGCGTTTATAAACGCGTTGGTGACTCGCTTCGGCTCGACTCTCGTCGCGAAAACCCAGATCGTCGAAACGCAGGTCCGCGCCCGGTACCAATGCAAAGAACAGCGCGTCGTGCGTCGCCGCGTGCAGCTGCGTTCGCGCAAAGCGGAGCTGCGCGGCACGCGTAGAGCGTGCGGTTGCGAACTGCGTCGTCATCAGCGAACATGGTGTTTCGTCCAGCGTGCCGTCGACGCGCACGAAACCGCGGCGTTCGAACGGATGCGGCGCCGGAAGGTAACGGTCGTACACTTTTTGTGGTGTGAAG
Source organism: uncultured bacterium (assembly GCA_964531205.1). Lineage (GTDB taxonomy): Bacteria > Vulcanimicrobiota > Vulcanimicrobiia > Vulcanimicrobiales > Vulcanimicrobiaceae > JAICWY01. The sequence goes on from CAZHGH010000017.1 coordinate 1,945, forward strand.
ATCTGCGTCCACAGGATCGCCTGCCGGCCGCGGTACGCCCATTGCATCGCAAAGCGCGTCGCCAGCGAGCGCGCATCGCCGGAACCGATTTCGCAAATTGCCAGAATGCCGGGATTCGTCTGGGCGACAAACGCAGCGAGCTTGCGCATCGCACCCGCGCGCACCAAACCATGAGCTCTTACGTACGCGACAACTATAAGATGCTTTTACCTAGACCCGAACAGATGAGACCGACGGCAAGGATCGCGGTTTGGTTGCGTGTATCCAAAATCGGATTGATCTCGACCATCTCGATCGACCCGAGCTGTCCGGACTCGAACAGCATCTCCATCGCCAAATGCGCTTCGCGGAAACTCAGGCCGCCTTTGACAGGCGTTCCGGTGCCGGGCGCTTCGCTCGGGTCAATGCCGTCCATGTCGAACGACATGTGAATCTGCCGCCCGTCGCCGCCCGCTATTTGGATCGCCTGCTCCATTACGCGCGTCATGCCCAAGCGGTCGACGTCGCTCATGGTAAACGCCGCGACGCCGGCGGCCCGAAGATTGTTTTTCTCAGACGGATCGACGTCGCGCAAACCGATTTGCACCGTGTGTTCGGGATCCGCGTACCCTTTTTGCAGCGCGAACCAGAGCGGCATGCCGTGCACGTTGCCGCTCGGTGAGGTTTCGGGGCTGTTGATGTCGCTGTGCGCGTCCACCCACACCAAACCCGGTATCATGCCGCGCGCCTTCGTCAAACCGGCGAGCGTGCCCATCGCGATCGAATGATCGCCGCCGAGCACGATCGGGAAGCCGTTGCTGTTGATGATGTGTTCGACTTCGATTGCGAGCTGGCCGCAGACCTGATCGATGATGTCATAATACTTTGCGCGCTGGTTGCCTTGCTCGAATTCCTCGCGCAGCGGCACCTGCAGATTGCCGTGGTCGAAGATCTCGGGTACCTGCAGACGGCGAAGGCGCTCGTTCAGCTGAGCGTAACGAACGGCATATGGTCCCATGTCGACGCCGCGGCGGCTTGCGCCCAGATCCATCGGAACGCCGACGATATCGACGCGATGGACGCTCTTGGGCGTGGCAGTAGTACTCACGGAGCCGCAGCTTCTTCAACGCTGTCATGTGGGTCCTTGGTCAAAACGGGCTTGGCCTCGTCACGGCTCACGGAGCCCGGAATAATATGCAGCAAAACCACCCGGATGATGCCGGCAACGGGCACCGCGATGAACATGCCGGGAATGCCGTAGAGATCGCCGCCGATGAGAATCGCAATGACGACCGCGCTGGGACTGAGTTGAATCGTCCGGCTGACGATGTTGGGCGCGATAATGTGGCCCTCGGCCTGGTTCGCAAGAAAGAAGACCAACCCGGCTTTGAGCGCAAGCGGAAAACCTCCAGCGACGAACGCGATCGTGATCGCCGGAACCGATGCGATGATCGGCCCGACGTACGGAATGAAATCGAGCACGCCGCCAAGGATGCCGATCAAGATCGCATAGGGTTCTCCCACCAGCCAGAGCCCAATCGCCAGCAATAGGCCGACCGACGCGCCCACCAAGAGTTGACCGCGAACGAACCCGCCGATGACGGTCTCGAGTTCGGAAAGAAGCTCTAACGTGGATTCGCGGTGGCGCGATGGAATGAAGCCCATGAAGAAACGCTTCACCGTTTCCGAATCGTACAATAAATACGCACTGAGCACCGGTATGACGATACAGGCGCCGATAAACGACGCGGTGCCGATGAGCACGACGACCGCGTTCCCCATAGCCATTGTGCCGTGCGTCTGCAACCAGCGCGGGATATCGACGGGAAGTCTTGCCAACTGCTCGCGTACGAACACAGGTGTATGCGCCAGAACCTTGTTGTTCGGATCGCGCAATAAGGCGATGATGCGCGTCTGGATCGACGGCCAGTCACGCGCGAGCGTCGTTACCTCTGCGCTGACCGCCGGAATCAAATACATCAGGCCGGCGACGACCATAGCGGCGATTGCGGCGTAAACGATGAGAATTGCCGCCAGCAACGGCAAGCGCTTGTTGAGCCAGCGAACGATCGGGTACACGAGATACGCGAAAAATATCGCGCCGACGATGATGATGAAGATCGTGCCGATTCGCTCGATAAAACTGACAACCGAACCAAACATTAGAAAGATCAAGACGATCGACAGCAAGATCTTCCAAGTAAAATCGAGATTCTGCGCCGTCAGCCAGCGGTAGGGTTCTTCCTCTGCGCCGCGCGCGGCCTCGGCCTTATCGCCGGTGTGTTCAGCTTGGACCTCCAGACCGATCAGTGACGCGCCCGCAGGAGAGTGATACCGCGCATATCGCGCGAGGAACGCCGACACCACACGTATGGCCACGCGAAACGGCTGAAGAGCCGAGGCATAGCCGTCGTCGACGTCGAGCAGAAATCCGAAAAACCGGTAGCTTTGCGCGATATGCTCGCTCCATTTGCGCGCGAAGTGTAAGTCCGGATTTGCCCGCTCGCGCAAAGCTGTAAGGACCTTCTCGTCGTCGTCACCGGCGGCGCGCACGATTCCGGTGAAATCCTTGTACGAGATACCGAGAGCGCGCAAAAGACTGCGATCCATCGGGCATTCACCATAAAGGTAGTCCCCGAGTGTGCCTTGCATCGCGGCCCGGGCTTTGTCGATCATCCGCGGCAGCCACCGGATTCCGCCCAGTTCGTCGGACCAGCGGCGAGGCGGTTCTGCGCGCAGGTCCTTTACATGCATGTCAGGCACGTTCGAAATCATACCCAAAAGGCTTCCGTCCGCGCTTGTTCGTACAATCGCCCGATGGCGCACAGAGTGGCGGTGATGTTGCTCGCCGTAGCCGTTTGCGCTATAGCGCTGGGCGGCTGCGTGCGTTCGCATCCGCATCCGAAGCCCGGACAGCTCGCTCTAGGGATGGTGACCGATATCGGCGGCCTTGGCGACAAGTCGTTCAACGACTCCGCGTATCACGGCATGCTCGAAGCACGCTCGAAGCTCGGCGCGTACATCAAGGTTCTGCAATCCAAGTCCGCGGCCGATTACCAGCCGAACCTCACCGTGCTCAGTGAAGCACACTTCGATATGATCTACGCCATCGGTTTTCTGATGAGCGACGATCTCGGCCAGGTGTCCAAGCAATTCCCCGCGCAGCAGTATACGATTATCGACGCGGTCGTACCGCAGCCCAACGTCATCTCCGTCACGTTCAAAGAAGAGGACGGTTCGTTCTTAGCCGGCGCGCTTGCGGCGATGGTCAGCAGCACCCACCGTATCGCGTTTATCGGCGGACAGGACATTCCGCTCATTCGCAAATTCGAAGCCGGTTATACGGCCGGTGCGCACGAGATCGATCCGCAAACGCGAGTCGACATAAAGTATGCCGGCTCGTTCGATGACGTCGCTGCGGGCAAAGAGCTTGCGAATCTGCTCTTCAGCAGCGGCGCGGACATCATTTACATGGCCGCCGGAAAAGTCGGGTTGGGTGCCATCGATGCCGCAAAATCGCGTCCACACGGCTATTACATCATCGGCGTCGACAACAATCAGGACTCGCTTGCACCGGGCAAGATTTTGACGTCGATGGTCAAGCACGTCGACGTCGCGGTGTTCGACGTTGCTCGTGGAATCCAAGATCGAAAGCCGCTGGGCGGCCACGTCATTCTGGGTTTGAAAGACGGCGGTATCTCTTTGACCGATTTTCGCTACACCCGGGACGCGGTGACTCCGCAAAAGATCGCGCGCTTGCGTGAACTCGAACGCGGAATCATCAACGGGCGCATCACCGTTCCCGACACTCGCGAGGCTTTGGCGAACTGGAAACCGGCAACGCTTTAGAGCTGCGCGAGATCCGCAAAACGTATCCCGGCGTCGTTGCCGTCGATGGGGTCGATCTCAACTTGCGCGCAGGCGAGATCCACGCGCTTGTCGGTGAAAACGGTGCTGGAAAGTCGACGCTTGCGGGTATCGCCTTCGGCGCGATCAAAGCCGACGACGGAACGGTTCACGCTGCGGGTACCGTCGGTTTGGTTCATCAACATTTTGAACTCGTCGGCCGTTTGAGCGTCTGGCAAAACATTTTACTGGGCCGCGAGCCGCGCAAAGGCTTGCTGATCGACCGCGAGTCTGCACGCCGCCGCATACGCGAGCTCGCATCACAAAACGGTTTAGAGATCGATCCCGACGCCATCGTGGACGAGCTGCCCATCGGCGTGCAGCAACGTGTCGAGCTGCTGCGCGAACTCGAGCGCGATCCCGCAGTGCTCTTACTCGACGAGCCGACGGCGGCGCTCGCGCCGGCAGAGATCGAAAGTTTTTTCGCTACCATACGACGCTTGGCGCAGAGCGGAACGGCGGTCCTTATCGTTACGCATAAACTGCAAGAAGTCATCGCGTACAGCAAGTCCGTGAGCGTCATGCGCCACGGTAAAATCGTTGCACGGTTCGATACTGCGAGTACGAACGCCGATGCAATCGCGCGTGCAATGGTCGGCGGTTCGCTACCGAATATAGCGCGGCGCGAAGCGACCAAACCACGGCCATGTTTTCGCGCCGAACACCTGCATGCGGGAAGCGGAAGTACGGCAATCGAGGACCTCACGTTCGAGGTGCGTGCCGGCGAAATCGTCGGCATCGCCGGCGTGGAAGGCAACGGGCAAACGACGCTCGCCGATGCGATCGCGAAGATGATTCCGTACACCGGAACCATTGCGTTCGATGGACGCGCCGGCATCATCCCACAAGATCGCCAGCGTGAAGGATTGGTGCTGAACTGGTCGATCGTCGACAACGCCATTCTCGGCCGTCAATCGCAATCGCGTCGAGGCGTCCTTTTGAATCGTAACGCTGCAACCGCGGCCGCGCAGGCGATCCTCCGGCGCTTCGACGTTCGCGCGGCGTCCGCGGACGTTGCAGTGAAAACGCTATCAGGCGGCAACCAACAAAAGATCGTGGTCGGGCGCGCGTTACTGGATGAACCGGACTTCGTGCTTGCCTATCAACCCACGCGCGGCATCGACGTTGGCGCTGCGGCGCTCGTGCAATCGCGGCTCATCGAAGCGCGGAATACAGGCGCCGCCGTGTTGCTGATTTCGTTCGAACTAGACGAGATTCTCGCAATCGCAGATCGCGTGCTGGTGATGTATCGCGGCGCTATCGTCGCAGAATTCACGTCTGAAACCATCGACCGCGGCCGCATCGGCGAGTTGATGGCGGGCGCAAGCGCATGAAGTTTTCGCGAATGCTTCGAGGGCCGGCCGGTGCGCTACTTTTAGCGTTCGTGCTTGCCGCGTTGGCGATGCTCGTCGCCGGCGTCAGTCCGATTGACGGATTTTGGGCGCTGTTCGTCGGTGCGCTCGGCGGACGTGCACAGATCGCGGAGACGCTGGTGCAAACAACGGCGCTGCTCTTTCCCGCGCTCGGCATCGCACTGGCATTCCGCGCGGGGCTTTTCAACATCGGCGCTGAGGGTCAACTGATCATGGGCGGTCTAGCCGCCGGTGCACTCGGCGCGCACTTTACCGCGCCCACACCAATCGCGATCGTCGTTTTACTCGCGGCAGGTTTCATCGGCGGCGGAATCTGGGGCGGCATTGCCGGCTGGCTGCGAGCACGCTTCCAAGCCAATGAGATCATCTCGACATTGATGCTCAACTTCGTCGCGCTGTCGTTCGCGAATTTTTTGGTCTCCGGCCCGCTCAAAAGCGCGCAGGCAACCGGCGCAGAAACCGCGCCGCTTCCGGAAAGTTCGTGGCTACCCGTCCTCATTCCAAACACGCGCCTTTCGATCGCGTTCCTCATTGCGATTGCGACGGCACTCGTGCTGCGCTGGACGTTTTCGCGCACGGTTTTCGGTTACGAACTGCGCGCGAGCGGCGAAGCGCCTGAAGCTGCGCGGCGCGGCGGCGTGAACATGGCACGCATGACGTGGCTCGCGCTCTCCCTCTCCGGCGCGATTGCCGGTTTAGGCGGCGCAGCACTCGTTACCGGCGTCTTGCACCGATTCAATACGCAGCTTTCGCCGGGATACGGATACACCGCGATAGCGGTTGCGCTCGTTGGCGATCTCGATCCGTTATGGATCTGCGTTGCAGCATTCGGTTTCGGTATTTTGGAAGCCGGCGGCCTTGCGATGCAGGCGCTTGCCGACGTACCGAAAGATGCAATCCACGTCATTGAAGGGCTCATCATTCTCGTGCTCGCGGCGCGACGCTACATCGCGACGCGCGCAGAGGCTGCTCCGGTATGAGTGCAGCCGGCGTCTTCATCGTCACGCTTTTGACGCTCACGCTCATTAAAGCAACGCCGATTATCTACGCCGCACTCGGGGGTGTTATTTCCGAGCGCTCCGGCGTCGTCAACATCGGACTCGAAGGCATGATGATCGCCGGTGCGTTCACCGCGGTGTTCGTCTCCGGCGTAACGGGAAGTCCTATCCTCGGCGTACTTGCCGGAATCGGAGCAGGTTCGCTGCTGGGTTTCGTGTTGGGATTCGCCGCAACGGTTTTCAAAGTCGATCAGATCGTCGCCGGCACCGGTATCAATCTGGTTGCCGCCGGCGGTGCAGCGTACGCGCTCATGCTGATCTACAATCAGCCCGGTGCAAGTCCGCAGGTCAATGCACTCGGCAACAACTTTTGGATATTGGTTGCGCTCGCATTTGTCTGCGCATTACTCTTGCAAGCGGTCTTGTTCTACACGCCGTGGGGACTACGCGTGCGCGCCTGCGGAGAGAATCCGCGAGCCGTGAACGATGCCGGACTGCATCCGCTCCGTTTACGTTTAGCGGCGGTGATCCTCAGCGGCGCGCTTGCCGGCCTTGGCGGCGCGTTTCTCTCCATCGGTGAAGTGAATCTTTACTCCGACGGCATGACCGCGGGGCGCGGCTTCATCGCTCTTGCGGCCGTCATCTTCGGACGCTGGACTCCGTGGGGTGCAACGGGTGCCGCAATCTTCTTTGGTTTCTTTGAAGCACTGCAGTACGTCTTGCAAGGGCGCATCAGCTGGTTACCTGCCGACGCAATGCAAGCTATTCCGTACATCGCCGCGCTCTTTGCAATAGCCGGTTTGGTGGGCAAAGTGCGAGCTCCGGCTGCCGATGGGATGCCGTACTAAGTGCATCAACGTACTATTGCGGCGCCCACGGGGAGCGGTTAAGCTAGTAATTGCAAGAAGCCACCATGAAGAGGTTAGGGCCTTTCAGACGGGATGGGATAAAAGTCTCATCGAAAAGGCCGATAATGGTTGTATGCGGCAAGTTCTCGCACTTGTAGGAATGCTGTCGCTCCTCGCGTCGTCTCCGGCGCGAGTGAATGCGCAGATACAGTTGCCCGCGCCGCTAGCACAATTGCGTGCAACGCTGGCAAGCGTTGGTGAACGCGCGCCCGGACGCGCCGCGATCGCCGTTCGAGACCTCGCCACCGGATATACGTCGGGCTACAACATGAACGAAGTCATGCCGGCCGCCTCGACGATCAAGATCCCGATCATGGTGGAAGTCTTCCGCCAAATGGCGGTTGGAGATTTCGATTTGAATCGCCGCGTCGAACTGCTCCCCGGTGACCGCGACTGGGGTTCGGGCGACCTTGCCGCCTCGCCGGTCGGCGCCACGTTTCCCGTCTCGACGCTGCTCGCGCAGATGATCACGGTCAGCGACAACACCGCGGCCAATATGCTCATCCGCCTGGTCGGCCGCCGTCACATCAACAAAACGATGGCGCACCTCGGACTGCACCATACGCACCTGACGGATTACATTCGCACGGCCGAATGGAGCGTTCGCACCACGCTGCGCACCACGCCGTCCGATATGGTGAAGCTGCTGGGCGATATGGCCAAGGACCGGCTCATCGATCAATGGTCGTCAAAGCAGATGATCTCAATCCTCGAGCATCAAGAGATCAATACGCTTCTACCGGAACCGCTGCCGCAGATTCCCATCGCGCATAAAACCGGTTCGTTCGCCGACACCTTGAACGACGTCGGCATCGTGTATGCGGAAGAACCGTACGTCATCGCTGTGCTGACCACGGATCTGCCCTCACTGGGCGCCGGCCGCCAGTTCATTCATCGCGTTTCGCGCGTCGCGTACGCGCACTTCCAACAGCTCGCGAAATGGCGAGCGGCGAACGGTTCACCGATGCTTACGCAGCCGGTCGATCAAACGCAATCGGACGCGACCCAAGTCGCGCCCGCAACGAACGACACGACTGACGAAGACGTCCCAATGTGGGCAACCCCGCCACCGGCAACACAACCGGCTACGCCGGCGCCGTCACCGTCTCCGAATTAAAAGCGCGACAAACCGCTAGCTAGCCGCTACGCGGCGCGATGCGTACGTGCGTGTCAGCCACGCGTCGTATTTCGGTTCTTTGCCGTGGACTGCGCGATCGTAATATGCGGCGAGTTTTTTCGTGATCGGGCCCGCGCTTCCGTCAGCGACCATACGGCGATCGACGGAAGACACGTGCAAGACCCCTGCGGCGGTACCCGTAAAGAAGATCTCATCGGCACCATAGAGCTCGCTGCGATCGATCGAACGCTCGACGACGTCGAGATTGAACTCTTTGCTTGCGATCTCGATGATCGAGCGCCGCGTGCATCCTTCGAGCACGTTTTGCGAAGGATCGGGCGTATACAGCACGCCGCGTTTCACCAAGAAAATATTTTCCGCAGAACCTTCGGCGAGATGCCCGTCGTGCGAAAGCATGATGGCCTCGTCGAAGCCGTTCGCAATCGCTTCGCTCTTCGCAAGCGCGCTGTTCACGTAGAGGCCGGTAATCTTCGCGCGCGGCGGAGCAGCCGAGTCGTCTGCGCGGCGCCACGAACTGACTCCGGCTTTGAGTCCTCCGGACGCGTCCAGATAACTCGTAAACGGCACCGGTATGATAGCGAAGGAATCCGGCACGTTGTGCAGCCGCACGCCAATGTCTTCCGCCGCTTTGAAGACGCACGGACGAATGTAGATGTCGGTTTCAAAGCGGTTGCGCGCCACGAGCTCCGCCGTGATCTCAATCAGCTCCTCGATCGGGCGCGGCAGCGTCATCATCAGAATCTTTGCGGAGATCGCAAGGCGCTCGTAGTGCTCGCGCAACTGCACGAGATAGAGCTCGCGATCGCCGGGTACCCAATAGCCGCGGATACCCTCGAAACAGCCTGTGCCATACTGCAGGCCGTGGGTCAGCAAGCCGACCTTCGCATCGTCGTACGCACAGAAACGACCGCCGGCGTATACCGAAATCTCTCGCAAATTCACGATCTCGAATCTCCTAGTAGCAACGGTGCCGCACACCGCCCCCCTCGATTCCGGAGGCGCACTCCGGCTCCTCCGGCCAACGGGCCCAACGACCAGGCTCCCTCAGCCGTGACGTTGCACCAGTAGGCGCATGGTTGAGGTGCTGCTCGCGTTTCTGCGGTTGGGCTGTTTGAGCTTCGGTGGTCCGGCCGCGCATCTCAGCTATTTCAGGGACGAATTCGTGCGGAAACGCGCTTGGCTGAGCGATGAGCAGTACGGCCAGTGCATCGCGATCACGCAGCTCCTGCCGGGCCCCGCTAGCTCCCAGACCGGCATGCTCATTGGGCTCATCCGCGCGGGTTGGGCCGGGTCCATCGCCGCTTGGATCGGCTTTACGCTCCCTTCGGCGGCGCTGATGACGGGATTCGCCATCGCGTCGCCCCACGGTCTGAGCCAGCAAGACTGGCTGCGCGGTCTTTTACTCGTCGCCGTCGCCGTCGTCGCTCAGGCCGTCATGACGATGCGGCGCGCGCTCATTCCCGATACGTTGCACTTGCTTTTTGCGTTCGCAACGCTCGCAGCGATGCTCGCATTCCCTCAACCCATGACCGCGCCGCTCGCCATAGCTGCGTGCGCGGTTGCCGCAATCGCCTTCACAAAAGTAAGCACGAAAAACATGCAAGCGCTGCCGCTGCCGGTTTCGCGTACCGGCGCGGGTATCGCCGCTGCAATGTTCCTGATGTTGCTCGGCGCGCTCGCGCTGAGTGCGCATGCGCTTCGTGACCCGTATCTCGAACTTGCCGCCAAACTGTATGAGGTCGGCAGTCTGGTCTTTGGCGGAGGACACGTCGTGCTGCCGCTTCTCCATGCGGAATTCACACAGAGCGGCATGATGTCTTCCTCAAAGATGATTGCGGGCTACGCCGCCGCGCAAGCAATGCCCGGACCGCTCTTTACGCTAAGTTCGTACGTCGGCGCAACCGTATATAATGGAAAGCTCGGCGTGCCCGGCGCGATCGTCGCAACCGTAGCGATCTTTCTTCCGTCATTTTTGCTCATTGCCGCGGTCGCGCCGTTCTATGCGAGGCTTGCAGCGAACGAACGTTTCGCTCGTGCGTTAACCGGCGCAAACGCAAGCGTCGTCGGACTGCTCGCGTCGGCTTTCGTTACGCCGATCTGGACGCAAGCGATCCACACGCCGCTGGACGGGGTGTTCGCCGCGGCGGCGTTCGCAGCGCTAACAATTTGGCACTGGCCGCCCTGGGCCGTCGTCGTGCTCGGCGCGGCGGCGGGTGTACTGCTCTTACAATAGAAATCGCCCCGGCATGCTGCGACCCATAACGATTGCTTTGACGCTCATTGCC
>CAZHGH010000017.1:12631-28307 GCA_964531205.1 uncultured bacterium
TAGAAATCGCCCCGGCATGCTGCGACCCATAACGATTGCTTTGACGCTCATTGCCTTGTGCGCCGGCGCGCTCACAGCCGCAACGACTGGAGCCATCGTGCTCCCGTCCGGCTGGAGACTCTCGCCGCCGCAAGGTCCTGTTACGACACTTGGAACGATGCCGCAAGGCGTCGCACTCTCGCCCAAAAACTCAATACTGGCAATAACGGAATCCGGCGTGGGTCCGGCCGGCCTGCGACTGGTCGATCTCGCGATGCGGCAACAGCATTTCGTCTCGCTGCCGGGCGTATTTGGCAAGCCGGTTTGGCTCGACGCCACGCACGTCGCCGTCGCCGGCGCAAATTCCGACGCGATCATCGTCGTCAGTACCGAAGATGGGACAACGAAAACGATCGCAACGGGGAACGGCACTTGGCCCGCCGCCGTTGCAGCCGCGCCCAACGGTACCCTCGCGAGTGCGAACGATGCGACCGGAACCGTAACGATCGGCACTGCAAGCGTACGCGTCGGCGAACATCCCGCCGACCTTGCATTTTCTCGTGACGGTAAGCTGCTGTACGTCGCTGTGCGCAAGCCTAGCAGCGTTGTGGTGGTCGACACGGCGTCGCACAACATTGTAACGACGATCGACGTCGGTTTACATCCGTCCGCTCTTGCGTTTTCCGGCGACGGCAGCAAGCTCTACGTAGCGGAAAGCGACGACGATTCGCTGGGCGTCATCGATACGCCGGCAAACCGCGTTATCCAACATATCGCGCTTGGGTTGCAGCACGGACGTTTGCAAGGATACGGTGCATCGCCGAACGCGGTGCTCGTGCATGGCGATGACATCTTCGTTTCGCTGGGCGCAGAGAACGCCGTCGCGCTGATTCGCGGCGATCGGGTCGTCTCACGCATACCGGCGGGATGGTATCCGACCGGTATTGCAATCGACACGGACGGCACGCTTTACGCCGTCAACGGCAAAGGCGAAAAAGTACCGCCGAATCCGCAGTTCAACCCGCTTGCGCGCCATTCTGAGGGTTACGTCGGCATACTCACCGTGGGTTCGCTGCGCGCGATTCCGCGTGCCGCGTACGAGCGCAGTGATGCGCAAACGCAGACCGTACTTGCGAACGCGGCCCCGCAATGGACGCCCGCGCCGGCATCCCGCACGGTTTTGCGCGCCGCCGGCCCAATTCAACATGTCATTTACATCATCAAAGAGAACCGCTCGTTTGACCAGGTGCTCGGTGATATTGCAGGCGCGAACGGCGATCCGAAACTTACGATGTTCGGCCGCAGCGTTACACCAAACCAACACGCTATTGCAGAACGCTTCGGCGTTTTCGACAACGCGTACACGGACGCGCAAGTGAGCGCGAACGGTCATAACTGGACAGACGCCGGTTTTGCGAACGACTACGTGGAGCGCATGTGGCCTCCGAATTACGGCGACCGCCGCAAGCTTTACGACTTTCAGTCCGGCGGCGAGCCGGACGTACCGCACGACGGCTATCTCTGGGATGCAGCCAAACGCGCGCACGTAACATATCGCGATTACGGCGAGGATATCGAATTCGCGCACGGCATAAAAATCGGGCTCAACTCGCATCCCGCGCTCGCGGGTCACTTCGATCCGCAGTTCGTCGGTTGGGATCTGAAAACCAGTGACAAAGCGCGCTTCGACGAGTGGGCGCGTGAATTTGGGGCGTTCGTCGCGCATCACGACTTGCCGCAGCTCGAGATTGTGTATTTCCCGAATGACCACACCGCCGGAACGCAACCCGGCATGCCGACGCCGCAAGCCTATATCGCCATGAATGACTGGATGGTGGGCGATCTCGTCGAGACGGTATCGCACTCGCCCTATTGGAAGTCCACTGCGATTTTCGTGCTGGAAGACGACGCGCAAAACGGTCCGGATCACGTGAGCGACCAGCGCTCTACGTTTTATATCGCAAGTCCGTATGCACGCGGCGGCGTACAGCACGGGCACTATTCCACGATATCGTTCGTTCACACCATCGAATTGGTACTAGGCCTGCCGCCGCTCTCGATCTATGATGCGACTGCGCGGCCCCTCTACGATGCCTTCGCCACAACAGCTGTGAACGCCCGGCCGTTCACGGCAATCAAACCTGTCGTCGATATGAACGCAACCAACACTACATCTGCCTACGGTGCCGCCTTGAGCGCCAAACTCGACTTCAGTCATCCTGACGAGGTCGATCCGCGCGTGCTCAACGACATCATCACGCACGCTAGCAAGCGATGAATCCTTGGATTGCCGGCGGAACGACGTTTCTGGCTTCGGCGCTTGAATTCGTCGAAGCCGCAACGATCGTTCTCGCCGTGGCATACACGGCAGGTTGGCGCGTCGCACTCACTGCGACGGGGTGGGCGCTCGCCGTGCTCGTGCTCATCACCGGATTGCTCGGACCGGCGCTCGTGCTGTACGTTCCATTATCCGCGTTGCAGATCGTCATCGGTCTGTTTCTGACAATCTTCGGCTATACGTGGCTGCGTAAAGCGATTTGGCGGTACGCCGGACGCAAGGCGTTGCGTAATGAAGACGCCGAGTTCAACGCAGAAGTTCAATCATTACGGCAGCATGAATCACGATTTGCATTTGCGACGGCATTCAACGGCGTGTTGCTGGAAGGCCTAGAAGTTGCGGTAATCGTGATCACGTTTTCTGCCGATCGCTCCGGGACGTTTGGTTGGGCGGCGGCAGGCGCGCTGATCGCCGGAGTTCTCGTCGCGATTGCTGCCGCAATTCTTCGCAAACCGTTCTCGCGCGTTCCGGAAAACGCGATGGGCTTTATCGTAGGTATTATGCTCTTGTCATTCGGAACGTTTTGGAGCGGTGAAGGTTTGGGGATGCAATGGTGGGCGGGCGAAGCCACGCTAGCATGGATTGTGGCGCTGTACGTTCTTTCCGCACTCCTACTCATAGCATTCTGGCGGCGTCAGCGAGCCATCGCATGAACAAGATCTACAAATTCGTAGCAGGCAACTCGAAGATGACCCCAGCCGGCATCGTGGTCGCGGTAATCCTTGCGGTTCTGCTTCGCGCGCAGCTCGGAGCGTGGTCCTCAGCGGTTTATTTGACCGTTCTATTGCTGACGCTAGCCGCCAGCACGTTTGAACCTGTACAATAGTAGCCAACTATGTCTTAAGGCAGTGTCGCGAAGGCGACATAGAGAGGAGCGCTGCATTGTCTACTGCCTCTCCTGCGCCCACCTCAAACCGCTGGCTCATGGCGGTTGCAGGGATGATCGTCATGATCTGCTTGGGCACAGTCTACTCGTGGAGTCTGTTCACCCGGCCACTGCAGGCCAGTTTCGGCTGGAACAATCAAGACGCAACGCTGGCGTTTGAATTAGCGATATTCTTTCTCGGGGTCGGCGCGGTTATAGGAGGGCGCTGGCAAGATCGGGTCGGTCCGCGCACCGTCACGATTATCGGCGTCGTCCTTTGGGGATTGGGTTCGCTGCTGGCGGGAATCGGTACGCCGTCGCTCGGCAAAACGTGGCTGTATCTGACGTACGGTGTCATCGGCGGCTTTGGCAACGGTATGGCATATGTTACTCCCGTTGCAATGGTTACCAAGTGGTTCCCGGATCGCCGCGGCTTGGGAAGCGGCATGGTGGTCATGGGCTTCGGCTTGGGCGCGTTCATTTACAATCAAATCGTCACGCGCGTTCCGTCGTTTGCCGCAGCCGCAAAAGCGGCAGGTGCGTACATCGATGCGAAGGCCGCGGCAGCGAAAGCCGGGACGACGTTCAATGCATCGCAATACGTGATCACGCCGGCAGAGGTGCACGCGGTGATGATGATGTTCATCATTTCCGGCATCGTGTTCATCATCATCGGCGGCCTATGCGCGATGGTGCTTCGCAATCCTCCGGAAGGCTTCACGGTGCCTGGAGCGGTTGCTGCAGCGGTGTCGACCGGCCCAAGCTACACGCCCTCGCAAATCCTGGCTATGCCGCAGTTTTACGGACTGTGGATTCTGTTGTTTCTCAACGTTACGGCTGGAATTCTGATCATCTCCAACGCCGTGCCTATCTACAGCGATCTCACCGGAGCAACGGCGGCGGCCGCCGGCGCAATTTATGGATACGTTGCGGTGTGTAACGGACTCGGGCGGTTCTTCTGGGGTTCGGTTTCAGATCGCCTGGGCCGCAACATGACCTACACCGTCATGTACCTGATCCAAGCGGTGATCTTTTTCATGCTCGCACGCACCCACTCGTTTGCAGCCGTTGCGCTGGAATTCGCGATCGTGCTGCTGTGTTACGGCGGAGGCTTCGGCGTTATGCCTTCGTTCAACGCCGACTACTTCGGAACCAGATTTCTGGGACAGAACTACGGCATGATTCTTACGGCATGGGGCGTTGCCGGCATCGTCGGCCCGCTCATTGCCGCAACCGTGAAGGACCGTACGGGATCGTTCGAAGGTGCGCTGATACCGGTCGCCATCATGCTGATCGTCGCGGCGGTCATTCCGTTTTTCATCAAAAAACCGGCACCAAAGGTTACCGTCGCAACAACATAACCTGGGGTTATCATGCAAAAGACTCGGCCTACCATCGATCTCACGCAAATGCTGACGCGCGCCGGTGACGAAGTCGCCGCGCGCGTCGGCCCTTTACCCAACGTCGCATCGGAGCGCACGCAACACTTGCAAGCGCGTATCAAAAACGCGAAAGCCGTCACGAGCGTGTGTCCGTACTGTGCGGTGGGATGCAGCACGCTCGCGTACGTTTCGGACGACGGCAAACTGCTCGACGTCGAGGGCAATCCCGATAGCCCTATCAACCAAGGACATTTATGTCCCAAAGGTTCGGCCGTCTTCGGTTTTACCGTAAACGACCGGCGGTGGACGACGGCCAAGTACCGGGCGCCGTATAGCCGCACGTGGGAAGATCGCCCGCTGGAATGGGTGATGGAACGCATCGCGCAGCTCACCAAGAAGACGCGCGATGAAACGTTCGTGCGCGAGAGAGACGGAAAACGCGTCAATCACACGCTCGGAATTGCCTCGCTCGGCGGCGCGACGTTTGCGGTTGAAGAGAATTATCTGCTCGGCAAGCTGATGCACAGCCTCGGCGTCGTCTCAATCGAAAACCAGGCTCGAATATGACATAGCTCGACGGTGCCTGGTCTAGGCACCTCGTACGGCCGCGGCGGCGCAACGACGTTTCTGCAAGACCTGCAGAACGCCGATTGCATTTTGATTGAAGGCAGCAACTTTGCCGAGGCGCATCCCGTCGGATTCCGCTTCGTCGTCAAGGCGAAGGAACGCGGCGCGACGATCATTCACGTCGATCCACGCTTTACCCGCACGTCCGCGCTGGCCGACATGTACGTGCCGATTCGCAGCGGAAGCGACATTGCGTTCTTAGGCGGCATCATCAATTGGGTGCTCGCGAACGAGCGCTATTTCAAAGAGTACGTCGTCTCGTTTACCAACGCGTCCAATATCGTCAACGAAGAGTTCAAAGACACCGAAGATTTGGACGGCCTCTTCTCCGGCTTCCATGGCCAGGACACCGGCCTTACGCAGATGGCGCAAATGGGTGCGGCGGAAGGTCGCGGGACGGCCGGCGGCTATGATGCGACGAGCTGGCAGTTCGAGAAAGAGCAGGACGGCGTTGTTCGCCGAGATCCGACCCTCGAGCATCCGCGCTGCGTATTTCAAATTCTCAAACGCCACTTCTCGCGTTACACGCCGGAAATGGTAGAGCGCATCTGCGGCACGCCGCAAAACATGTTCCTGCGCGTTTGTGAAACGCTGGCGAACAATAGCGGTCGCGATCGGACGACGGCATTCGCGTATGCGGTCGGCTGGACGCAGCACACCGTTGGCGTCCAGTACATCCGTACTGCGGCAATGTTACAGCTGTTGCTCGGGAATATCGGACGGCCGGGTGGCGGCATCATGGCGCTGCGCGGACACGCGGATATTCAAGGCGCGACCGACGTCGCGACACTCTACGATCTGCTGCCCGGATATATTCCGATGCCTTCGGTGCATCGCGACGAACAAACGCTTGCGGCGTACCTGAAAACCAATACGAAGCCGACCGGCTGGTGGGCAAATTTTCCGAAGTACGTTATCTCACAGCTCAAAGCGTTTTACGGCGGCGCCGCTACAAAAGAGAACGACTTTTGCTTTGAGTACTTGCCGCAGCTCACCGGGGATCACTCCACGATTCCGACGACGTTCGCCATGAAAGACGGCGAGGTCAAAGGCTATTTCGTCATCGGTCAAAACCCCGCCACGTCAGGGCAGAACACTGAATTGATTCAAGCGGCGATGGATCGGCTCGATTGGTTCGTCAATATCGATTCGTTCGAAAACGAAACGTCGTCGTACTGGAAGCGCGAGGGCGCTGATCCTTCGAAGATAGGCACGGAGTGCTTCTTCATCCCCGCCGCCACGGTGCTCGAAAAAGACGGCACGATGACGAACACAAACCGGTTGCTGCAATTCCACGACAAAGCGGTTGAACCGGCGGGGGAGAGCGTCAGCGACGCGTGGTTCTTGTACCGGCTCGGTAAACGTCTCAAAGAACTGTACGCAGGCTCTACCGATCCGAAAGATCGGCCGATCCTCGACATGACCTGGGACTACGAGCACGAGGACGAGCACGAACGCCGCAAAGGCGAGCCTTCGACGCTTCGCATCATGCAAGAGATGAACGGTTTCAACACCGTGACCGGCGAGCAGCTCACCGGATTTGGCGATTGTAAAGATGACGGTTCGACGGCGTGCGGCGTGTGGATCTACTCAGGCGTGTGCCCGGACAAGCACACGCACCGTGCACGCAACCGCAAGGCAGACGATTACACGTCATTGGATTGGGGATTCTCATGGCCTGCGAACCGGCGCATGCTCTACAATCGCGCATCCGCAGATCCCGACGGAAAGCCGTGGAGCGAGCGCAAGAAGTACGTTTGGTGGGACGCAGAAAAGCGCGAGTGGAGCGGCTACGACGTGCCGGACTTCATCAAGACTAAAGCGCCCGACACGCCCGCGATCCCCGGCGCATCCGGCATGGATGCCCACTCAGGCTCAGATCCGTTCATCATGCAACTAGATGGCCGCGGCCAACTCTTTGTTGCAGCGGGCCTGAAAGACGGACCGATGCCGGCACATTACGAGCCGCTCGCGTCGGTGATCAACAACCAGCTGTACTCGCAACAGCACAATCCGTCGCTGCGCGAGTTCAAGCGGCGCGACAATCCGTACAACGGTTCGATAAACCCCGCATATCCGTACGTTCTGACGACTTACCGCATTACCGAAATATCGGGCATCTACACGCGCTACATTCCGTGGCTTGCCGAACTGCAACCGGAAGCATTCTGCGAGGTCGATCCGGAGCTCGCCGTGGAAAAGGGCATTCACAGCGGCGATTACGTGACGATCTCGAGCGCCGTCGGTGAGATTGAAGCACGCGCGCTTGTCAGCGGACGGATGAAACCGCTGCGCATCGGCCCCGGAAAAGGGCAACGCGTGCACCAAATCGGGCTGCCGTATCTGTATGGTAATTTCGGCTTCACCAAGGGTGACACATCGGGCGATGTGATACCGCTCTCGATGGATCCAAACGTGTCGATTCACGAAGCAAAGACGCTCACGTGCAACCTTCGCCGTGGGCGCCGTGCGCCGAAGGGACAGACAATCGAGGATCTTCCGGTGCCGCCCGACGAGCGTAGGCCCGAGGGGCAACCCACTACGCACGGAGAGGACAAAGGGACAAATGCCTAACGGATTCTTCACGGACACGACCGTCTGCATCGGTTGCAAAGCCTGCGAAGTGGCTTGCAAACAGTGGAACGAGTTACCCTCGGACGGTTTCGAGTTCACCGGCATGTCGTACGACAATACCGTGCAATTGTCGGGAACGACGTGGCGGCACGTTGCGTTCAACGAGCAGGTGCAAGTCGACTTGCAAGGCGTGACCGATCGCTGGTCGATGATGAGCGACGTCTGCAAGCACTGCACGCATGCCGGATGTTTGGAAGCCTGTCCGACGGGCGCGATTATCCGCAACGAATTCGGCAACGTGTTCATTCAGCCCGACGTTTGCAACGGCTGCGGCTATTGCGTGGTTTCGTGCCCGTTCGGCGTCGTCGACGTCATCGGCAGTCTCACCAATAACGGTGCGTACAGCACAGCCACGCTGCGCGAAGATCGACGCGAGCAGAAAGAAACGGCGATCCAAGGCCACGGCGGTGTCGCGGGCAAGTGCACGCTCTGCTACGACCGTCAACGCATCGGGTTCGTTCCGGCCTGCGCAAAAGCGTGTCCGACGGAGTCTATTCAATTCGGCGACGTCGACGAGTTGAAGGAACGCGCCCGCAAACGCGTCGCGACGCTGCAAGAACGTGGCGTGAACGCTTCGCTCTACGGCGTCGATTCGGACAGTTCCGTCGGCGATCTCAACGCGTTCTTTTTGCTCACGGATCGGCCGGAGGCGTACAATTTACCGGTGGAACCCGTTCTGCCGTCGACGCGTCAACCCGCCGGTTATACCAGTGCAGCCGTCATGGCCGTAGGTTTGCTCATGGCGGGGCTGGCAATTTTCCGGAGCAACGCATGAGCGAACTACAGCAGCGGCCGCCACTGCCCGATGAAGCGTTTGCAGGTGCAGCATCCGGTGACGGACGCGCGCCGGGGGTAAGCTATTTCAATCGCCCGCTCCTCAAAAAACCGCACTGGGAGTGGAACGTCATTACATATCTCTTTCTGGGCGGAATTGCCGGCGGAAGCGGTATGCTTGCTGCGCTCTCACAGCGCTCCGGCGATACGCCGCTGGAGCGCTCGAGCCGGTATCTCTCGCTCGGCTTAGCTGCGGTGTGCCCCGCCCTGCTGATCTCGCACTTAGGACGTCCGGAGCGTTTTCATCACATGATGCGCATCGCGAAAATCAAATCGCCGATGTCACTCGGCGTGTGGGGGCTCGTGGGTTTCTCGGGATTTGCGGGACTGAACGCCGTTGCGCAACTCGCGCGCGACAATATTCTTCCGCAGTGGGTCGCGCGTCTGGAACCGCGACCGATCGTCGCTCCGATGCAGGCGCTTTTTGGAATGTTCATCGCCGGGTACACCGGCGTGCTGCTCAGCGCGACCGCGATTCCGATCTGGGGCAAAGGCAAATATCATATTCCGGCGATGAGCGTTGCGTCGGGAATCGCCGGCTCCTGCGCCATCAACTCGATTGCGCTGTGTCTGGATAAACAAGGCGGCGCGGCGCAGCACAAACTCGAGAAACTCGAAGCGATTGCCGGAATTGCGGAACTGGGCGTGTTGCTGCACTTCAAATCGTACGCGGGAACCACGGGAAAGCCGATGTACGAAGGATTGCACGGGGACCGGCTGCGTACGTGGACGATGATCGGCGGCATCATCGCGCCGCTGTTGCTCAACCTTCCATCCCTCTTATCACGCAAACACGACCGCAGGCCGTCGATGCTGCGCACGCTCATTGCGGGCGGCCTCACGCTGGCCGGCGGATATATTCTGCGCCAAGCGCTGATCGAGTCGGGAAAACTCTCGGCCGACGATCCGGCGCAAGCATTCTACCAACCGAAGTGATCGACCAAGAATACGACCGGCCGGGACTGACGACGCCGGCTCGCGTGCTCGCGGTCGACGGCGAGACCGCGCGTGAAATCGTCGACGATCTTGCAACGGAAGAACCGCTGGAGATTCGCCTGGTAGCCGGACCGTACATAAAAAGCGTTGCCGTGACGATGCGCACGCCCGGCAACGATTTCGAACTGGCGGCGGGATTTTTATTCAGCGAGGGAATCGTTACGTCGCGCAGCCGGCTCTCCGGAATCTCCTATTGCATCGATCCGGAAGTGGACGCCGACCAGCGGTACAACATCGTCAACGTCGCGCTCGCCGGCGATGCGCTGCCGCAGCTGGAACGGTTGGAACGTCATTTCACGATGAGCAGCGCCTGCGGCGTGTGCGGAAAAGCAAACATCGACGCGCTGCAAACGCGCGCGCAGCCAATCGACGACAACCTGCGCGTCGACGTCGAACTCATCGAGGCGCTACCTGAGAAAATGCGCGAGGCGCAGCGCGTCTTTTCATCCACGGGAGGCTTGCACGCGGCTGCGCTTTTCGATCGAAACGGCAAGCTGCTCGCGCTGCGCGAGGACGTCGGCCGTCACAACGCTTTGGACAAGATTGTAGGATGGGCGCTCATGAACGATCGCCTTCCCCTGCGCGAATGCGTCCTGCTCGTGAGCGGACGCGCGAGCTATGAGCTCGCGCAGAAAAGCATCGTCGCCGGTATTCCGATTCTCTGCGCCGTCTCGGCGCCAAGCAGTCTCGCGGTTGGGCTCGCCTCCGCTTTCAACCTCACGCTCACGGGTTTCGTTCGTGGCCGCCGCGCAAACGTCTATTCCGGGCGCGAAAGAATTGCCGTCAAAAGATCCTGAACCAGGAACGGCTTAGCGAGACGCGACGCCGGTTCAAGCGCGGGCCGGTCCGCCCCGCCGACGCCGACGACCGAAAATCCAAGATGACGCTGCTGTTCGCGAAGCGCTGTAACGTGCTCCGGTGCGAGTACCGTGTCGTCCAGGTCGATGACCAGTCGATCGACGTGATCGATCTCCATCCACGCAAGCAGCTCGTCTACGCTGCGATGAACGTTCACGCGCAGGCCGGCTTCGCGCAGCGCATGCGCGATGAACGAACGGGACTCACGCTCGGATTCGAGCACAGCCACTGAAAGCGGCGTTTCATGCAACGGCGCCCCGGCGCGCGGCAGCTCAATGGTAAAGGTACTGCCCTTCCCTTCGGTGCTGCTAACCGTAATCGTCCCGCCGTGCAGTTCCACGATTTGGCGAGCGAGATACAGACCGAAACCGGTGCCGGCAATCCGCAATTTTCGCGCATTCGACGCGCGTGAGAACCGGCCAAACACCGATTTTAATTCCTTGCGGGGAACGCCGATGCCGTGGTCGATCACCTGCACTCTCACCCCGGGCTCAACCTCACCGGTTGATGCGCGCACGCGTATCTCCACCGGCTGTCCTTGCGGCGAATATTTAATCGCGTTTTCCGCGAGATTGAAAAATACTTGGCGTAAACGGTTTGCATCGCCGCGCACGGTCGTCGCACCCGTAGCGGAGACGACGATGCTGCGCTGATCTCCGAAGACTTCTGCCGTTTCACGCGCCATCGCGCAAAGGTCCACGTCGGCAAGCGCCAGATCGATCTCGTTGCGTTCCAATCGCGAGAACGCGAGCGTATCGCTGGCAAGATCCGCCAAGCGCAGCGCCAATCGCTTGACCGACTCCAAGTACTCGCGCTGATCCTCGTTCACCTCGCCGAGCTCCATCGCCAGCTCGGTGAAGCCGACGATCGACGTCAGCGGACTTTTGAAATCGTGCGCCAGCATGGCAATCAGATCGGTCTTCACCTGATTGAGTTCTAGGATCGCGCTGCGCCGCTCTTCCAGCTCGGCGACGAGCGACGCGTTGCGAGCGGCCACTCCGAAATACTCGGCCAGCAGATCCAGAACGAATAGGTCGCCGCTACGCAGTGCGCGACCGTTGCCCGAACGCACTTCAATCACGCGCGCAGCGCGTCCGGTAATTCCGGCGGCTGCGGCGGCGCGCAAACGCTTTTCATCGGTGACGTGTCCGTGCGTGCGTGCGGCCCGTGCAATCAGCGGGTCGTCGATGCCGGCTGCGCCGGGAATGACGTCGTGGACGACGGTCTGCGCGCCGATGAGTTCGCAAACTGCTTCTTCGAGCCGTTGCACCAAAGCCCGGTAATCCAGCGCGCCGAACAAACGGCGCGCTGCGCTTATGAGTAAGAGCAAACGCGTGTGCTGATCTTCGAGCTTTGACTCCCGCTCGATCGCTTCGCTAACGTCGCGCTCTATCGTGATCCAATGCGTAATCCTTCCGCTTTCTGACCGGATCGGATGCAGCGTCACCTGATTCCAGAACGTCGTGCCGTCCTTGCGATAGCTGACGATCTCCATGTACGCAGGCTCGCCGCGCTCGATCGCATCGCGCAAGTGCCCCATTCCGGCATCGTCGGGCATCGCGTGCCGCATCTGCGTGAGCGAACGCCCCAACGCTTCTTCACGCGTGTATCCGGTTTGCTTTGTGTACGCCTCGTTGATGTACGTGAGAATCAGGTCGCCGCTCTGCGGATCGACGCGATACACGAGAATAGGGTCGCCGGCAACGTCGATGGCCTTGAGGAGTTCGGCGCTCACGGCACGCTCTCCAAAAATGAGCGCAGGATGGCGTTGAAGCGCTCCGGCGCGTCGGCATTGGCGACGTGGCCCGCGCCAGCGATAATCTCTAAGCGCCCTTCACGCACGCTTTGCGCGATCTCTTGCGAGAACGCGGGCGGCGCTACGCCGTCGTTCTCTCCGCACACAACCAGAGAAGGCACCGAGATGCCCGGTAGCACCTCGCGATACTCGCCGGTCCACGTTGCTTGCGTAGCCGCAATGTAGCATGGCACCGATTTGCAGGCCATTTGCGCGATGGTCTCGTCGGTTCGCGCTCCGGGCGGCATCCCCAGTTTGCGCGCGCGCTCATGTGCGAAGCGCTCCATCGTGCCTGCACTGCGCACGCTTGCAATAACGTTGTCGACGTACGCTTGTGATTCGGGATACCATGCGAAGCTGCCCACAAACGTGATCGATTGGATGCGATGCGGCGCGCGCTGCCATAATTCAAACCCGACGACACCTCCCAAACTGCATCCGACGAAGTGAAACTGCTGGGCGCCGGCAGCGTCCGCAATTGCGAGCACGTCGTCGACGTAACCGTCGCGGTCGATCTGTTCGGGCAGCGGATCCGGTTTGGGCACGCCGTTGCCGCGAAGCTCGACTGCAAAACAGCGATAGCCGTCCGAAAACGCGTGCAGCTGATAGTCCCAAATAGCGGCGGTCGAGCCTACGCCATGCACGAAGATCACGACCGGGCCGCGCTCGCCGCTCATGCGAGCAGTTGCAATCGTTCCGTTCACGCAGCCTGCTCGCGCTTGCGCCGGACAAACTCCAGAACGCCTTCAATCGAGCGCGCGTTGAGCACGTCGTCCGGCGTCAGGCCCGCGCGCCGCCCTTGACTTACAGCGAGCTCGACGTTTGCAAGATGCGAGACGTCATGCGCGTCGCTGTCCAGGGCAAACGTCACGCCGAACGTCTTTGCTCGCTGCGCAAGCGCGGATGGTAGATCCAAGCGCATCGCTTGTCCGTCGATCTCGAGCGCCGTTCCCGTACGCGCAGCTGCTGCGAATACCGCATCGTAGTCGAATTCATATCCGGGAAAACCGTCGAGCATCCGTCCCGTTGGATGTCCGATGATGGAGACGTAAGGATTTTCGCACGCGCGAATCAGACGTTTGGTCATCTCTTCCCGCGAGATGTTGAACGCCGAATGCACGCTGCCGATGACGATATCCAGTTCAGCCAGCATCTCGTCCGGGTAGTCCATCGATCCGTCGGGCAAAATGTCCACTTCGCAGCTGCACAGCGTGCGTATCCCGTAGCGATCGCCGATCTCACGCACGCGTTTTCGTTGATCGCGCAGTTCCAGCGGCGAAAGCCCATATTTTGGCCCGCGCCCCCACGAATGATCCGAAATCGAGTGGTATTCGTACCCGCGCTGCGCTGCGGCGGCAATCATCTCCTCGAGCGATTGATTGCCGTCGCTCCACGTGCAGTGCATGTGGAAGTCGCCGCGCAAATCGGCGAGATCTACGAGCCGTGGAATCGCCTGCCCCAGCGCGAGCTCGATCTCACCCATTCCGCTGCGCATTTCCGGCGGAATATATTGCATGCCGAGCGTTTCGTACACGCCCGCTTCATCGGAACATGTAACGACGCCGCCGGTTTCCAGATTGAGAATCCCATTTTCGCTCACGCGCAGGCCCTTGCGCACCGCATATTCACGCAGCTGAATGTTGTGCTCGCGGCTGCCCGTGAAATGCTGCAGCAGATTACCGTACAAATGATCGGGCAGAACGCGCAAATCGATCTGCAGTCCGTCTTCGAGCCAAATGCTGGCTTTTGTCGGCCCTTCCGCCAAAACGGCGCGCGCGCATTCCCATTGGACGAACCGCGCGATCACGCCGGCGGCATCATCCGACGTGCATACGATGTCGATGTCGCCGACGGTCGGTTCGGCGCGCCGTAAACTTCCTGCGTACGTAAGACGGTGCAGCGGCGGCCCTTCCTGCAAATACGCCATTACCTCGCGTGCATTCGAAAGCGCGCGCGCAAGCGGCGTGCGCCGCTGCCGGCCGCGGTACGCCAAGATGCCGCGACGGATATTCTCGATCGTTTTGCGCCCCATGCGCGGGGCGGCGTCCAGCACACCCGCGTCGATGGCTTGCTCGAGGTCGGCGAGCGAACCGATATTGAACTGCTCGAAGAGCATCGCCGCGGTTTTGATACCGATGCCCGAAACGCCGAGCACCTCGAAGATCGTGGCGGGGTAGCGCTCCGTGAGTGTTGCTAGATGCTCGC
Organism: uncultured bacterium; assembly: GCA_964531205.1. Lineage (GTDB taxonomy): Bacteria > Vulcanimicrobiota > Vulcanimicrobiia > Vulcanimicrobiales > Vulcanimicrobiaceae > JAICWY01. The sequence continues at coordinate 27,145 of CAZHGH010000017.1, forward strand.
ACGTACCGGTGCTCACGATCTCTTCAATCGCCGCGCCGATGGATTTGCCGACCCCGGGCAACTTCGTCAGCTCGCCCGCAGCGATCAGGTCGCCTAGTGGCGGCGCGTTTTCTATCGCCGAGGCGGCGCGCTCGTAGGCCATGAATTTGTAGAACGTCTCACCCGAGAGTTCCATGAGCGTACGCAGGCGCATGAGCGTTTGAGCGACTTCGGCGTTGCTGGGCATGACGTCACCTTCGCGACGGCGTGGAGGCTGTCCTGAGTGCCACGTACTATAGTAGCCGCAACGTGTCCAGAACGCGATTGCGCCCCGAAATATTCAACCTCCCGGTCGAAAAGATGCGAGAGGGTTACTACTCCGACACCTACTTCAACCGCACGCGGCAGATCCTGGAGCGTGACGGTTACCACCCCGTCGTGCGCATGCAGGTCTTCCAGCGCAACAACGCGGTGCTGTGCGGGATCGACGAAGCGCTTGCGATCTTGCGCTTGTGCTCGGGTTATTGGAACCGCTTGACCGTACGCGCGCTGTACGACGGCGACCACATCGAGCCGTACGAAACCGTCATGACGATCGAAGGCGATTACGAACTGTTCGCGCATCTGGAGACGCCGTATCTCGGCGTGCTTTCACGGCGAACGCGCATCGCGACGAACGCGCGAGAGATCGTTGACGCAGCCGGCGGGAAGCAAGTCCTGTTCTTTCCCGCGCGCTTCGATCATCACTTGGTACAGACAGGCGACGGCTACGCCGCTTACATTTCCGGCGCACTCGGCGTTTCGACGGACGCAAACGCGGAGTGGTGGGGAGCGCGCGGCATGGGCACCGTTCCGCACGCGCTCATCGCTGCATATGGTGGCGATACCGTGCTCGCGACGCAAAAATTCGCTGAAAACGCCGATCCCGGAGTGAACGTCATCGCGTTGGTCGATTTCGACAACGATTGCGTCGGCACGAGCCTGGCCGTTGCGCGCGCGCTGGGCGATAGGCTGTGGGGTGTGCGGTTGGACACGTCGGGAACGCTCGTCGACAAATCGATCTGGAACATGATGGGCACGTTCAAACCCACAGGGGTCATTCCACAGCTCGTGTTCAACGTGAGGCGCGCGCTCGATGCGGAAGGCTTCACGCACGTCAAAATCGTCGTGAGCGGCGGATTCAA
>CAZHGH010000017.1:28407-42843 GCA_964531205.1 uncultured bacterium
GCATTCAGACTAAACGGCACGGAGCTGGTTAGTCCCACCACGCTGTCCCTCGACGAGGGCGAACAACTCGCTTATCCCTGTGCCGGCGAACGATCCGCCGCTACGCTCGCCCTGATGGCGGCAGGCATCGTGCGCCCGAGCAGCGGACACGTCTACATCGGGGCATTCGATCCGCGCATTCAACCCGTGCAAGTCAAACGCATGACCGGATATGTTCCGCACGAAGCGGTCGTCCAAGAGTTCGCCACGCTCACGCGCTATGTCGAATACCGCGCCGCGTTATGGGGACTACCGCGCGATGAAACCGTCATTCGTGCACGCGCGCTGCTGGAACGTCTTGACGGCGTTCACGAAGCGTTTGCGTATCCGCTGATCGGCGCGCTCGTGTCTTCGCCGCGTGTGCTCGTGCTCGATCGTCCGCAAGCCGCATATGCGCCGCAAATCTTTGCCGCTGCACAGAACTGTGCAATCCTCTCGACGCATGCTTCACAGCGCGAAGCACTGCGATTTCTCGAGTTTTCGAGGGCGGCGATGTGATGCGAGGCGCCGCCACGCTGGCCATCGTTACCACGCGCCTGGGCAAAGAGCTGCGCATTCTTGCCTTCACGATTGCAGCGTGCGCATTGCTGGCGTATTTGCAACGCAACGACGACGCTGCCGCACATCTGGCAGGGTGCCTCGTATTCGCGACGCTCCTGGGCATCGCGATAGCGCTGCTGCAGCGTGGAACCGGGCGCCTTCGGCAACTCGAGCTCTGCGAGCAGGCTGCGCCGCTCTACGGACGCGAGCTCGCGCGCGCGACGGCGCTTGTTCCGTGCATCATCGTCAGCACTGGACTGGGCGCGTATTGGATCGTCGCTTCAGTCTATATGCGCCCCGATGCCGGCGTTATCGCGCTCACCATGTGCGCCTCGTATGCCGCTACGCTTATCGCTATGTCGGCAACCGTGCGCACAGGGGTTGCGCGGCTCGTATATATCGCGCTTGCGTGCAGCGTCTCGGCAATTGCTTTCGCGCTCACGACCCGCCCCATAGCGCTACCGCTCGTCTTCTGCATCGCAACCGGATTCATTGCGCTACGGCAGTACGGAGAATCTCTTGCGCGCTACGATCCGGCGTGAAACTCCGAGCCTAAGGTCTAGCGCGAGGAAAATCTTTCACTAACCGCAGGTCCGCCACAGTCAAGACGCGACCGGCAATGTGCTGGGGACTGGCGCCAACCTCGACAATTTTTGCTTTCGCGCCGCCGCCATCGCTAAAGCGGCGTATGGCACGGATCTGTACGCCGTTCTGTATGAGCGCGGTTGCAATTTTCTTGACGTCCGGCAGCTGGACCGCATCGCCGAACCAGATGATGTTCGTCGGCAGTCCGTTTATCGACTCGCGCTGTGCGTACGGATACCCGAGATTCTGCAACGCTTTATCGACAAGGCTGCCGTCCGCGCTTTTGGGATAATACAGCACAGTTAGATCGGGAACGATAATGGGCCGCAGGGTGACCGGAACGGCGACGACTTGCTCCCACAACCGCGTACGCGATGCGCCGTACACGCGAAGCAGATACGTTCCCGCCATAATATTATCAATGGTGAAACGCCCGTACGGATCGGTCAATACGGGACCAATCCACGCCTGGTCTGTAGTGAGGTTGGCGGGACGCACAAAAACGGACGCTCCGACAATCGCTTTGGCTTCCTGACCTTTTGAACCGGCGAAGTACACTGAACCGGTAATGTCCGGCCTAACGGATTGCCTCTGTACCTGTTGTTGCATCTGTTGCTGCTGTACTTGCGCGTGCGCCGGAAGTGCAGAGACCGCTACCAGCATAACAACGATCGAATAAAACCGGCGCCTCATGGCACTTGCACCGGATCGTTGATGTTGTGCAGCTGCGCAGGCACAGGCTTTGGACGCGTCGGATTGCCTTTTACGGAACCCTCCGCTTTCGAACGGTCTTTCGTCCAGGCTAGGACGACGGGTATTTCGGCCTGATTCTCCTGCACCGGCGCAATGTAGCGAACGTTGTCAACGTCTGCGACAATTGCGTGCCGCAGCCAGTCGAAATGCGCGCGAATCGAGATAGAGTAGAACGCCGGATCCGCACTCACCGTGAAGCTTTGATTGACGTCGGTCTTATATAACCGCAGGTTTACTTCGTGGAGAGTTCCTTGCGCATCATCGACGATATTCAACGGATCCAAGTGCGGAACGAACTTCGCCTGCAGATATACGGGGTGGTCGTCGATGGTCGAATTACGGTACACCACATATAGCGGTACGGCCAGTATGCAGATCAGTGCCAAAACGATCAGCGCAACGAGCGCGTTTCCGGTGGAAAGGGAGTACCCTTTATAGCCCACTTGAAATGCGGGAGCTTGTCCTTGCGTCCGCGCGGGGTCCAATAAATAGCCGGCCTTCATTGCCGTCAGGAATGCGCCGGCCGCAAAAAGCAAACCGCAAATGCACGAGATGAGGAAGACCTGAAAGAAATCGGTCATAGCGTTCTCCTCCGATCGGTTCGGAAGAGCGGGCGAACGCGGAATGACCTCGCCTACCAAAGGAGAGATCAATTAAGCGGCCGCCCCAATCACCCGAATCGTCAGCGCGCAAGCTGAGTCTAACCCCTTGCCGATCTCAGCGCAAGAGTGGTCGATCCGGGTGAGTTAGGGCGGTGTCTTCGGAGCTAAATCGTCGGCGTCGGCGCGACCGCTGCCAGTTTTTCGAGAATCGTGCGGTTGAACTGCGGCAAGTCGTCAGGTGTGCGCGACGTGACCCAGTTGCTGTCTTGAACGACCGGCTGATCGCGATACAAACCGCCGGCATTACGGATATCGTCGGCGATTGCGTGAACGCCGGTGAGCTGCCGTCCGCGCACGATCTGCGAAGAGATCAGCACCTGCGGACCGTGACAGATGACGAACATTGGTTTCTTCGCCGCATCAAACTCACGCACGAAGCGCTGCACTTCTTTGTTCGTGCGGATGTGATCGGGCGACATGCCGCCTGGGACGAGCAGTGCGTCGAAATCTTCCGCGGTGACGTCCGCCACGAGCTCTTCAGCCCGGACACTGGCGCCTTCATCGAGCCCGCGTTTGCCGCGAATCTTCTGGCGGGATTTTTCGTCGACTCCGACGATAGTGACTATGGCGCCCGCGTCTTCGAGCGCGCGGCGCGGCTCCATGAGCTCGGATTCTTCAAATCCATCGCCGACCAGCGCGGCGATGCGTTTCCCTTCGACTGATTGCATCCGGCTCCGATTCTCCTAACGAATCTTTTGCTCCCTTGGGACTTTTGGAGCCGGAAAGTTAAAGGGTACCGCCGGTTTGCTGCGCCGCGGTGCGGAGCAAGTAGGCCAATTCCACCTCGATTTTTCCGAGCGCATCGAGTATCGAGTCGTCCATTACGGCTTTTATCGCAGGATTACGCTTGGTCATGTCCGCTTCAGGAACTTGGTGGCGCGGATTGATCTCGCGCATGTAGATGCGCGCGTCGTACCTGATCTGCCCTTCAGGCAAGAAGTACAACGGATCCAGGCCTGACGCGTACACCTCGAGTGAAAGCATCCCCGTTCGCTGCATGAACTCGATCGGACGCGAGCGCAGTGCCTGCACCATGCGCGCGAGCGCACTTATGCCGACGCGGCGCGTCCCAAGAAAGATCTCTTCAAGCTGGCCTAGCGTCACGCCACACGCCTGCGCGAGGGCTTCGTCCGCCACCTCCCGCTCGCGGGCAAAGGCCTGGAGCGTGCTGCCAAACGTGGGACCGCCGGCGGTGCCGACAACGCCATCCCAGGCCGTATGCGAGCCAGCCATTACGGTTCTTCTTCCAAAGGCTCGGTGCTTACGACGAGATCGCCGCCGTCGCGGCGCACGGTAAAGCGGGGCACACGAGCGAAGTCGCCAAGGGTCATTTTGCCGCTGCGGACGTCAAAGCACCAACCGTGCCAGGGGCACGTGACCAGCGACTGTTCCAACCACCCGTCGGCAAGCGGACCGCCCTGGTGGGGACAACTGTTTTCGAGTGCAAAGAGTTCGCCCCCGACGTTGAAGACCGCCACCTCGTACCTTCCGACGGAAAACGCGCGGCCGGCTCCCGGCGGGATGTCTGCGGCGCCGTGAATGCGCACGAACTCGGACGGTATGTCGGGCTGGATCATGAGGAGTCTCGATGGTACGCGATTATCGCGCCTGGTTGCAATCGGAATTGCAGCTGTTGGGCAATGCCGGCCACCACGCCTACTCTCTCGGTCAAGCGAACATGGCCAAGCGCGCGATCGAGCGGCTCGACGCCGAAACCGACGATCGGGTCATAGTGGAACTAGAACCGGAAGCGGCAAGCGCGATCACCGATGCGCTCGACATGATGGCACAAGCCGAAGCGCTTCCCGGCGCACTCGTCGAGTTATTGCAGTTCATCCGAACAGCCCAGCAATGAGTCCGCCGTCAACCGCGATCGTTTGTCCGGTGATATAACCTGCGCGCTCGCTGCATAGGAACGCAACCAGCGGCGAAAACTCGTCGACTTGCGCGACGCGTCCGACCGGAACTTCTTTGCCGGCACGCTCGAGTGCGGCGGCGTCGTTGCCGTACAGCGAACGAAGGCGATCCGTTTCGATGCGTCCGGTAGCGATAGCATTGACGGTTACGCCGTCCTTGCCGACCTCCAACGAGAGCGTTTTCAAAGCGGAGACAAGCGCCGTGCGAAAGATATTCGAAAGCGTAAGCGCCGGAATCGGCTGTTTCACCGAACTCGACGTCAATGCGACGATGCGTCCCCAACGCCGCTCGCGCATGCCGGGAAGTACGCCGTCGATGAGTTGCAACATCGAACGAAGGATGCTGCGATATGCACCGTCCCAATCGTCGGGCGAGGTTTGCATGAACGTTCCCGGTTTTGGACCCCCGCTATTTGCGATCAGGATATCGACCACGCCGAATGCTTCGCGCACGTCGCGCACCAGCACGTCGATCGATCGCGCATCCGACAAATCCACGGTAAACGCGCGCGCGTCCGGTGCGCCGAGCTCCCGCGCCTGCGCGGCGACGCGCTCCAGTTCTTCGTGGCGCCTTGCGGCAACGGCAACGCGCGCTCCTTCGGCCGCAAGCGCAAGCGCGCACGCCTTGCCCAATCCCGAACTCGCGCCGGTGACGAGTGCGACCTTGTCGCGGATTCCCAAATCCATGGCTGAAACTTGCGGTCCTGCGGAGGCGTAACCCTGTTATGAACACCCGCTGGAGAGCCATCGGCATCGGCTTGCTCGGCGCGATCCTGTTTCTCGCCGCATGGATCGGCGTTGCCGTCGTCCTTCACCGTCTTCACGTTCCGTTGCGCGTGGGGGATGTTATCCTCGCAATTGCAGGCTTCGCGGTCTACATCGGCTACGTGCGCGCGACCGAACAGCGGCCAATTGAAGAATTGCAGCCGCGGCGCGCGTTTCCCGAACTTGTATCTGGTTTTCTCTTCGGCCTTGCACTCTTCGGTGTCGTCATCGGCGCACTCGCACTCACCGGTCATTATCACGTTACGTCGTTCGGAAGTCCCGTGGCACTGCTCAGCGGACTGGTGATGTGGTTCTCAGGCGCCGTGATGGAAGAACTGTTGTTTCGCGGATTCATTTTCCGCGTTACGCAAAACGTCGCAGGAACGTGGATTGCCGTCGCCGCCTCCGCGCTGCTTTTCGGTTTGATTCACGCGGCGAATCCGGGATCGACCGTCTTCAGTTCGCTCGCAATAGCGCTCGAAGCAGGCGTGCTGCTCGCTCTTGCGTATGCGGCGACGAATCGTCTTTGGCTGCCGATCGGCATCCACGCGGGCTGGAATTACGCGGAAGGCACGATCTTCGGAACGGCCGTTTCAGGCGGGTCGCTCAAAGCATCGCTATTGCATGGCGCGCTTACGGGCAATCCGCTATTGACGGGCGGCGCGTTCGGCGTCGAGGCATCCATCATCGCGATTCCCGTCTGCCTGGCTGCAGCGGCGATCTTTGCGTTGAAAGTAATGCGGCACCGGCTGGTTGAAGCCCCGGCTTAATGAACGAACAGACCGGGCAGATCGTCGAGCGACGCACAGAGATCGTTTTTCCTACGGACGTCAATCATTACGGCACGCTTTTCGGCGGCAAGGCCGTAGCAATGATGGACGTGGTCGCATCGATTGCAGCGATGCGCGCTGCGCACAAACCCGTCGTCACCGCTTCAATCGACCGCGTCGACTTCAAATCACCGATTCGCGAGGGTGATTTCGTCGAAACCATCGCGCGAGTCGTTGCCGTAGGAAAAACGTCGGTTACTGTGGAGGTGGAGTTGTGGGGCGAGATTCCGGGAACGGGCGAGCGCAAGCTCTCCACCGTCGGGAAGTTCGTCATGGTCGCGATCGATCGCGACGGACGGCCTACGCCGGTGAAAAGCCCTTAACGCGCGAGCGGTAATAAACGAGCCCCGCCAACGCCGCCACGAGCAATCCTTGGACGAGCGGCTGTAAATAGAACGCCTGCGTGTGCGAAGAGACGACGATCGAAATCGAAAACCACGTTGAGAACAGCATAATGGCCACGCCGACGAGGATCTGCGCGGTACGGTTTCGCGCAATGGACGAACTATTTTCCTCGTACAACTGCGGCGCGATGCGTGGAAAGAGCAGCATCGCAAGACCGATGAGGAAGAACACGACCATCACCGAGAGCACGCGCAGGTTCACGCCGAAGACGTATCCCAGTTGAATCGATTCCACCAAACTCAATGAACCTAGAAGCGCGCTAACCGTGAGCGCGAGCACAGGCGTATCGTATCGTTTATGGGTGGTCGAAAACATGCCGTGCACCAAACCGTCTTGGCTCCACGCGAACAGCCATCGCGACTGCGCGAGAAAATACGGCAAGAATGTCTTCACGACGATCACCGCCACGAAGACGTTCATCAATGAAGCAAGCCACCGCGGCATCACCAGCCCGAGCAAGCCGGTAGACGTTGTGTATGTGGTCTGCTTCATCGCCGCTAAACCCGCAATGAGCTGCCACGGCACCGCGTGATACACGGCGAACGTGAATGCGGTGTAGATAACGGTCACAATCGAAACGGCAATAACGACGCCCGCTGCAACCGAACGGCGCGCATCAATGGCTTCACCGCCGGTTTGCGTCGCCGTCGAAAGACCCAAGTATCCGAAGAAGAGCACGGGTAACGCCGTCCAAAATGCCGCGCGCGTATCAACGCCGCGCACGGGCGCAGCTGCAAGAACGCTGTCGATAGAAAGATGTAAACGGCTTGCGAGCGCGCGTTCGAAGACGTGCGGTGAAACGGCAAAACCCGTGACGATCACCACCGACGCGACGGCGATGACGAAGCACATCGCGCTCACGGTTAAAATCGCCGCCAGCCGAACACCGCGCACGTGAACCAGCCAAACGCCCCAAATCAAGATTAGACCGCTAATCAGCGTTCCGGGCGTCGAGGACAAGAAGTGCGCCGCAGCGGGCAAGTCCAGCGTGCTGCACGCGTTCGACAAGAACTTGGGCGCGGTGTACGCAAGCGTTCCCATCGCCGCAGTCATACCGAACCACGCAAGAAACGTCGCAACGAAGCCGGCGGCGGGACTGAGAGCGCGTGAAATAATGACGTACTCGCCGCCCGCACCCACCAGTCCCGATGCGAAGAAATATCTGTACGCGACAACGGTAAGAAACGTCAATGCGCCGCCGAGAATCATCAGCCACGGCACGAGGTCGCCGGTGCCCGGCGCTGTTTGTTGTATCTGCGTTGAGACGAAAAAGAGACCTGCGGCAATTTCATTCGTGACGCCAAACGCCACCACCGACCACGGTCCAAGGACGCGGCGTAAACCGGTTGATTCCATAACGGTTATTTCGGCGCTAAACGGATCGCGCCGTCGAGGCGGATGACTTCACCGTTGAGCATCTGGTTCTCGACGATGTGCCGCGCCAACATCGCGTATTCGTTCGGGCGGCCCAACCGTGCGGGGAACGGCGTCTGCTTCCCGAGTGACTCGCGAGCGGCTTCCGGTAATCCCGCGAGCATAGGGGTATCGAAAATTCCAGGCGCAATGCTCATGACGCGAATCTGATGCTGTGCAAATTCACGCGCGACCGGGAGCGTAAGTGAGACGACGCCGCCCTTGGAGGCGGAATATGCGGCTTGCCCGATCTGCCCGTCGTACGCTGCAACTGACGCGGTGCACACGATGACGCCGCGGTCTTCGCCGGGCTGCACGTCCTGCTTGAGCATCTGCGCTGCAGCCAGCCGAATCACGTTGAACGTGCCGATGAGATTGATGCGAATGACGCGCTCGAAGTGATCGAGCGGCTGCGGACCGTCGCGTCCAATGACGCGCTCCGCCGTGGCGATGCCGGCACAAGTGATGGCGCCATGCAATCCACCGAACTCTGCAACCGCGAGATCGATGGCGGACTGCACGTGCGACTCGTCTGCCACGTCAGTTTTTTTGAATCGTACCCGCTGCGCCGATTCACTGCTTGGCGCCTCGCGCGGTTCGTTGATATCGGCGATCACGACATTTGCGCCGGCTCCGGAAAATTCACGCGCAACGGCTGCGCCCAGTCCGGATGCGCCGCCCGTGACCAGAAACGTTCGATTCAAAAGCTGCATCGTTATACCAATTCCAGAATGGTGGCGTTCGCCATTCCGCCGCCCTCGCACATCACCTGCAAACCGTACCGGGCGCCGCGGCGCTCGAGTTCGTTCATCAGGATCGTCGTGAGCCGCGCGCCCGTCGCACCGAGTGGATGTCCCATGGCGATTGCGCCGCCGTTCACATTGGTTTTTGCGAGGTCGGCGCCGGTCTCGCGTTGCCATGCGAGCACGACGCTCGCGAACGCTTCGTTGACTTCGAAAAGATCGACATCGTGCAGCTGCAGTCCGGCGCGCTCGAGAACATTCTCGGTCGCCGGAATCGTAGCGGTGAGCATCATCACGGGATCGTCGCCTATTACGCCGTTGGCGAGAATTCGAGCACGCGGTCGCAGACCGTGGCGTCGCGCGAATTGCGGTGAAGCAACGAGCACGGCTGCTGCGCCGTCGCTAATCTGCGAGGAATTGCCCGCAGTAATGACGCCGTCATCTTTGAACGCCGGTTTGAGTGCGGCAAGCTTTTCGAGCGAGGTGTCCGTGCGAATGCCTTCATCGTGTTCCAGCGGCGGCGCGCTTACAATTTGCGATGCAAACCGGCCCTCTTTTGTCGCAGCTGCCGCACGGCGATGCGATTCCAAACTGTAGACATCAAGCGCTTGACGTGAAAGATGCCAACGCTGCGCCAAGAGCTCGGCGCTAATTCCTTGATTCGGAATAGAGCCGGCCGGCGTACCTGGACCCTGCGTCCACGAAGCGCCGAGCGAAACGCGCGTCATGCATTCCACACCGCAGGCGATAACGGCTTCGTATGCGCCGCTCGCAACGCCCTGCGCCGCAAATGCCAAAGCTTGTTGGCTCGAACCGCATTGGCGATCGATCGTCGTGCCGGGAACGTGCTGCGGAAACTCTGCGCGCAGCAACGCGTTGCGCGCAACATTGAGAGACTGCTCGCCGACTTGACTTACGCATCCGGCGATAACGTCATCAATACGCGCAGCATCGACGTCAACGCGGCTTACGAGCGTTTTGAGCGTTAGCGCGAGCAGATCGACGGGATGCCAATCTTTTAGTCCACCGCCGCGCCGCCCGGCCGGCGTGCGCACTGCGTCGATAATGATCGCTTCGTTCATGCTTGTGAAACCGGTGCGAGCGGGAGATCGTAGTGAGCGGCGACGTCTTCCCAGTGCGCGTTCGGATGTTGCGCGAAACGCTCCTCGAGCGCAGATGCGTCAAGCGCATCGAGTTGTAACGCTTCCCGCAGCCGTTGCTGAAAATGCGCTTCAAGCGCAGCGAGCGCAATCCACCCATCGCGCGTGCGATAGAGACGATAGATCGGTAGCGCGCCGCTGAGCGGACCATCCGCTGCGGTCAAGCCATAACGCGACGCACCGGCAAGCATTGCAGCTCCTTCGGCAATGGCAACGTCGTGCCGTGTTGCAATTCCGGAGCGATCGCGTTCGTACAGCGCGGTAAGAGCTGCACTCACCGCGCGTTCCGCGGCGAAGAGATCGGCGTAGACGGTGCGCGGCATCGACGGCGGTGCAAGTAATCCAGCCCGCGCCTGATACGTGAGATCGTGTCCGGCGCGGTCGTCATTGGGCGGTGCCTCGCCGCTTATGGCGACGTGACAGAGGTCCGGAAACCGCAGATGCAGGCTTGCCCAGTCCAAGGCCAGCCGTGAGAGCGCGCTCACGCGCATCGAGGTGAGAAGCAGATCCGCCTCGCCGATCATGCGTTCAAGCTGCACGCGGCTTTTCTCGTCTCTTAAGTCGAGTCGAACGACCCGGACTTTACGCGTAAGATCCGCATACCACGCGGACGCCGCAGTCGAAAGGGGGTCGCCGTTTACCGGCTCCACCTTGACGACCCTGGCCCCCAATTCGGCAAGACGCGCCGCCGCGAGCGGCCCCGGAATGTTTGTAACGAGGGCTACGACCCTAACCTGCATGCCTGGTTGTTTACAGCGCGCTCATGCCTAGCCTGTCTAGATGATCCCTGTTGCGCGCGCCAATGGGGTCTGGTATGATGCCCCGGTCGCCGGAGTGGTCCCGAGGGGTTCGTGGACTGCATCCGATGCGAGCCCATCCTTGAATAAGGAGTCTCTACTCGTGCCCCTGAGCAAAGAACAGAAGGCGGAAATCGCCGCTAAATACGGCCGTTCATCCTCCGACACCGGTTCGGCCGACGTGCAAATCGCCATCCTCACCGCGTCCATTAACCAGCTGACCGAGCATTTGAAGGTTCATAAGAAGGACCACCACAGCCGTCGCGGCCTCTTGCTGCAGGTCGGCCAGCGCCGCCGTCTGCTCAACTATCTGCAGACGAAGGACCTTGACCGCTACCGCAGTCTGATCGCAGACCTCGGCCTGCGTCGTTAAAAAATAAAGAGAGCCGGCTAACGCCGGCTCTCGCGTTTTTAGTCCGAACGGCCCAAGCCGCCGGCCCGGCCGTACCTAGTTGAAATGAGGGGCTGCTCGCTAGTCTAGTAGTAAAGCCGCTACTACGGAAAGGAGCCGGCCCCGATGTTACTTTCTCTGCCCAAACGTAACGCCAACCTAGAGATAAAGAAGACCGCGCATTCCGTGATCGTTCACGACCGCAAGCGCGATTACGTCCACACCCTCAACGAACATGCCTCGGTCGTGCTCGACCAGTGCGATGGTACGCACACTTGCGAGCAAATCGCGCACATTGTCTCGGAGCAGACGCGTGCGCCTTACGACCGCGTCGCGAGTGAAGTGGCCCACCTCGTCGCCACCTTCGCCGATCTGGCGCTTATCGAGAGCGCCGCTTTAACGCGCGACGAACGGCCTGTTTAATCGCGGTAGTTCCCATGCCATAGTGCTCGATTAGTTCGGCCGGATCGCCCGATTGGCCGAACTGATCGTGCACGCCGACGAATTCGATCGGCACCGGATGCTTCTGCGCGAGAATCTCCGCGACGCGCGAACCCATACCCGCTTGCACTTGATGCTCTTCAACCGTGACCACGGCGCCGCAGCGTTGTGCAGCCTCGACGATCGCGGGTTCGTCCATCGGCTTGACGGTGTGATTGTTCACAACCATGCAGTCGATACCGTCCCTCGCCAGCTCTTCCGCAGCAATCAGCGCGTTATAGAGTAAAATTCCGCAAGCCACGATCGCAACGTCTGTACCCTCTCGGAACGTTTGCGCTTTGCCGATCTCGAACGGCGTTTGCTCCGTTGTAACGATCGGCGATTTTTCACGCGCGAAACGCAGATACACCGGACCGTTCATCTCGGTGAGTGCGAGCGTGGCTTTCTTCGTCTGCAGCGAGTCGCACGGAACGACGACCGTCATGTGCGGAATAACGCGCATGATCGCGATGTCTTCAATCGCTTGATGCGTCGCGCCGTCCGGGCCGACGGAGACACCCGCGTGCGCGCCCGCGATCTTCACGTTCGTTTCGTTGAGCGCCATGACCGTGCGGACTTGCTCCCACGAGCGCCCCGGATTGAACATCGCGTAGCTCGCGATCCACGGAATTTTGCGCGTGCTGGCAAGACCGCCGGCCATTGCGACGAGCAGCTGTTCCGAGACGCCGATCTCGATGTACTGGTCGGGGCACGCTTCTTTGAAGCCGAGCATGCGTGTGGATTCGGAGAGATCGGCGCAGATGGCGATAACGTTTTTGTTCTTTTTTCCGGCCTCGATCAGCCCTTCGCCAAAACCGTTGCGTGTAGGAAGTTGCTTGATGCTCTTCGGATCGGCGAGTGGCGCAAGGTGCAGCGCCGCTGCACCGTTCACTACGTTGGCGCTAGTCATGAGCGAGGATCCTTTCCCGCTCCGCCTGGAGTTCGCGCAGCGCTTGATCGGCTTGTTCTTTGTTCGGCGGCTTGCCGTGCCAGGTGTAGTCGCCTTCCATATAACTCACACCCTTGCCCGGTACCGTGTTCGCGATGATGACGCTCGGCTTATCTTTTGACGCTTGCGCTTTCTCGACCGTCGCGATGAAGTGCGCTATGTCGTTGCCGTCGCACTCGAGCACGTTCCAGTTGAACGCGCGGTACTTGTCGGCCAGCGGTTCGAGCGGCATGACGTCTTCGGTACTTCCATCGATCTGAATGAAGTTGCGATCGATGATGTTGATGAGATTGTTCAGTTCGAACTTGGCAGCGGTGAGCACGGCTTCCCAGTGCAGTCCGCATTGATGTTCGGCGTCCGATGTAACGACGTACACGCGCCAATCTTTTTTATCCATTTTCGCGCCGAGCGCCATTCCCACGCCTTGCGCGAGACCTTCACCGAGCGGGCCGGACGTCGTTTCGAGCGCCGGCATACGCACGCGCTCGGGGTGCCCTTGCAAACGCGAACCGAATTTGCGCAGCGTGAGCAGCTCGTCCACCGGAAAATACCCGGCATACGCCATGGCGCTGTACCGCACGGGCGTGATGTGGCCGCACGAGAGCAACAGGCGATCGCGGTCCGGCCACTCGGGATTTTTCGGATCGTGGCGCAAAACGTGCTGATAGAGCGCCGTAAAAATGTCGGCCATGTCGAGTGGGCCGGCCGAATGTCCCGAACCGGCTGCGAACAGCGAACGGATGATGCCCTGGCGGCACAGGTTCGCTTGCTCCTTTAGCTCGGTCAGGCGCTGCGGTGAGAGACTCTGCATAACAGGCGGTACATACCCGCCCCATGGTACCGAGCCCTCGAAGGACGACCTCTTGCCTACACGGAGCTGATAGGAAGGCGTACGACGAATTCTGCGCCTGCCTGGCCTGAACGCACAAACGCCGTTCCACCGTGGGCGCGCGCGATCCATCGAACGATGGGAAGTCCCAGACCGCTGCGCTGTGCACCGTTGCCGCTGACGAACCGCTCGAATATCCGCTCGCGCATGTCCGGCGCAACAGTTTGGCCGTCGTTGCAGATCTCGAGTTCCACCCACCGGCCGCTCGGGCGCGCAGCGACCGTTATCGCAGATTCCGCGTGACGCAGCGCGTTGTCGAGCAGATTGCGGGTAAGCTCGCGCAAACGCCGCTCGTCACCGTCGACGATTGCGCTTTGCAGATCGCGCTTGAGTTCGATGTGGCGCTGCTGTGCGAGCGCGACGAACTCTTTGGACGTGTCGGCAACGATTGCTCCGAAATCTACGGGCTCTCTTGACAACCGCTCCGGGCGCGCGCTGCGTGCGAGCGTAAGCAGGTCGCCCACGATAGCCGAAGCATCGAGTGCCGCGCGCGTTATCGTTTCCAACGTTTCGGCGACTGGACCGGTTTGCGACGGCCGCGCGGCCTGCGCGACGCTTGCGATCGTCGCCAGTGGTGTACGCAGCGCATGCGCCGCGTCGGCTGCAAATGCGCGTTCGCGCTCCTGTGCCGCAAGGAGCGGACCGAGCGACGCGCGCGCGAGCAACCACGATGCGAAACCGAAGACGACGAGCAGCGGCAGATCGAACGCGATAATCGTCAGCGCAACGCGGCGCATCGCCGAAGCGTAGGCACTGGCAGCTTCGGGCGTACCGATCGCCGGCCCAAGCAGCGCCGCGTATTCGCGACCGAGAAACACGTAAGCGCCGGCGCTGAGCGCAACAAGCACGACCGCGAAGATCGCCAAGTAGCGCAGCGCCAAACGCGCGGTCATGAAGCGAACTTGTAGCCGACGCCCCACACCGTTGCGATGACGTCGCCCGCGCCGGCGCGTTTCAGCTTCCTACGCAGCTGGCTGACGTACACGTCGACGATGTTGCTCGAACCGTCGAAATCGTAATCCCACAAACGCTCGAGCAGCAGATCGCGGCTGAGCGCAATGCCCTCGTTACGTATGAAGAATTCCAGCATGCGGAACTCCGTTGCGCCCAAACGCAGCG
>CAZHGH010000018.1:0-38034 GCA_964531205.1 uncultured bacterium
GCGCAGCGCCAGCTTTGAGCGGCGCGCGCACCGTTGCACCCAACAACACCGCCGTACCGAGCGGCTGCGTGTTCAGGTCGTCGGCGTAGGTCTGCCCCAGGTACGAAACGGAGACACCGACGCCCGTTTTGCCGATCTGGCCGTCATAGTCGAGCGACCCCGATTGCGCGGGCACGTACGGCAAACGGTTTCCTAGAATTTGCCGCGGACCGGCCATCACGCGCGCGTATTGACCGCTTCCCCATGCCGAAATTCGCGAGCACGTGCCAAGCGACTGCGTATACGAGATGATGTAACCGTTCGTTCGCGTGTCGCCGATGTTGCTACGGATTTGATGCGTCGCATCGATCGTTCGAAAGATGATCGCGTCGCTTACGCCGGTGTCAAATTCGTCGATTGCCACGCGGCTTCGCGGCGCAATCCAATCGAGGCCCGCAGAGTTCGTGTAACTGCGTTCGGGCACGAGCATAGCGTTCGGCAGCATCGCCACATTGCCGATGAAAAATCCGCGCACCAGTTCGTTGAGAAACGGCGGGCGAAATCCAGCGCCGCTCGATGCGCGTAGTGAGAGTGAGGGCGTGAGGTCGTAGCGTAGGGCGACGCGTGGGGAGATCGCCGATGTGGCAACGTTCGCTTGAGATTTGCCGGTAATCTGCTCGTTGTAGGTACTGAGCCAGTCGACGCGTGCGCCCGCGAGCGCTTCAAAACGCGCGAGACGCCATGTCCCTTGCGCGGCGACGCCGCCGACATTTTGCGAACCGCTTCCCGAACTTTGCAGCACGTGTCCGGCGCCGAACTGATCGCTTTCACCATGAATATTACGCGCATCTGCGCGCAGCGCGAAGGTGAACGGATCGCTGCCGACGGTCCATGTCGCGGAGATGCCGCTTTCGTTCGTCGGCACGTTTTGAACGTAGCGCAACACGCCGGGTTTTGCCGGAAATTGGTCTGCGACGTTTATGAGGTAGCTGTTTCGTGCGTACAGTATCGTTTGCATAGAACTCTGCGGCGCATCGTGCGTATAGCGCAAGCTGCTTTGCGAGAACCGGCGCGAGAACGTGTAATTTTGCCGGCCTTCGAATTGATCGTCCCACGAGCCGAGTTCTCCGATTTCAAATGCGTCTTGCGAACCGGCGCTATAGCGCAAGCGAACTTGCGCCATACTTGCATCCGCTTGCGAGATGCGATCGATGGGACTCGAATAGTCCGGCGGAAGCGTCCAGTACTCTAAACGTTGCTGCTGCAGCGAAACGGCGGTTCCGAACTTCGGCGTAATGGAACTGCGCGCGTTCATCCACTGTTGGCTGTAGCCTCGCGTTCCGCCGGAAAACATCGCCGCGCCCGATGGTGGTTCAGCGGCGCTTGGTGGTGCAAACGTTTGCACGTCGAGCACGCCGCCCACTGCACCGGAACCATAGAGCGCAGAACCTGCACCGAGCAGCAGTTCGGCGCGTTGCCACACGCTCACGGGATACGCGGCCCAATCGATTTGTCCGCCGAACCCGTCTTGCGCGGGAACGCCGTCCGCGAGCATCAATCCGCGATCGGTTCCGGCGCCCGCGAACGAAATGCGCAGCTGTCCGTAGTTCGTGAACATACTGTTGCTGCGCGCGCGATCGAACCCTGGAAGTGTGCGCAGCAATGCATCGGAAGTGAGCGCGGCGCTCCTTGCAATTGCAGCGCGATCGAGCGCGGCTGCTGCAACAGGTAAGGAATGCAGCGTCTGTCGCGATCCGGTAGCAACGCGAACGGTGCTGATAACCGGCAATGCCGTCGGTGCAGGGGATGGAGACGGTGTCGGCGTTGGCGCTACGATGGCGGCCAGAAGCAGAGCTAGCACGTTTGAGGCGCTTCCATTAATAGTCATCAGGGAGATACGCTACCGCCTCGAGCTGCTTGTACGCCCTACCGAGTGGATGTGTTTCCCACACGGAACCGTTGCTCTGAACCTTCTTCGTTAGCAGCTCTTTTACGATTGCCAAGTCAGCCGACAAATAACTCGCAGCGCCGGGGGTCACGCGGCGCATTGCGGGTGGCATGCCGCAAAGCCTCTCTATTAATCGCGTGAGGTTAGCACATGCCACGGGGAACGGATCATCCGGCTTGTCGTACATGGCCGCCTCCTTGTATGGATCATACGGCCCGTCGCCCGGCTGTGCCAAGCTCCTATGGCTACGTTGCTTTAACGTGTCCTTCGGTGCTAATTTCGCCGCGCGTAACTTCCGCCGTGCGCGAACCGAAGCGTCGTGCATACACATGTGTGAATTCCGCGCCGAGCAACATGATTTGCGCCGAGTAATTCGCCCATACTAAAAAGACGACGAGGCCGCCGAATGCGCCGAAGCCGGATGAAATGCCCGCGCGGCCGAGATACCAGCCGAGTAAGAATTGGCCGGCAACGAAGAGCACTGACGTTACGGCGGCGCCGGGCCAAACGTCGCGCCATTCGATACGGCACTCGGGCAGATATTCGAATAGCAGCGCAAACACCGCTGTAAGCACGCCAAAGGAAACGATGCCATCGATTACTTTCATCAGCGTCGGTACCCACGGTGCGATGCCCGCGAGCCCATTTCCCGCTATGGTGAGCGCCGCATTGAGTCCGACGGAAAGCAGCAACACAACGGCGATGCCGATGACGACGAGGAACCCGAGCGTCTTGCTCCAGATCAGCGTCACGATGCTCTGCTTCTTCGGCTGCACGTCCCAAACGATATTGAGTGCTTGCTGCCATGCATTGAACAAACCGATGGCCGCGAAAACGAATACCGCCCAGCCGATAATTTGCGCGAGCGTTCCGGTGCGCTTTTCCGTCATCGTCGCGTTCACGATCGAACTGACGCCGGCAGCCGCCGCTTGTCCGGCATTGTGCGTAAGATACGTATAGAGCTGCGCGAGCACATCCTGATGCTGACCAAGGAAGAGCGCAACGATCTGCGCGAGGACGATGAGCAACGGGGCCATTGCGAACAGCGTGAAGTAGGCGATCGCGGCGGCAAGCCACTGTGCGTTGTGGCGTTGGAAGTCTGCGTATGTTTGCTTCAGCAGTGGGAGAGCATCTCGGCGCATATCCATACGCATCAATACCTACCCAGGCGCGTGGGGCGTCCTCGCGGGGAGGCAAGCCGCCTCAACGTTGCACGTGCGCGTGGCTAAGCACTTCGGCAACGGCGGAAATCACGACGGACGGGCGATCGTCTTGGATGAAGTGACCCGAACCATGCACGAGAAAATTGACGCCGACCGTGGAGCGCCGCGCCATACGCTCGTGCCCGGCGTTCCAAGCCCGCTCCATGGCTTTTGTTTGCGCGGGTGGCAACGGTGAGGGCTCTCCATTATCGTTCGCTGCCGTAAGGACGATTAGCGGCATCGCGCCATAACTGCGCTGCGCTTTCACGTTTTCGGCCGAGCTCGCCGTATCTTCCGCACGTGTTTCCGATTGCAGCGCTTGCCAAAACGCGGGCCGCGCGATTTGATCGAGTTGCACATCCGCCATCTCGCAAAACGCCTTGCCGTTCTTTGAACACATTGCGCGTAACGCGGCCGGCGGCGGAAAGCCGCACAGGGGATCGGTGCCGCGCCTAATGGTGCCATTCACCGCTGCGCGATAACAACGGGGAAACGCGCTGCTGCCTTCTTCACCTAGCCGCTTCATCGCCGGTGCAGCCGCATCGAGCGAACGTGCCTGATATGGAAAGGAGCCGTCGACGAGAACCATTCCCGCGACTTCGTGCGGGTACAGGTCTGCAAATAACGGCTCGTACAAACCCGCGATCGAGTGCCCAACGAGTACGTACGGCGGTTCGACACCGGCCTGGTGCAGCAGCGTATGCAGATCTCTGACGGTCGCGCTTGCATCGCGCGGCAAGGGTCCGCCTTCGCTAAAGCCCATACCGGCGCGATCGTACGAACAGACTCGCGTCATCTTTGCGATTTCCGGCTGCACCTTGCGCCAAGTCCATGTCGTGTAACCCGCGCCGGCGTCAAGAACGACCGCCGGTGAACCATGTCCGGTGCAGTAGATGTTCATGCGGTGTCCGCCGACGTCAACGAGACGCTGCGGATGCAGATATGGCGCAATCAGCGCGGGGGTAAGCGTAGAGGCAGCAACAGCAGCGGCGCTGCAAAACGAGAAACCCGCCGCTGATAAAAGAACATTAAGCAGCTTTCGCATTTGGTTCGCCATTCGCTTGAAAGCCTAGACGTTCCCGTAAATCCCGCGACGAGCGGCAAGCAGACAGTAGCTGCCGCGTGCATCAACGTTTTTGCTAGGAAACGTATACAGCCCGACTAGTTCGGTTGGCCCTACTTAGAGTGTCGTGATGACCCGATGATATTCGCAATACGCTCGTTCTTTGAGGTGTGGGATGCGAAAATCTCGGGCATTCATTCTTGCTGCGGTGCTCTTGCTTTCTGCATGCGGCCACCATGGCGGTTCCACTTATATACCGCTCTCCGGCGTAACGACTGAAGCTTCGCTAACTGCCGGCGGCAACACGCAATTTTCCATTCCCACGGCAGCGAGTCACCCGCAATCTATTACTGTTGGTTCCGACGGGAATCTTTGGTTCGTCGAAACGAGCGGCAACAAGGTTGGGCGCATCACGCCATCGGGCGTTATTTCAGAGTTTCGTATTCCTAGCGTCAACAGCAGTCCCATTTCCATCACCGCGGGGGCGCCGGGATACCTATGGTTTACCGAGTACGGTGCAAACGCGATTGCGAGCATCACGACAAGTGGCGTAATCACCGAGTACCATGTGCCGACGGCTGCGAGTCAGCCATTTGGAATCGTGCGTGGTCCGGACGGCGCAATCTGGTTTACGGAACTCTCGGGCAATAAAGTTGGGCGTTTTTCGGCTGGAACGTTTCATGAATATGCGATTCCATTCGCGAATAGCCAACCCCGGCAGATTATTGTAGGACCTGACAATACTTTATGGTTCGCTGAGGGCAACAGCTCGTACGTTGGCCACATCACGCTAACGGGGAGCGTTACTCAGGTTTCCGCGGGCGGATCGTCTCGCTTTTTGACGGTGGCCGGTGACGGAGCGATTTGGTTTACGGACGCAAAAGGCAGCCGCATCGGCAGAATAACGCATTTTAACCGTTTGCAGTCGTTCCCGGTGACAGCAGGATCGAATCCCGCATTCATCACTCAGGGTCCCGATGGTAATGCGTGGTTCGCCGACTTCACGACGAATCAAATTCGGTACGTCGATGCGACGACACATGCGGTGAGCTTCGGAACGAGTGCACCCGCCGGCAGCGCGCCAAACGGGATTGTAACCGGTCCCGACGGCAACATTTGGTACACCGAATATTCTGCCAATAAAATCGGCGTGTTCAGGCCAAACGCGGAAACGGTTCATTTTACGAAAGTTGTGCCGCCCAACGGGGAAAGCGGCGGAAGAATCGCCGTAGGCCCTGAGGGAGCGTCCTATTTCCGAGATAACAGCAATTACGCAGTCCGTTACCTCAATGGAACGTTCGTAACGACGAAACCCTATATCGAATGCTCTGCATCCGACAACGCTTATTGCCCCTCGAGTGAGGATTTCGGGGCGCCGGATATCGCTGTGGCGCCCAGTGGTACAGTGTATTGGAGCAGTTTCACATACGAGTATCCTTCATGCTGCGGCTTTGACGAGCATTCGGCGATTGAAAAAGGCGCATTCGGTGGCTCCGCCACGATATTTGCCGGCACCATTATCGATATAGGACCCTCCGATATGCTCGTAGATCCGAACGGAAACGTGTGGGCTGCCGGCGGCTCTACGGGGTTTGAGCAATCGAACCAACAACCGCAGATCTTTGCCCCGAAGGGAAGCGCTACATATCCGGTTACCGATTCATTTAGTGCCCTTGCGTGGGGACCGGACGCTACCGCATGGGCTATCGAAACGCAGAATAACACTACAGGAAAGGCCGCTATTGTAAAACTCACATCTAGCGCTGGAATTGCTGCTTCGTACGCCATAAATTCGACGGACGTTGAAGGGCTCGTGGAAGGTCCGGACGGCGCGTTTTGGTTTACCGACACCACGAACAATGCCATCGGCCGTTTTATGCTCGGCGGGACCGTCTCGAAATTTGCGGTGCCGACGTCAAACGCCGGTCTGGGTAGAATTACCGTCGGATACGACGGCGCGCTCTGGTTTACAGAGTCGCATGCAAATAAGATAGGCCGCATTACGACGGCGGGTCATGTAAGCGAATATGCTCTGCCGAGCGGTGACACGTATCCCTATGGTATTGCGGTGCCTCCGACTGGTGCGAATTGCACGCTTTGCCCGATTTGGTTTACGATGAGCGGCGCTATCGGCTATATAACGTACTGAGTTAACCGATCAGCGGTCCTTGGTAACTTGGCTGGGCGTAACGGTCGTAGCCTGATTGCCCCATGACGTCCGTTCGTGATCGATGACGGCAGCGATCTGCTGATCGTTCAACTGCGGTCCGAATGCGGGCATTTGCGCCGCGTACTTCGTTCCGCCGATCGTTTTACCGGATAAGCCATTCAATACAATCTTGATGTGCGCGTCGGCGTCTTTACCGGTGACGACCGGATCGTTTGCAAGCGGTGGAAAGACGCCCGGCGTGCCCGTGCCGGTTGCTCCATGACACGATGCGCAGCTTTGTGAATACACTTGCGCGCCGAGAGCCGAGTAATCGAAGCCCGCGACGTTCTTGCTGCCCACAGCGGGATTGTTTGCAACCGGCGCCGCTGTTTGCGCAGCGGCTTGCGCTGCAGGCGCTTGCGCGGCTGCCAACGCGGGATTCGGCGCGTATGTCGGCGTCTGTGCGAAGGCGGCCGGCGTTTGGAAAAACTCCAGGCCGTACCAGAGCGCCCAAAGACCGATGACGACGATGAGGACCCACGTCCACACCGGAATAGGACCCGCCGACTCCGCGCGCACCGGATCGAATGGCTCTTCAGCACTAAACGCATTGACGTCGAGCGTGAGCTCGCCGCGCACGCGCGAGCCGGCGCGCAATCCGGTAACGGTAATGCCCGGACCGTTCGACACAATAAACGGGATTATTCTGACGCCGACGTTGCCGAGCGCGTCGACCGCTTCGATGCGCAAGCGATGTTCGCCGTCGGAAAGTCCGTGTGTATCTAACTGAAACCGCGCGGGCGGACGGTACGTGCCGATTGCCTCTTTTTCGTCATCGAGAAAGACTCGCAGCGAAACGGGATCGTGCGGCGTGCCTTGTTTGTAATCCATCAGCGATCGTTCCGCAAAATCAGCCGCTTGGGATGATCGGGTTCGGTTTCACCTGGACGAATCAACCAATACACCGAAGCAACGATCGTGTACAGCGTTGCAGCCGTTCCGATTACGACGATCGCCCAGCCGATCATTTCGCGGCCGCCTGAAGTGAGGGTTGTTTGAGCGCTTTCAAATAGGCGACGAGATCTTTTGCGTTTTGCGTAGCGATCACGACACCGTGCGCAGGTCCGAAACCTGGGGGAAGCGGAACGGTGACGTCACCAGGCGATGCTTTATCGACGACGTCGAACAGCCACGTGTATCGCGGCATGATCGACTCGTGCACGACCGCACGCGGATCCCACAGATGGATGTACTGCCAGACGTCGCTCGGCTGACGCTGGCCGATGTTTGAAAGATCCGGACCGGTGCGTTCGGTTCCGAGCAGCTGCGGCGTGTCGAACACGTAATCGGCGCCAACCGACGGACGGCCGAAGACTTTATCCTGCGCGAGCGGACGCACCGTTTGCGTGTGACAATAACTGCAACCTTCGGCGACATAGATACCGCGGCCACGCTCCTCCGCCGCGTTATATGCATGCATACCCGGCAGCGGCGCCGTGTTCGATAGGACGATTCCCGGAACGACGCCCATCAAAATACAAAAGCACGCGTAGATAATTCCCGCAGCCGCAGTGAGCCGCCAAACATTACTCATGTCGTCACGGCCGCCGGCGGACGTTCGTAGCGTTCGGCTTCCGGAACGGGACCGAACGTCATCATATAGACGTTGTACGCGAAGATGAGGTGCGCGGCGAACATAAATATGCCGGCAACCGCACGTCCAAGCCAATACGGCGCGGCGGCTTGCACGGACGCGATAAACGGATCGCCCGCAGCCCAGCGCAAACCTTGCTCCGTTCCGCCGACTGAAAGAAACACGACGTACGCGGTAACGCCGATGGTGGCAAACCAGAAGTGCAGGCCCGTAGCAATGACGGAGGGCCGCTTTCCGGTTGCGCGGGGCAGCAACGCGTAAATGCCGCCCCACGCAAGGAACGTGATGAATCCGTACATCGTTGCATGCGAATGGCCGACGGTGAAACTCGTGAAATGCCAAATGTTCTGCAGCGACCGGAACGCCTCAATCGTGCCTTGCGTAGATCCCAGCGCATAATATGCAACACCGACGACGATAAACGGCAGCGCATACGATCTTCGAATCGTCTCGCCGTATCCGCGCATCGTGAGGAATAAATTTGCGCTTCCCGCCCACACCGGAACCAACATGCCGACGCTAAATACAATCGCCAGCGTTTGGAACCACCACGGGATCGGCGTGAATTCGTAATGATGCGCGCCGATGACGGGATAAAAGACGAGATTCGTCCAGAACGCTAGAACGCCGAGCGTGTACGAGTAAATCGGGCGGTTCAGCAGCTTCGGCAGCGCGTAGTACGTCACACCCAGCGCGAGAAACGTAAACCACATCCCAACGGCGTTGTGCATGTAGAACGCTTGCAGAATGGTCTGGCCCATGCCGCGCTGATAGACCGGTATATACGCAGTTATTCCGAGCAGAATCGTAAACACGAACGCGCCGATGGTGTACCAATTCGAGATGTAGATTTCATGCTCGACGCGTTTTGCAACGGTGCTCAGAAGCGCGATAAACGTAGTAATCAACGCAGCAGCGAAGAACAGCGTTACCCACCACACCCATTCGCGGTATTCTTGATCGCCGTTATTGATGCCGGCGTCCAGCGTTATCGTGCCTGCGATTGCGGCGAGATTGAAAAGGATGAGTCCCGCCCATGCGAAGCGCTTATTTGCAACGGGAATACCAGACGTGCGAGACGCGACGTACAACGCCGCACCGCTGAGTGCCACCGAGGCCCAACCGTAAAACGTATCGTTGGTGTGGATCGCACGCAGACGTCCGAACGACAATGCGGGATTCGTGGCCCAGTCAGGGTACGGGAATTTGAAACTCAGCAGCAGACCGATAGCCGTGCTGAATAAAAGCCAGAACGTTGCGGTCAGCGTGAAAGCGCTGAACAGCGCAATATCTTCAGGCTCAACGTTGTCCCGCAACAGCGGCACGGAGACGCTCACGAATCAATAGTAGAGCGAGCGCCTTTTGCGCGGTGAGCGGCGTTCTGCCTAATGCATCGCGGCGAGCAAGCGGCCGCACAGCAAGCCGACGTGTCGTGGGTAGGAGCATGACATGTTTAACGAAGTTGAAGGCTTGCTTCAGCGGGCCGTTACCGGTGAGATCGATTCAGCGTCCGTCTCGCAGGCCGCAAACGAACACGTCGCTTCAATGGATCAAAACCAGTTGCAGCAGCACGTGCAAACGGCGGCGGACAACGCCAATCAAAACGGGCAGAGCGACATCGCGCAACAACTCATGGGATTGGTTTCGCAACACGGCGCGAATCCACAAGGTTTGAAGGACGCGGTTGTTTCGCTCATTAGCAACAATCCACAGATTCTGCAACAGTTCGAGCCGTCATTCGCTAAAGATATTTTGAGCCGTATTTAGGTGCCGATCATGCGTTTCAGTTTATTCTTACCTGCCGTGTTGGCACTGGCGCTCGTCGCGGCCGGCGGCCATCCAAAGCAGACGCCGGCGAAACACACCATGCCTGCGTCGCATCTCGTCAGTGTTAAGGTGGACCTCGATTATCGTCCGCACAAGCGATCCACCTTCGGAAAACTTCTGGGTTACGAGCCTGAGGAAGTTCACGTGCGCGCCGGCGATAAAATTCAATTCGTAAATGTGGACGACGAAAACCACACTGCGACGGGCATGTCCTATACGGGCCAGACAGCTCCGGCGAACTACAAATTCCAAAGCGACTTCACCAAGCCGCACGGCCGTATCATTGATGCGAGCGAATGGAGCAGCGGAACACTTCGTGCCCACGGCGGCAAGTCACAAATATTTGTTGCGAAGCGCGTAGGGCACTATTTCTACGGATGCGGGTATCACATAGGGCAGAGGCAAATCGGCGTAATTGTCGTTGGGCCTTGAAGATTGATTCCTGACAGTAGCGGAACCAGCGATCTAACGATTCTGACGACCGAGCATTTCACGCTACAGAGTGCGCGCCAGCTGTGCTTGCAAGACATGCAGAACCGCTCGAGTATATTCTTGACCGCAGTTTCAGCGTTTCTTGTTGCGGTCGGATTCTTCGGCAGCGCAACGAAGTTCACCGGCCCGTTCTTCATCTTCGTTCTTGCATTGTTGATTTCGCTTTGGGTTCTTGGTGTTCTCACCTGGACTCGGGTCCTGCAAGCTGCGATCGAAGATGTCATCATTTGTTTCGGCATCGCACGGATCCATCACCGCTACACCGAACTTGCGCCGAACATTGCCCCGCTTCTCGTGCGTTCTACGCACGACGACTTTGCCGGCATCTATTCGCAAATGGGGTCGACCCAGGCATGGTGGCAGAAGCTGATGCCGACGTATGTAGCCACTTCGTTCGTAACCAGCGTTATTGCAGGCACCGCGGTTGCGTTCACGCTCGCGGATAAAGGTCATGCTTCGCTGCAGATACAAATCAGCGCGGCCGTCACGGTGTTCGTGCTAAATATATTGCTCTTTCGACAGATGGCGATCCCTCTTTGGAACAATGTCTACCGACAGTTTCCTTCCCACTATCCATCGGAATCGAAAATCGGCACACCTGCGCCAAAGTGAGTCGCGCATTTTACGACTACACGGCGCAAGGATGTCGGGAAGTGCCTCTAAAAATGCGTGCGTCCGCTCCGACCTCCGCACCATGAAGCTCTGCTCGTTTTTCTCGACGAGGTTGCGCTACTGTGAAGTAACAGTTACAGGAATTGAGATAGATGTTTGCGTCCCATCCGCTTTGGCGGCAATCAAACTCAGTGAAATGCTTCCTGTTGGCGACGGTGTTCCGATGAGCGTGAACGGGAGCGTAGCTTGCCATTGTCCGGGCTCGCTTTGCGGTAATGATAATGATACGCCGTTGTACGACAAAGAGAGTTGCGCTATGTTTGACGATGTAATGGCCGTGATTGTGATTGGCTGCCCGTATGTTAATTGTGTTGGCGTGAAATATACATAATAGATTTGAGCCGGATCAGTGGCGCCCGCGAGATTGCTGTTGGGTGGCGCACCATACACGAAGGTGTTTGCATAAGTAAGTGAAGCCGCCGTGGGCGCGGCACTCGGCGTTGGCAGCACTTTGTGCTGCGCGGCTCCTGCGGGGACGGAAGCTGGAGTCGACAAAACGTTCGGCGTCGGTAGGACAAGTGGCGCGAAACTCGGCATTGGCGTTGGCGCGGCGGCTGGAAAAGTCGCGCCTGGCGGCAACATTGGAAGCGCCGCCGGCGTTGGGATCGTGGGCAATGGAGGTCCAGGGTAGACATTGGCTTGCCCCGGAACAACGATATGCGGCGTGACGCTGATGATCAATTCATTTCGATTCCCGTTTAGCGTTTCGTTGCGAAATGCCCGTCCGATGAGCGGAATGTCACCTAAGAGCGGAATTCGGGACTCGGTTCGTTGTGTATTGTCCTGAATTAGGCCACCAATTACCAACGTATCGTTTTCCTTAAGCGCTACGGTTGTCTGGGTGTCCCGCGTCGATATCTGTGGAATTCCGTTGAGAATACCCGTTAGGCTGTTCACTACAGGATGAAGGGCGACAGTGATCAGGCCATCATCATTTACGATCGGCGTAATATCTAACGACACGCCCGTTTGAAACGTCTGGATCTGCGTCGTCGCAATAGTGCCGGCGCCGCCGCCGGCTTGCAGCTGAATTGAGATATTGTCGCCCGCGCGAATCGTTGCAGTATGCCCCGATAAAGTCGTAATTCGAGGATCTGCGAGCACGCGAGCCGTGCCGTGTTCAATCGCGAGGTTTAAAACGGCAATAAAACCTAGCGGTGTTCGTGCTAGGGGTTGCAACCTTTTTAATGGCGGTGTAATACCAGTGGAAGGGTTAGGCGTTGGCGGTATCTCCGAAAAGAGCGTTCCAAAACTAAACGCGCCGCCGACAGCATTAGAGAGCTGCAGCCCGAGGTTCTTTGCGGTGTTCTCGTCGACTTCCAGAATTTCCGTATCGAGTACCACCAGGCGTTGCGCGACGTCCAACTGCGCGAGCAAATCCTTGGCAAGCTTAATCGAATACGGGTTACCCGTCATGATAAGTTGCGTTGAGTTCGGGGCTGCGACGACGTGAAGGTCCGGTGCTTGCGCCGCTAAAGTCTGCGTCACCGTCGCGGCAAGGTCACTCGCGCTGCTCG
Source organism: uncultured bacterium (assembly GCA_964531205.1). GTDB lineage: Bacteria > Vulcanimicrobiota > Vulcanimicrobiia > Vulcanimicrobiales > Vulcanimicrobiaceae > JAICWY01. The sequence goes on from CAZHGH010000018.1 coordinate 12,504, forward strand.
ATGTAGCGCCGCCGGTACCGGGCAAAGCGTACTTAAGCGTATAGATCTGCGCTGGTCCTGAAGCATTGCTGGCCCCTGCGTTCACCGGTCCAGCACTATTCGATGGATTCGCGTCGATCTGTGCGATTCCGTCGGCAATACGGCGCTGTTCTGCAGCAGTGGCAAAGACGCTTATTGAATTAATATCTTCATCGACGGTGATCTTTACGTCTGGGAAGGACCGCTGCAACAGTTCCGCTACGGATCGCGCGTCAAGAGTCTTGATGCGATAGACAGTGGTATAGCGTGTTCCAACCGGCGGAACATCGAGCGCAGCGATGATATCTTTCGCATGTTGTACGACGTCGGGCGCGCCAGACAGAATGACGCTTTGGCCTGCGACTTCCACCCGAAGGCCGTGGACAGCGCCTGCTATCTGGCGAGCTACATCCTTTGGACGCGCCTGGAGGATTTGCACCGCCTCCGTTGCTGGGGGCGTGGGTGCGATTGTTGCCGGCGTCGGAGTGGTTAACGGCGCATCAATCGCGGAAGTCAATGCTTGTATTTGTTGCATATCCGCGTTGCTTGCGCTTACTACTAGCGTGTGTTGTCCGATCGTTGACAGTCGCGCACCCGGATAAAGCATTCGAAAACGACTCGCCAAGTCTAGCGCAGACGTGCGATGCAACACGATTGATTGCGTTACGGGCGCAAGGGGATTCTTCGTGTCTATGCCATTGGCGATCTGGCGGATCGCTGTGAGCTCATCCGGCGTACCGCTTACGATCACGGCATTCGCGTCACGGTCCACGACGATGTGCAGACGCGGATAGAAGCGTCGGATGAAATGCGCAGCTTCATCGGCACGGATAACGGAGAATGCGATTACTGTGGGCATCGGCGTAGCCGTCGGCGTGGCCGCGTGCCTACGTGGTGGTGCGGCGCCAGCCAATTGCATTGAACTGACGAGCGACAGCAATAATAGCAGCGTCCAGTAGTAGCGATTCATCAGTCGCGTCACCCGTATGCGCTCGTGTGCTCCCTACTCTACGTCGAAGCGTAACATAGAGTCAACCGCCCCTATGCTCATAGGACTATTGACGTACCGCACGCTCGGCTGTAGGATTAGCGAACCTTGGGTGTTGGGCGGATTCTTCGCCTTTACTAACTTAAGGCGACTGTGGGGTGTACATGTCGTACTTATGGCGGTTCATTTCAGCGGTAATGCCGCTGAAATGTGCGCGTTCCGGAAGTTAGCGTAATTCCCTAGCGGTTGACGTTCGTCGCCGTTCGCTTCTCTTTTTGCTAAGTGCATTGCGTATCGTCGCGTGATCGATACGTCTGTTTCTTATTGCTTTGCGGGAGAATCATTATGCGTGGAATTGCGTTCGTGCGCCGTGCCGTCGCCGCTTTTTTGGCATTCATTTTGCTTGCGCAATCCTCAGGCTCGGCCTTGGCAGCAAATGCGTGGGGCATTTCAGTGCCATCGCCAACACTTGCTATGCAAATCGCGTCGGCGATGCATTCACTGCAAGACACGCAGATCGGCGCGCTGTTAAGCGGCAACGATGCACGATGGAGTGCGATGCACGCGCCACCGCCGGTGTTCCACCGCGAGGCGCCTCCAACAATCGTACCGCCGCCACGCTTTGTCAGGCAGGAAGGCATCCTCAATCACGGTGCCTTTCGTTCCGGCCCGCAAATGCTAAATCATCGCCTGAGTGCAACGGAGATACCGCAAGATCCGCGCGCTATGAGTCACGGGACCACGAACGCGAGGTGCGCATCTTCGTTGCGCATGCAACCGTGTGCCGCCGCTACCCCTGCGTCGCAGATCCGCACATCGTCACTTCCCTCACCGCTTTTCTTCCCGTCAACGCCGGCTTCACGCATTCCTATGGCCGTTACCTTGCCTTCTGCACTGGCCTCGCCGCATCGCCTGGCGCCGAGTTCGATTCATGCAATGTCCACCACACCGACCGTGCAGCCGTTCCAGTACGAGGCGGACACGACAACTGCACCATCTACCCTGTTTTATACCTACGGCGGCGAGACGGGCGCCATTTCGCGCACAATGGATACAGCCCCGGCCAACGCACAGGCGCAGCAGAGTGTTAGCTATGCTGCAGGTCTGCAAAGCGATAGCTTCGGCTGGGTATCGCCCGCGAACGTTCCAAACTCCACGTCGTGGCCAGCGCAAACGTACACTGTTACGCTCAACATCTCAGCACCGAATCCAAACCTAACGCTTGCACAAATTCGAATCTATCGTGTCGATGCGAACGGCGGTCCGAGCACGTCAGGACTTGCCGTCATTGGCGATCTCACCGGTCTAACTCAGTCTCTCGGAAGCGCAGGAACACTAATCTTTAACATCCCGGGTAGCGCGCAGACCGCTAGTGCGACGGACCGGATTGCCGTTAAGATTCGAGTCGTCAACAACACTACCACCACGCAGAGTTTCTCTTATTGGGCTGGGCAAAATTCCGGCACCGGAATGAATCTCGTGCAGCCGTACGCGTTTCAGGCCGATACGGTCGCCGGGCCCACCACGCTCTTCTACACCGGCAGCGGCGGCGAAACTGGCGCCGTCTCACAAATTATGGATTCCTCCGGTAATGCCGCGGCGTCCGAGACTCTATCGTACGCCGGCAGTGTCGCGGGTGATAGTTGGGGATGGATTTCCGGTTCAAACAGTCCGAATCTCACGGCGTGGCCCGCGGGAAATTATACGGTCACGCTCAATGTGACGCAAGCAAACGCGAATCTACAGATTACCGAAGTAAAAATCTATCGAGTCGATCAAAATGGTGGTCCGAGTACTTCGGGGTTAGCCGTGGTCGGTGATCTGAAGGGGCTAAGCCAGTCCCTTAGCTCAAGCGGAACACTCACGTTCGATGTGGCAGGCGCCGCACAAACCGCCAGCGCTACGGATCGCATTGCTGCGAAGTTTTACGTTACTAACACGAGCACCACGACGCAGAGTTTCTCGTATCTCGCCGGCGCTGGTTCAGGATCAGGCGTTAATTTGTCCAGCGGCCCTGGTCTTAAGTCTGGTACAACAGGCGTCAATCATTGGTGGACGTACGAAGAAGGTGCGTTGCCGGGTCACGGCAAGTACATGGTCAACGTCGGCAACGGGAATCTATTGTTACAAGCCGACGACGTAGACATCCCAGAACGCGGAATCGATTTAACATTCCATCGCACTTATAACTCACAAAGTCAGCACGATTCCAACAACACTGACGTTTCAGTACCGTCCAACTACGGTGACGGATGGACAAACACGTTTGATGCGCACTTGGCGTACGATGGCGCCAACACGATGAGCGTTTATGACGCTCAGGGAACGCGTTACGACTACGTGGCTGATGGCAATGGAAAATGGAATCCCCCAGCAGGGCAGTACGCCACGTTAAAGTGGGACGGCAGTTGTGGTTACCAATGGACGCAAAAAGATGGAACCGTGTATTACTTCTATAGCCCTGATCTGAACGAAACGGCGAATTGCACACTTTCGACGGTGGGGTTGTATCCAAACGACACTGCATATGGTGGGCGACTATACAAAATATGGGCACGCAACATCAACAATTACATTACATTCTCGTATGCGTGGACGAATAACGATGCCAGCAGTGCGGCAAATCTCTCAACGATCACCGCGACGCACGCAGACGGCCATACACTTACTCTTGGTTTCGGCAAGCAAATTGCCAATGGGCCTACTGTACTGAAAACGATCACTCTGCCGGATAACACCACGCAGCTTACGTATCAGTACGACGCGAACACGGGGTCTATGCTTCAATACGTCACGCGTCCGGGAAACAACGTTGGCACCGTTACGGAGTCATATGGCTACAATGCCGGCCACCAAATGAGTAGTGCTGCAAGCCCGCGGTACAATGCATCGACGGCGGACGGAGACGTTACGTATTTCGGCTATGATAGCTCCAATCGCGTGACGAGCGTTTCGGACTGGGGACTGGTCAATTTTGCGCCCGCGGATGCGAACCCCACATTTCTGCAGGCGCCTGCACCCAGCGGAACTCCGTTGCAGACGTGGCGCACAATAAATCTTTCTGGCTACGGAACGGGCACGACCACGATGACCGACACCGATGGGCATAGCAATATTTGGACTATCGACACACTCTCACGGGTGACGCAAACTCAACGATATACTGGTGGCGTTCCAACGTACCTCGTAACTACGAATACGTGGGATAGCGCGAACCATGTTATCGAATCGGTGGACCAGCGCGGTTTCGTTACCGATTTCGCTTATGATGGAAACGGTAATTTAACGGCCGTCGCATACCCGCCGATCACGGTAAACGGCGTCACGTTTCGGCCAACATCTCTTTATGCGTATGACAATGTAAATGGCATAAATTACAACAACGTGGTGGCCTACTGCGATCCTGTTTCAAATCATCCGAGTCGGGATTGGAATCCCACAACGTCACCAACACCGGCTCCCGCATCATGTCCTAGCGCATCGTCGACTGCAGGGGCAACGCGCTATTCGTTCGGCTACAGCACAACCGAGCCTTACGGTTATTTAACGGATGCATATACACCCGCATACGGATCTGGAAGTACGAGCGATCCCGGCTATCACGCGCATTTCGCGTATGACCAAACGATCGAAGGGGGTGATTACGGCTTACCCACGTCGATCGCTGGCGATGCCATTTCCCAATCCATTGATTCCAGCACGCCCACACGTACGCCGATCAAGAGCTTCACTTACGATAAATATGGTAACTTGTCGTCGTACAATAGCGGGACGGGCACATGGACGTATCACTATGATAGCTTAAACCGGATGACATCTGGAACAGACCCAGACGGCTATACCGGCTACAAATATTATTTTACTAATGGGCAGGTGTCGAAAATTGAGACGCCTTACCAACACGCACGCGGCGTAGGTACCACATTCTTGTACGACGCGGACGGCGACGAAACGCAGAGAACCGTATACCACGGCGGCGCATATGTGGCGAGTGGACTGCCCGCGTTACCCTCGGTGCCGCCACCAACGAAGAAATACTATGACGGCGCTGACCGGCTTGTCGAAGTGCAGCAGCCGCGCGATTCCAGCGGTTCGGGGGAAGCATACTCGAATCCGTGGATAACCCGTTACATCTACGACCTATCGCAAAACGGCACCCTGAGTCCCCTTCCCACGTTCGGGGGACAAACCATAGCCGCCCACGGCAACCTTTTCAAAATTTTGGAACTGCTGCCTACTTCGGATGTAGTAGCATTTTCCAACACAGCGACAAGCGCGGCTAACGGCCAGTATAAAGAAATGACCGGCGGCTCTTCGGACGCGTTAGATCGCCTCACCACAAGATATTTCTTCGTGGTTAATAGTGCGCATACGGCCGACACGCTCGAACAGGAAACCTACACTTACGATAGTAGCAACTCAATCGTTCCCGCAGGTTCGAACGATACGGGCTTACTATCAAGTGATTGCGATGCGCTGCAGGAGTGCACTTACTACGCTTACGATAATGATTCAAAGCTGCTGCAAACGCACCACAGCGCAACATCCGCGCTGGACCATACGTACACCTATGATGCCGCGCATAATTTAACGGGCGTTACACTGCCAACATGGGGTACGCAATCGTACACGTATGATATGGACGGTCGAGTTTCACAATCGATCGAACCATCCGGCATCGATTCGGCAGCTACCCTCACGTATCACTACTATGCGGATGGCAAGCGTTCAGCGCTTGACGTCACTGCATCGGCCTTGAATCAATCAAGCTTATTCGCTTATGCGTATCGTACTGACGGCAAGCTGGAAACCCAGCAAATTAATCAGCCGGGAAATTCGCTTGTGGGAAACACGAGTCTATCGTTGACGTATACGGCTGCAGGGCGATTAACTAAACGCAGCGAGTCGGGTCCTGGTGCGAACGCGACTCCCACGCAATACTTGTACGATGCCACTTACGGCTATATGACGGAAATGGACTACCCGGGCGGCAAGGAGACCGGAATAGAATATGATCCATACGGATCGAACTTGGGATGGAATTCCAGCGTGCTTTCGAGCGGCTGGACTTACCAGTATTCAGTACGCGACGAACTACTGAGCTCAACACAATCCGGATCACCCACAAATATTATGGCAAATGGCGTCGCGGTAAATACGTCATACAAAGTCTCGAAGCTCGCCACTGCGTCCTGGTCTGTGCCCGTCGATGGTCGCATGGGCGTCGCTCTAGGATCAGATGCTACTGATACGGCCGGTGCAGAAAATACCGAAAGCATGACGTTCGATACGCTCGGGCGTTTGACCGTAACAAGCTCATCATCTATACCGGCGCCAAGCTGCGATACTTGTAAAGAAACGGACAGCGATACGCAGAGAACATATGATCAGGACAATCATGTAACGTACACTAACCTTGAACAGTGCCTTGCGGTCGGCGGCTGTGCTCCTACGACATATGCTTCTGCTACATATGACTGGGGCGCAGCCGGTCATCCGATACGAATCACAGGCACCAAAGGGACCACCACCGGCACCGAAACGTTGCACTGGGATGGCGCACAATTGCTATTTACGACGCGCGCTGGCGTTTTGGACGACATCAAAGTGGGCGATACCGCCGACATAACGCCACAGGATAGTACCTACAAAGGGCTCACATTTTGGGACCGTGATCCCAGTCACCAAATCGTCTATTGTCACAACGCCTCTGGGTCTGCCGGCAACGGCGCTCAGGGGGCATGCGAAGGGCCAGCACAAACAATGTCAGTCCCGTCTAGCATGATTTGGGGACAGCTCGGCAAGTCGAGTTCTACGTCGTTGCTCGTCGGCTCCGGGGGCGTCCTCGGCATGCCTCGCAGCGACGGCTTTACCGACGGCTTCAATACCATTCAAGGTGTACGAGTATTCGATTCAACTCTAGGCGGATGGACGACGCCCGATCCAAGTCCAGGCGACGTCGACGATCCGCTTTCACAAAAGAGCTATGTATGGAACAATAACAATCCGGTAAGCAATCTCGACAGCTCAGGCCTTAGTCCTGATGATGAGCCGTACGTCTCTCCCGGCGTGCATTGGGAAAATGGTGTTCAGTATGTGATCGGCGAGAACGGTCAACCGCTACACATTGTGTTGCCTACGCCAGAGATAAACGAAAAGAGCGCCAAAAATGGTGAAGAATGGGGGGAGGAGATAGGGGGAGAAGCGGTTGGTTTATTAGCTGGGGAAATCATAGACGTGCCCATTGTCAACATAGCCGCCGCATTCGCTGGGAAAAAGATCGGCGGATATGCTTTCGGAATATATGGCAGAGCGATAGGTGGAGTTACGCACTACGTTGGCTTTAACGTGGGGCCGGTTCCCGACTGGCTGAAGACGACGTTGAACGTTGTCGACTACCTCGACCTGACACGGTCTTTTACCAAGTCTATTCTAAAAACCATTGCACGTGTAACCGCACACGGACGCCCGAATATCTATAAAATTCTGCCAGCTGATGGCCTTCAGGGAGCTGCTGACAAACTACTGAATGCGCTATTCGGCGGTAGTGGCGACCTTACATACTGCGCGTCTTGCGATGCTGCAGGTTTGGATCCAAACCCGGGTTCTGGAATACAACACGTGGTGCCGTTTTAGACGCATAGGGATGTCTGCTGCTTTGCATGGCAAGGCAGCCCCAGTTCTATTGGGCATTTTCGTAACCTCAGGAGAATGCGATGCCAAATCGAATTAGAGTGCGCAGGATCGTTCGAATCGCGTTAATTTTTATTGGTTGGGAGGCGGTTTTTTTATGGGGCTTCTTTTTCGTAGATGTTCCATTCTGGCAGAAGTTGAACACGCCGGGGCCCGCTTACTGGTTCGGTTTTGTAATTTTGGTAATACTTGCGCCAGTTGTTGCGACCGTGTATTTCGCGTCAAAACCACTGTCAATGAAATAACACGATGGCACTTCCAGCGATCAATACAGGTCGTTTACTGATAGTCGGTCTTACGTTCTCGGGCGCACTCTTGACTCAATGCGACCGTACCACCATGGATTTTCGATATTCCGTGCCACCTACATGGCGGCGAGTACATTCGGGAGTGAATTCAATCGAATTCCGCGGACCTCAAAAACAGGTACTGTCTTTCTTTTCAGAAGCTCTGCCGCAGGGCGTACCCCCCGTGCAGCGATGGAACTTTCAAGCTTCCTTTAGAAGACAACACGGATTCATTATCACGGATTCGCGGGCGACCATATGTGGCAAGATCGCCGCGCGCTACGTGCGCGCTCACTTGCGTGGCTCCGAAAAAGAAGACATAGAAAACCTGTCCGCAATTTGGAACCATCGCCTCTATACAGCGGCATATTTTTATCCCACGTACGTGCGGCCGTCTTCTGCGGCAACGCATGCCCTATATTCTATTTGCCCCGACGGAATTAGAACTTGAGGCGGTTGGCTCAGCTCCGAACCGTCAAGTCAGTGTAGGGAAGGTCCGTTTGCCGAATTGTTAGGCCGATGTGGAGCGCAATCGTATCGTACGTAGATTTCGCTTCCGCGCTTTCTACGGTTAGGATGAAAGCGCTAGGTGGTGGACGTTCGGTGAATCGACTCGCGAGAGCTCATATTTTAATCGCACGTACAACTGCTACGCCGCAAAGAAAAAAAGCCGCGCAAATACCGATCTTTTATGGGACGGCCAACGCGGAACATTGCGGCAAAGTGCCGCTGTTTAATGTGCGCGTCGATGCCGAGTATCGCCACTCGCACGATTGCTGGGCGGATAATCCTCACCGCGACGTCGCAACTACTTCTCCACCGTTGTTCGAATTGATCTGCGCTGGGAAGTTACGCCGCAAATATGTGTGAGGGCTGCTTAGCTTCGAATTGTTCGGCAAACTCCCTCGGGGTTCGATAACCAAGGCTGAATGCGGTCTGACCTCGTTGTATTGAATCCTCCATCGCTTGGTCGCATCTCGCGCGTCACCTGTCTGAATCCCGTTTACCACCGCGTCCTCGGCTGCGGCACTCCACCGTCGCGGTAGTTGCGGAAATCCCTAGGAAGACTCGCGCGGCAACGGACAGTCCAAAGAGCAGAAACAGCGCCACTACGAACGGGACCACGCCCATCTCCTAGCCTTCGCCGTCTTCTTCGTGCGTCACAATACCCTGGAATCTCAAATTCACGGGACGTGCGCCGTTCGGGAACGTCATGATGACGTCGCCGTTCGATCCGCGCCGGATCAGCGGCGGCACGTCAAGATGTTCGACGTGTTGTGTCCGTTTCGGATGACGCACGAATCGCTCGTGTAGTTTCACGATGACCACGTACATAACCGGCACCAAGGTCAGGTTCGTGAGCGTGGCAAGAAGCATGCCGCCAAAGAGTGTGGTTCCCAGAGACTGCCGGCTTGCGCTTCCGGCGCCGCTTGCGAACAGTAACGGAACGATCGCGAAGATGAATGCAAGCGATGTCATGATGATCGGACGAAAACGCGTCTCCGCCGCTTCGACGGCCGCGCTCGCGACGTCACGACCGCGGCGCCTTAGTTGATTCGCGAACTCGACAATCAGAATTCCATTCTTACTTGCCAACCCGATGAGCATCACATAGCCGACTTGCGCGTACACGTCGCTAACAAGACCGCGCATCTTCAGCGCCAGCAACGCACCAAAGATCGTAAGCGGCACCGCCATGAGTATAATCAGCGGGTCGGTAAAGCTTTCATACGCCGCTGCCAAAACAAGGAAGACGACGAGAATGCCAAGTGCGAAGACCATGACGCTCTGCGAGCCGCTGGCAAGCTGCTCGAGAGATAGTCCTGACCACTCGTAGGCCATGCCGCGAGGAAGCACGCGCCCTGCGATCTGTTGCATCTCCTTGAGTGCTTGTCCCGAGCTGACGCCCGGCTTGGGCTGACCGTTGATCTCAACGGAGCGGTAGAGATTGTAGTGGGAAATGATTGGTGCGCTGTATTCCGTGGAGAGATGTACGAGCTCCGAAAGCGGAACGGGTGCGCCTCCTGCAGCGCGCACATAGATACCGCCGAGCGCGTTCAGAGCCGACCGGTATGGGGCGTCGGCTTGCAGGTAGACGCGGTAAGAACGATTCAAGTAATCAAACTGATTGACGTAATATGAACCGAGCGATGCGCCCATCGCGTTGAAGATGCTTTGCATCGGAACGTTGAGCGTAAGCGCTTTGTCCCGATCGACCTCCGCGACTAACTCGGGCGAGTCGTTTCGAAAGGTCGTATAAACCGTCGATAACGCGGGGTCCGCATTCCCGGCTTTTAGCAGATCTCGGGTCGTGTTCGTGAGCGCATCAAGTCCTTGATTGGTGCGATCTTCCAATTCGAATTGAAATCCCGCAACGTTTGCGAACCCCTGAATCGCCGGCGGATTAAAGACAACGACTTGGGCCTCCGGGATCGCAGCGAGTTGCCTTTGCATCCGTCGGAGGACGGCATCGAGCGTGTGCTGAGCACCATGACGCTCGGCCCACGGTTTGAGCTGAATAAAGAAGAGCGCGCGATTCGAACCTGAGGCGAGAAAGTCTTGACCGCCCGCAGAAAAGACATCCTGGACCTCGGGGTAGGAGCGCATCAGCGCGTGTGCCTTGTCCGCAAGGTCGGAGGTAGTCGTCAAGGACGCTCCCTCCGGCAACTGCGCCTGGCCGAAAAAGTAGCCGTAGTCTTCGTTTGGTAGAAAGCCCGTCGGTGTTGTTTTGTTCAATAAGACCGTCGCTGCAACACCCACAAAGTAGATGCCGACGACGATTCCACGGCCGCGAACGAGCGTAGGTAAGATTCGCGCGTATAGCTGACGCGTCCAATCGATGGCGCGATTGATAGGAACGAAAAACTTGCTGTGGCGCTCTTCATTAGAGAGGAATAAACGGGACAGAACCGGCGTCAGCGTGAGTGCAACAAACAGCGAGATCGTTACGGACCCCGCCATCGTCAAAGCGAACTGGCGATAGAGCTGCCCAGTCGTTCCCGGAAAGAACGCCACGGGAACGAACACCGCAAGCAGCACGAGCGAGCTTGCGATAACGGCTCCGGTAATTTCGCGCATCGCGGCGGCAGCGCCGCGCAGCGGCGACATCTTCTTCTCTTGTATGAACCGTGCAATGTTTTCGATCACGACGATTGCGTCGTCTACCACGAGACCTGTTGCCAGCGTGAGCCCAAAAAGCGTCAACATGTTGATGGAAAAGCCCAACACACGCATGATCGCAAACGTGCCGATCAACGCCACGGGAATAGTCATAACAGGAACGATTGTGGTACGCGGATCTTGCAAGAACATGAAGATCACGAAGACCACGAGGACAATCGATATGACTAGAGTCTTAAGAACCTCGTGTACCGATTCGGTCACGAACTCGGTCGTGTCGAACACGACTTTTGCGTGCACGCCCGGCGGAAAGGTTTGCTGGAAGTTGGCCATCGCCGCGCGAACGGCTTTGACGACGTCCAGGGCATTCGCTGTCGGAAACGGCGCGATTGCCAAACCGATGGCGGGACGCCCGTCGAAACGCACGATCTGACTGTAGTCCTCCGCTCCCAGATCGACCCGGCCCACGTCGCGGAAGCGAACGTAGCCGCCGTTGGGTAACGCCTTGAGGATCAAATTGCCGAACTGCGCCGGTGTAGAGAGTCGTCCAAGGGCGCGAATGTTCATTTGGAACGGCTGGTTTCGCGGCGTCGGTGCGCCTCCGATCGTGCCCGCGGCCACCGCGACATTCTGCGCATTGAGCGCCGAGACGACGTCGTCGGTGGTTAAGCCATTGAAGGCTAACCGGTTCGGATCGACCCACAAACGCATCGCATATTTTCGATCTCCGAATACTGTGACCGTACTGACGCCCGGGATACGCTTGAGTGCGTCGACCACGTTGAGATCGACGTAGTTGCTCAGCGACAACGTATCGCCGTTATCCGACGTAAACCCGTACGCCATAACGTACACTTGACCGCTCTTTTCAACCTGAACGCCCACCTGTTGCACGGCGCTCGGCAGTTGAGCGGTAACCGTTCCTACCGCGTTTTGCACGTCGGTCGCGGCAATGTCTAAGTTCGTCCCCAAGTTGAACGTACAGGTGATCGTGCTGATCCCTGCGTTTGTGCTGGTAGACGTTATGTATCGCAGCCCTTCGACACCATTAATCGCCTCTTCCAGAGGCGTCGTCACGTCGGCCTCAACGGCTTGTGCGCTGGCACCGTTCCACGTGGCGGTGACCGTGACGACCGGAGGCGAAATGTTGGGGAACTGCGCGATTGGCAACGTCGGGATCGTGACCAGGCCCGCGAGGAGTATCGCGGCGGCGCACACGGCGGCAAAAACCGGCCGTTGAAGAAAGAACTGAATCAATTACGCGAGGTCTTCGTTCTCGAGCACGAACTGCGCGACGCGGAGAAAAGCATCGCGGATGCTTGGAGAGAACCCGTCACTAGCGGCACGTTCGAAGAGGTTCCGAGCGTATTGGTAAATTGCGTACCATTCCGGCGCGTAGGGCATCGGCTGTTCGAACTCAGCAGTCCTGAACAGGATCCGCTCAATTGCGTACGATGACGGTCCTCTGAAGTCGTTGACATCGCGTTCTAACAGCGTTAAGTCTCGCAAAAGCTGCAACAGACATAACGGCACGCTCGTGGTCGCACCGGCGACCTCCAGCCTAAGCATTTCTCAGCGCGATTCGTTGATGACTAGAACGGGCACGTCGCTTTGCGCGATCAGTCCTGGCGGGAACGCGCGGCCGGCGTGCGTCTCCATGACGATAAGGTCGGCGCGCAGCATACTGGCAGCCTTTTTGATCGCCGTTTCAACGTTTTTGCCATGTGCGATCCGTGCGGAAGCCGACGAGCCGAATTCGCCGATGATTGCAAGCGCACTGTCCAGAATCCGTTGAACGCCCGTGTGATGGTCGTCGCTGATGCAGAGAACCGTAAGGTCCGCGTCTTGCTCTTTCGATAGGATCGCTGCAGTCATCAAAGTCGCTTTGGGTATGAGGTGTGATGTAAGAGCGACGAGGACGTGCTTGAACATCCTACCGTGTTTCGTACTTAAAGAGCATGCTTAAACCGGTGATCTCGAGTATGCGTTGAAGGTGCTTGCCGACCCCAACGAGTTTCACGTTTGCGTGTCCGCGATCGCGGGCGCGGCCGCGCAGCCGAATCAAGAAACGCAAAAATGTTGTGTCGGCGAACTCAAGTTTCGCGACGTCGAGAACGATGTTGTTGCGATCGCGCAGCAGCTTTTCGAGCTGCTCTAGCGCGGGGGCGGACGTCAGGTCGGCGGCTCCGGCGATGCGTACCTCATCGTTCATAGTCAGTTCAACGGCTATCATGGTCTTTTTTCCTCGAGTCGATTCGTGTGGAATCGCCTTTTCCGGGAGTCCGCCATCGAGGCGGCGACACATATCGCTAAGAGCGCGACCGGTGCCAGCGAAAGCCCAAACGCCACAGTGTCGACGAAGTAGTTTTGTGCGTGTACCGTAAACATTTTTTCTTCCATTATTCGCCGATGGTTGACCCTTTGGTCAATCGCGATACACGCTCAGTATAGTACGTCTTGACCGTACGGTCAATATCTGCAGCAAAAAATGACCGCGGGGTCATCATGTCGTATCTATACGTATGGCAAGGGCAGCGAAGCAGGCCCCAAACGATCTCGGGAAACGGGAGTGCATTCTCTCCGCGGCTCGTAAACTGATCGCCCAACACGGTTTCGAAGCGACCTCGACGAAGGCGATCGCGGCTGAGGCCGGCGTTCCTTCAGGGCTCGTTTTTTATTATTTCGAGACGAAGGACGATCTGATCGAGGCGCTTTATGATGAGACAGCCGGATTCGTCGAAGACGCTGTGCAAACTGCTGTGCAGCGGTCTCAATCCATTGAGACGTTCTTGCGAGTGCTTTACGATCGCTATCTAGCGAACCGTTATTTGGTACAGATCAGTGTAGCCGCGATTGCTTCGGGACATCCCATCGCTCAAAAAGCAACAGCCATGCGCCGGCGCAATCTTACGCGCATCGCGGAGTATTTGCGGTCGCAATCGTCCGGCAAACCGTCGGTAGACCCGAAGGTGCTCGCACGGGTTATCCTCGCGTCAATGTTGACTGCGACGCTGCTCGACTCGCCTAAAGAGACACCCGGCTTCATCAGCGGCCTTGTGTCCGTCGTCAAATGCGGCCTGGCGCCCTCCTCGTAACTAGCCGCCCATTTCGATCTCATTCATGTCGACGTTCGTTTTTCGTTTCGCCATTAAAGCGACGAGTGGAACGCACAGCAGACACACGACGCCCATGACGTACGAACCGTCGGCATAAGACAGGATTGTAGACTGACCGTAGACGAGCGCCGCTAGCTGCTGAAGCGAATGACCGTGCAGAAACGCTTGAACGGCGGCGTCGTGCAGGGTATTCTGCCCCCCGAGAATGGTCGAATGAAACGCCTCACGTTTATCAAGGAGAACATCCAGCATCGCTACCGCGATGGACCCGCCAAGCTGGATGCCCAAGTTGATTAAAGCGCTGGCCTTTGGACCATCGTTCGCCGAGGTTCCGCCAAGCACGGCAACCGACAATGGAATGAAGTTTGCTGCCGTTCCTACTCCGGACAAAGCTAACGGAACCGCGAACGTCCAAACGAACGACTGGGACGTCGTGTACCACGCCATGGCCGCTATAGCGATGCCCGATATCGCGAACGCGGCGCCCACCATTAGCCGGGGATCCAGTTTTCCAACTATCTTCACGAGCAGTGGCGTAAAAAGGGCGATGGGAATGGCTCTAAATAGAAACATCAAGCCGCTCAAGGTCGGCGTGAAACCGAGCGATCCTTGGACATACTGCGGCAAGATGTACGTAGAGCCGAGCGAGACACCACCCGATGCAATTGCGAGAAGTGTTCCCGCCCACACCGTGCGGTTCGCCAATACACGCAGATCCACGACAGGCTTTGAAATGAACCGCAATTCGTAGACGACGAACCCTATCGCGCTGCAGATGCACGCAAACGCCATGCAACGAATCCCGCGGTCGGCAAACCAGTAGTGCTGTTCCCCTTCCGTGAGCACATACTGCATGGAACCAAGAGCTATTGCAAGTAGCGCAATGCCAATGCCATCAATCGCTGATTTTTTTGGCGGTTCCGGGCTGCGCAGAAGAAAGAACAACGCTATCGCGGAGAACAGCCCCGGCACCACGTTGATGTAGAAGCACAAGTTCCAGGAATAGTTGTCCACCAAAATACCGCCTACCGGCGGACCCAGCGCGGGCCCCATTGCCGCGCCGATGACGAAGATGCCTTGGCTGACGTTCAGTTTTTCGGGAGGAAACGTGTCTTTCAAAATCGTTTGCCCGGTGGCTAGCAAACCACCTCCGAACATACCTTGAACGACCCGCCAAAATGCAAGCGCGCCCAGCGAACTCGAACCACCGCACATTACCGACGCAACTGTGAAGCCCAGAATCGAAGCGACATAATAATTACGGCGTCCGAAGCGGCTTTGCAGCCACGGCGTAAGCGGGATAACGATGATCGCCGCGATCGTGTACGCAGTTATAACCCACGTCGCTTGCTCTACGCTGGCACCGATGTTTCCTTGAATGTTCGGTAGCGCAACGTTTGTGATCGTCGAATCCAGGGTTTGCATCAACGTCGCTGCCATTACTGCAGCAACGATCAGCGTTCGGCGAGCACCATACTCGACGACGCTCTTCGTGGAAACGCCGTTGGTCATATTTTCAGCGATCGCTGATGAGTGATGTCGTCGGAATCCGCATCTTCGAAATGCAGCGTGTCGGGCAGCCACATACGGGCGACGCCAATATACTTGTCGGCCATCCCGTAGTAAATGTCGTAGATATCTTCGGTTCGTTTGTCGATTCCGGTCGGAAAAACAACGTTGTTGACCGTGCCGTTCTTCTCTTCTTCCACTTCGGGAATGAGGATCGGAGTGGTTGAACGGTAGCGCTGCAATCGATCTTTTTCGCGCCGGAAAATCATCACGCCGGCATCATAATTGACGTGCTCCAGTGCGCCGCCCTCATCGACGACTTCACCGCTTACGCCGTGATGAATGATCATGTAACCCAGGCGGGTGCGCACGGGCGGTGTGCCGACTCCGATGCGCTGCGCTTCCCAAGGATGCAGCGGCTGTACGACCCGTTCGTGGTGGTTCATGATCCGGAGCTGCCGTATATCGTGCTTGACCGCATCGAGATCGCAACCGGAAACCCATATGCTCGGCACGGCGTCCACAATGCCCTTCGGTGTGTTCGCGCTGGTGTAGCGCGGCCGATGGAGCATGCCGAGCATAAGATGGCCGTCGCCATGCTGAATAGGAACCGGCGAAAATGCGGCGTCTTTGTTATCGAAGTGATTGAACAGCACGCCGTAGTGCGCCTCAAGATCCGGCTGAAAATCCACCAAGCCGAGCCGCTCCCAATCGAGGCAGTTCTCGGAGATTGCGAGCGCGACGCGTGGACCGTTCGTTCCCCATGCTACGTAGGTCATGACGTAGAGCCCGAGCGGCTCCACAAACGTGACGCGCGGATCTTCGCAACCGCCTCCTCCCGTCTTCGGACGAAGCTCGTACGGCTCCTCAGGTTCGAGCGCGATGCCTATGCGTTCGACGTCGACCGGCGTTCCGTCATTATCGAAGATTACGCGTGCGATGCCGATGCGCGAGTAGTTGCCTTTACCGACGAGGCGTGGAAACAGATACAGTTCGCCGTCTGGCCCGCGCGCAACACCCGGATTGAGAACGCCTTCGATCTCTTCTTCACGCGTAGGATCGGGACGCATCACGATACCCAGGCGCTTGATCCGAAAGTCGCCGTCGATGAGCTGTTCCTGTTGTATGTCTTCCATTAGAAATGAACACCTAACCCGGCAAAAAGGCCGTTATCCGAAATATTGGCCGGCGCGTTTTGCCTGTTGTAGCCGTAATCGCCCATGTATCCAAGTTCGAGAAATAGCGGCATATGTGAATCGCGCGCGTGAAACTCGAGCCCGGCCTGATATTTGTAAAAGCCGTATTGCAAGGTCGCTCCCGCACCCATTTGCGGATACCACAGGAAACTTCCGAAAAGCGAAACGGTTTTGTTGTTGAAGTCCGGCAGCTTTTCAACGCCGAAGCCGAAGCCCTGAAGATTCGGATAACCGTAACTGTTACCGCGCTGCGCGTAGCTCGCGACTAAGAAAATGCGCGGACGTTGCATGCCGATGCCGATTCGCCCGTCCCAGTCCGTGTTATGCGCGTAAAAGGACCCCGCTTGCGCCGTATATTGGAATTGATCGAACGTGCCTTCAGCCATGACGGCGAGCTTTCCGATCGGATACTCGACCGCGGCGCGCGCAGCCCACGAATCCGAACCATTACTGCCGTATGGATTAAATTGATTCTTGCTGTTCGGCGAAAACAAATAATCGCCGGCGAGGAAATACTCAGGGCCGCGGCCGTTGTGCCACATGACTGAATTTTTCCGTTCCGGGGTCGGTGACGGCATCGGCGGCAACGGGGACGAGTCAGGCGCCAACGATGTAGTCTGCGCGTCCGCTACGCCGGTACACAAGACGGCGAGCAGCAGCGCCTGAAACAGATCTCGGTGCAGCTTCATACACGCACCAGCGCGAGTGCCCAGCCCACCGCGGCATGGATGCGGGCGTGGAGGAAGCCTTCGCTGTCGGCGTACGGAGACAGAATCTCGAAACCAGCACGGATGGCCGCGAGCGGCGATGGAAAAATCACGATTCCCTTGTTCATGATGTCTACCTTGGCGTGTTGACCCGTTGGTCAACTTCTTACGCCACCAGTATACTCATGATTGACCCACTGGTCAACCCGGCCGAACAAAAACATTTGGGCCTAGACAATCGCGCGATTGCGCAGCTCTTCGTCGTGAATCCGGAACATCTGCAGTCGCAGTTCGGGATCTGCCTCGGATAGCGCACGGCGAAGGCGGGCGGCATCGTAGTTCATGAGATACACCGGTGAACCCGGCTGTTGCCGCCAAGATTCCGCAATTGTTCCGGCATCAACGGGATCGAATCCGATCTCGTCGATCAATTGCATAACGACCGCTTTTGCTTGAGGATCGTCACTGGAAACGGGCAAAGCGACACGCAGAGGCGCACTCTTCGGTTTTGCACACTCTAGAATGTCGGCCGCCAAGATGTTGTTAAATGCTTTAACGACGGGGTGTCCCAGTACTTGAGCGACCCAGGCACTGTCCATCATTCCGTTTTCAATTTCTTCGATGAACCCGTCGCGGTGCCGCGGATAATAATTGCCTGTGTCGATAACAGGAACTGAATGCGGGATTGCAGCGAACACGTCTTTCGGTAAATCGATGATCCTTTTCTGTGGAACAGCCAGGACAAGGATATCTCTGCCGTGCGCGGCTTGAGCTACCGTGACCGCTTCAGCGCCGGTTTCGGACGCAAAGTCCGCAAGCGATTCGGGTCCGCGCGAGTTTGCGAGGGCGACGTCGTGCCCGACAGCGCGAAACGCGAAAGTGAACGCTTTGCCCATTTGTCCCGACCCGATAATTCCAATTCTCATGCGGCTAACTATATCCTAGGTTGACCTCGCGGTCAATCAGGACCGCGGCCCGATCTTCGAACAATGACCCGCTGGTCAATTTGTCGTATACAACGTTATGAGCCCGACATCCAAGCAAGACACGACCGAGTGCCATAGACGCAAACGCATTTTGGAAGCCGCGCGAAAGCTGATCGCTCAGCACGGCTTCGAGGCAACGTCCACCAAAGCGATTGCCGCCGAGGCCGGCGTCCCGTCAGGGCTCCTCTTCTATTACTTTGAAACAAAAGACCAGCTCATCGAAGCGATTTTCGATGAAGCTCCGCATGCCGTCCAGAATGCGTTAGAAAAGGCTCGAAACAGCTCGCGGCCGCTTGAGGTTTTCTTGCGGACTTACTACGATGAGGCGTTTGCGCATCGGTATCACATACAAATTATCACAGCCGCTGTTGCATGCAGCCACCGCATTTCGCAGAAAGTGTTATCTTGGAGAGGCGAATCGCAGACGTTGATTGCAGAATTTTTGCGGTCGCTATCGCCGAAGAGGACCGCAAGCGAATTGGAGATGTTTGCGTACACCATCACAGCGTCGATCATTACGGAAGTGCTGCTTGAAGAGCCGCGAGATGCTCCACGCTTTATCGAAGGCTTGATATCCTTCGTGAGATCCGGTCTCGCCCTGTAGCGAACGGGACTAGGGCAGCCACGCCCTCAAAAAAGCGTCTAGGCCGTACGTGACGCAGTAGGCCAGCGCTGCGAGTATGAGCGCGCTGATCACGATTGAAAATAAGGCAGGCGCAATCTGCGGCTTCTCTTCCGCAAGCTCGATGTCTCCCACGAACGAAACGGGGCGCCGCTCCGCCACGGTGCGGCGTATGAACTGCGCCGGCTCGACGATGCGGATGACCATCCGGTGGTGGCGCGCACGCACGTATTCGGAGTACATCATGTGACAGCATACGCTATTTTGACCCGTTGGTCAACCGCTTCTCGCAAAATGACCCGATGATCAGTCTCTCGGCTTCGGCTAGGGACACGCAGATTTTCGTAGTGCCCTGAAGCCCGCGCGAATCTCTTCTGAAAGAAGTTGAGGCTGCTCGAAGGCCGCGAAGTGACCGCCTTTGTCCAACTTGTTGTAATGAATGAGTTTGGGAAACGCGCGTTCTGCCCAGCTCCTCGGAGCTGGATAGATTTCGTCGGGGAAGACGCTCACGGCAACCGGGATGGACACGCCTTTAGCGCCGAAAAAGCTGAGCTTGCCCCAATTCTCCCAATAGAGACGGCCGCCGGAAATAAACGTGTTCGTCAACCAGGCGATCGTGATGTTGTCAAGGACGTCGTCGCGCGTAAGGCCTTCGGCCTGTCCTTCAAAGACGCGTGAGATCATCTCGTAGCTACGTACGTCGTGATCCAGGAAATACGCCGCCAAGCCGACGGGTGAGTCCGCGATTCCGTACAGCGTCTGCGGTCGCAGCCCCATCTGGAATCCGTACGCGATGCCCTTTTGATATTCGAATTGGAGACGGTCGTAAGCGAGTTTCTCATCGGGTGACAGACCAGCGGGTGCCGGAGCGCCGGAAAGGGCCGCCGCGTCAATGTCGGCTGGAAAGATGCCGGGCATGTTGGTGTGAATGCCGAGCAACTCCGGAGGTGCTTGCACGCCCATTGTTTCCGTGATAACCGCACCCCAGTCGCCGCCCTGCGCGACGAATTTCGTGTAGCCAAGGCGCTTCATCAGCATGATCCAGGCACGCGCGATGTGGGGAACATCCCACCCGGTGCTGGCCGGTTTACCTGAGTATCCGTAGCCGGGCATTGACGGGATCACCACGTGGAACGCGTCGGATGCATCTCCGCCGTGTGCGGTGGGATTCGTAAGCGGATCGATGATCTTCAGCTGTTCGACGATCGAGCCGGGCCATCCGTGCGTAACGATCAGCGGCAACGCATCTTCGTGTTTCGAACGGACGTGAATGAAATGAATGTCCAGTCCATCGATCTGGGTGATGAACTGCGGCAGGTCGTTCAGTCTTGCCTCGATCTTGCGCCAATCATAGTCTGTCGCCCAATAGCGCGCCAGTGCCTGAATCGTCGCGAGCTGCACTCCTTGCGTATCGTCAGGAACCGTTTCTCGCTCAGGCCACTTTGTTGCGTTGATGCGCCGGCGCAGTTCCGTCAGTTCGTTCTCCGGAACGTTCTGCGTAGGAAACGAACGCACAACCGTCGTTTCACCGGTGGTTGTTCCTCCTACAACTTGCGTCATATTCGTGTTCCTCTCTATAAACTTCACTTGCGTCGCCTGCTCGCATGATGCCGGTTGAAATTACAAGGTGGAACGCGTCCCAAACGCGTTATCCGTAACATGCAATAGATGAAGGTCAATTTGACAAAGAGGTGTCGTTACTAGTCGGGCTGCGAGCGCCACGGAAAGCGGCGTAATTCCTCGGCAAGGGCCAGAGCTGCGGACTCTCCAAAGTGGCGCGCCCAAAGATTTAGCCATTCCTTGTTGTCCAAGAAGAACTTCCAGTCGCTTATGACCGTTTGCCTCATCAACAGAAACGGCACGGGAGGCGTGAATGGCCGAAAGGTAGAGTTGTATATCGCCGTTGCCTCGTTGCTTTCGTAAAACGGACCGAGCACGAGTCCATCGTTCACATACGATGGAATACTAAGCTCCTGGAGGACCCCGTCAAAGAACCCTTTTGCACGATCCGTCGATAAATCCGTGAAGACCACGACGAATGATTTGTAGATTGCAGCCTCGCCGTCAAGAGGTTGGCATGTCAAGAATGCGCTTTTGTAAGTGTTTACGATCTGCACAACATCCGGCACGTTGCGGTTAGCGATCTGCTCGGGAGCGAGCCAAAGCGTCTTGCGTTCTAATGCCCCTGGCACGAAGGGACAGACAGGTCCAGCGCGACCGATATCCGTGTTTGGCTTTACCACGAAACTGTTGATCCAGTCTGCGACTGCGTGAAGCGCAGTGAAATCGCTTTTCGCGAGCTTGCTCGTCCGGCTGACATCCTCGAGATCCTCGATCAAGAAGAGATTAGTAGTCGGCGCTGGCGGCGCGTGTGTCGACATGGGAACCACTCCTAGAAGAGAGTCGAAGTGGAAACCGCTATTTCTGCGATGTGTTCCGCGTTATTTGGACAGAATGCGCAATCGAGTGGAAGCGCAAAACGCGTTTTCCTGTGTTAGGCATCAAATATACTACCAGGCGTTAGTCACTGCAAGGCACACGTTACTGCGATTATCGGTAATAAAGCTCCAGGACGTATTAACAATCCCGGCCGGTAGTACGAGCCACTCTGCGTGAAAACGACTGCTTAAGGAGCCTTAGGGCGACATATTGGTCGAGTATCGAGCATTGATCTATAACGCGAATCCGGTGTGGCTCAATCAGAGACTGACACTCAATGGGCTTGTTATAGGTGCCACATATAAACTCTAGAGCGGTTTGTAACTCGCCCGCATTCCAGCCTAGCCCCGAACGCCGCCTCCGGCAGCTTTTGCGTCGTACATTGCGCGATCGGCCCGGTTGAGCAACATCTCGATGCTCGTGCCGTGCTCCGGAAACATGCTCACGCCCACGCTGCATCCTACGACATACGCGTCGTTAGCGTCACAGTATGGGCGCGCAACGGCTTTACGCAGCCGCACTGCGATGGAAAGCAATTGATCCATGCTCGTCGGCGGTGCGATCACGCAAACGAACTCATCACCGCCTAGGCGGCACACTTCGTCCGCATCCCGCAGTTCGGAGCGAAGCCGCTTGGCAACGTCTTTGAGGATCGCGTCGCCGGCGGCGTGGCCGAACGAATCGTTGACTTTTTTGAATCCGTCGAGGTCGATGAAGACGAGGCCGAACGGTTTCGCCTGCGGCCCGATAAGCTTTTCAATCGCGTTCATGGCGCCACGGCGGTTTGTTGCGCCGGTTAACGAGTCGCGCATGGAGGTGAGTCGATACGCTCGTGCACGAGCCAACAATACGACGAATGCAATAGCCGCAGCGATCAGCGCGGCGCAAACGATGAGGCCGGCCAGAAATCCGGCGCGTGCTAAGAAACCGGTATGCGCGCGTTGAGCGTCCAGTTCGTCGTTGGCGAGTGCGGAAATACCGGCGTCCGCAGCACGGAGCCGGTCGAACAGCGTTTTCCCCTCAACGAGTTCGGCGCGTGCGCGCGCAATATGGCCCGAACGTGCTAGTCGAATCTCGTGGGCGAAATACCGGTGCAGCGGAATAGCCACTGTCTCAGAGTGGCGAACGGCGCTCTCCAAATTGGGAAGAACGGCGAGCGCGGATGCGATCGTACTTTTATCGGCGGCTTCGCGCGGCAGCGATTCGTAATAAATCTGTAAGAAGCCGGGATCTCCGGTTGCTACGAGTCCGCGCACGCCGGTCTCTTCGTTCACCATTTGCAGTAGCGAATCGCGCTGCGTGACCGCAAGCGTAACCAGCATACGCTGGCGCTGAAGGCTTCCTTGCAGCAGCCAGAATTGCCATACACCCGCGATGACGACAACAAGCAAAACCAGAGCCGCAGTACTTACGGCCCATGCGGGTCCTTGCGAATTCTTCCGGCTTGCCATATGTTGAAGTATCGGAATAGCGGCCAGCCGTTTTCACGCATTGTTGCAAAGAGCGCGATAAATACTTGCATTTTTTGGATAGCGAGGGGATACGGCGTATTGGCACGTGGGCATAACAAAAGCTGAGGTGGGCGAGTTTGCTATGATGCCTCTGCGACGGGAGAGAAGGCGAATGCCGCGCATGCGCGCGGCGCCAGCCAGCATCGAGGCGATTGAGTCCGATGCATCGGCACTCGATCGCGCCATTGCGGCAGACGTCTTACTCCGCCATATTTTCGTTCCGCCGGCACGCGTGTTGCCGGGCCTTCAATATGCGGGGATTTATCGCTTTGCCGAAAAGCACAGCGGCGGCGACGTCATCGACGTGTATCAGTGCGGCGAGAGCTCGTGCTTTTCGCTGACGGATATCTCCGGCAAAGGCGTGGGCGCCGCACTGCATGCGGGCCTGGTAAAGTACGGTATTCGCGCGTATGCAACCGAGGGCCACGCGCCGCGCGAGGTCTTGCGCAACCTGAATCGCTTCTACGTAGAAAACGATGCGTTCGAAGGCAGCGACTCGTTTGCCAGCGTGTTTTTCGCCCGGTACGATCGGCGGCGTTTGCGATACGCATCCGCGGGCCACGAAGGTTTGATCTTTCTGAGTGCGCGCGGCGCCGTGACGGTTTTGCAGCCGACCGGTCCGGTCGTCGGAATCTTGCCCGATAAAGCCGATCTTTATACCGACAATACGATTGACGTGCAGATCGGCTCAGTGCTCGTTGCCGTTTCCGACGGCATTACGGAGTCGCGAAACGAACGCGGTTTGTTTGAGATGGAACGGCTCATCGACGTCGCCGTGGAAAACCAGCGTCGGTCGGTCGAGGACTTGGCTTGTGAGATCGCGCGCGCGGCTGCGCGGTATGCGGGAGGCCGCGTCATTGACGACATGGCGGTTCTCGCGGTTCGCTTTTTCTGACTTACGCAAATTTGTATCCTCGGACTTCATCCATCGCTTGACGATCTTCACCCAGTGCCGCCAGCATCGTGAGTTGATCGCGTGCTTCTTGTTCGCCGATTTTGCTCATTGCAAAGCCGACGTGGATGAGCACCCAATCGCCTAGGTCGAGTTGTTCGCCGGTGAGCAAACCGATGTTGATATTGCGCTTTACACCGCCGACGTCGACTTTTGCGAGCATCGGTTGTTCGGTTGAGAATTCAACGATGCGGCCGGGAATCGCCAAGCACATAGTTACATCGTTTCGATTTTTAGATAGCGTGCAGCGTCTTTGGGCAGGGACTTAAAGAACGCCAGCCATTCTTTGAGCGTTACCTGCTGCCCGCGCACGATTTGCATGGTGAGTTCCGGCGTCTCTTCCATAACGGGACCTTCGTTGGAGAGCGAGCGGATGTGATTGTAGCGGCGCAGCTCCGCCGCCATCGTGAGCGCGAATTTCGCTGCCCAGAGCGCGAGGCCGGCTGCGGCGATGGTTCCTGCAATGGCTCTTTTTCTCATACGGGTTCCACCTCATCGGTTGCGTAGAAAAATGCACGGCCGTACCATTCGTGCATATCGCTTGCGGGATCGCCGTCGAACACTACGCCGACGTAGCGTTTACCTTCGGCATCGGTGTGCACGGCGCAGACGCGGCCGCTCATGCCTTCAACGATGCTGTCCCAAATATCGGCGCGGCCATTCGGATGCACTCGTACGCGCGAACCTTTGCGAACGTCCCTTCCGGCGATCGTTACCGTTTCGTCGCCCGGTTCGCGCGGCCGGCCCGTGAGTTCACCGTGCAGCATCGCGAGCGTATCAGCATCGAGTGCGTCGGCGCGCTCGACGAGTTCGCGCGCGTATGGGTGGGCCGCACGTGCTGCCTGCTTCTCTTCTTCGGTCAGCGTTGCGACGCTGAGCATGAGCAGCTCGTCGATTTCCGTTGCATCAAAGGTGTGCGTTGTGCTCGCGTTGGCGATTCGCGGGAAGTCGTAGAGAATGATCGGCGAGACGAGCATCGCGCGCGCGGTTTGTTGTGTGCCGTCGATCGATTCGCCGACGAGCACGGGGAAGACCCGTTCGTTCGTGCAGCGCGCTGCGGCGGATTTTGCGTATTCCGGCGGATCGAGCAGCGATGGAAAGACGGCGTTGTGCGCGGTGAGCAGGGCGTGCGCGCTGATGAGCGCGCTGCGTAGCGCCTCGTTGCGGTGGGCGTTGGGGTGTGTCGTGCTGTGGTTTTGCAGTTGCAGAGTGAGTTGCGTTATGTCGTTGTCGTCGGGCGTTACGTCGAGCGTTATCGTGCCGCGCAGGTGTTCGAACTCGAAGTGCATTTCCGAGTGCGGTTGCGCGAGATCGGCGTGGAAGGGGACTTCGCGTTCGACCGGCGCGGCATCGGTGGATTGGAGGAAGCGGACGAGGATGTCGACTT
>CAZHGH010000018.1:38134-42515 GCA_964531205.1 uncultured bacterium
ACAAAGGAGCTGAGACGTAAATGCATTCGGTTCGCTTTTGTCCGCATAGTTTTGCGGCATGAGTACGCCGAACTGCCACGGCAGTTGATTTTTCAGCGCGTCTTTGCGATATGGGTAGAGCAAGAAGCCTTCGTAGAGAACGGCGTCGGCTACTGCGCGCGCTTGTTTCATAAGGTACCCCTCGACGTTGCTCGGGGTCCTTCGACAGGCTCAGGATGACAAAGGATTTCATCCCAGGAGGTGGCGCAGGTTTCGGCGCGGATGCGCTGCAGGTGTTCGAACGTTTCGCGGTCGATGCGGAGCAGCACCGAGTCGCCGTAGTACGCGCGCATTGTATCGCGCCACACCTCATACGGCATGCGATACGCGCATTCGCTGCTCCACGAAACGCGTTCAACCGAGAACGCTTCCTCGCCACTTCGGAAAATCGATCCGCTAAACAGGAAGCGAAGCGGAATGCTGCCGCTCTCGAGCGCACTGAAAAAGCGCGTTGCAGTAACGTCGAAGTCGTACGTGCACGGTACGTTCACGTCGACTTGCGTTTCGCCCGTGAACGCGGGAACCATAACGGGAACGTCCGCCCATGCGAGCGCGTGCAGCGTCTTATCCCAGCGATCCGGCGTGCCGAAAAGATCGTTCAGCAGCGGCTTTTCGGCGTCGGTGTAGGTGCGCCACTGGGGTTCGATGCGGATTTGAGTGCGCAGGATGATGGCTTCGATACGCTCTTCCGCGCCCTCGGGGCGCGCCCTTCGACTCGCGTTTCGCTCCGCGGAAACGCTGCGCTCAGGGTCCTTCGATACCTCAGGATGACTAATCTGAAGCACAAACCTAATCGTAGGGGAGGCGCAGTGCAGTTTGGGTTCGGCGGCAAGTACCGAGAACGCGAGATCGCTCATGATGCTTCGATCCGGCATTCGGCGGCGCGTTCGGCGATGCGCGCGAAAAACTCGTCGATCGCTTGATGCACTTCGTCTCCGCCGCTAATGCCGCTCCACTTCGTGCGCACGAGACCTACTAATTCATAGCAGACATCGATCGGTACGACGTATGACTGCGCGTGCCCGTCGTTCCTCGGCCGATAGACCAGCACGCCTTCGACATCCGGTTGCAGCGATGCGATGAGCGGCTCGCGCTCGCGCAGCGCTTCCCACGGTTCGAGCGGTAAGAGTGACTCCGTCGCACCGGCCGGACCGGGATAGAACGCGATAATGTGTTGCGTTTTGCTGCTTTCAAAGAAAAACGCGAGGCCGATTGGAATTCCCAGCGCGTCCCATTGCGCATCGCTGAAGAGCGGCGCCGGTATCACCGCGTAGCGCTTCGGAACGATCTTGAAGCGGCCGCGCGCGGCGCCGGGCGCTGCAAAGAGCAGCGAGCATGCGTAGCACGTGCAGAGCAAACGGCGATCGGCTGTATCGACCGCGTGGCCGTGTGCCTCTTCCAAAGGTCCCGCGCAGAGCTCGCAGCGCGGTTCTTGCGCGTTCATCGCACTTCCAGCAACGAGATCGTTTGTCCGACGGCGCGTACGTCCAACACTTCGGGCGCTGCTTCGCGGATGGCGCGTTCGATTTTCGGCACCACGCCGTCCATGCCGTTCACGCGCACTTCGACGACGTCCTCATCGATTCGCACGATCTCCGCGTCTGCATCATGCTCGTGCAGGTACGGACGCACCGATTCGAGAGCGCGTTCGACGCGCGCTTGCAGCGGCACCGGGTGCAAACCATGCGTGATTAGGAGCGCTGCAACCGTGGGGCTCTCGCAGCAGCGTTCCAGCAGCGCGTTTCCCTGTTGCTCGCCGAGCGCTGCGCGAATGCTTTCAGCGATCTCGCGCAG
Source organism: uncultured bacterium (assembly GCA_964531205.1). Lineage (GTDB taxonomy): Bacteria > Vulcanimicrobiota > Vulcanimicrobiia > Vulcanimicrobiales > Vulcanimicrobiaceae > JAICWY01. The sequence continues at coordinate 39,968 of CAZHGH010000018.1, forward strand.
CGCTTCGCCATAGAGGGTAGAGAGCACGCGCACCAGCTCTGCCGCGTCGGCGCGCGCACCGGTAGCCGGAGGTAACGCGCTGAAGCGATCGAGCAGTGTCTCGACGCGTTCGGAGGCGCGGTCTAGTTCATTCACGTTTCGGCGGCTGCGAAAGGCGTATGAATGCGTTCGATCACTTTGCCTTTTCCGACGTACATATGTACGCCGCACGGCAAACATGGATCGAAACTGCGCACGGTCCGCATGATATCGATGCCCTTGAAGTTTTCGGGGCCGTTCTCTTCAAAGATCGGTGTGTTTTGCACCGCGTCTTCGTAGGGCCCGGGCGTCCCGAAGCTGTCACGCGGATTCGCATTCCATGGGGTCGGCGGCCACGGCTGATAGTTCTCGATCTTGCCGTCGCGTATGACCATGTGGTGCGAGAGCACGCCGCGCACCGCTTCCGTGAAGCCGACGCTGATCGCTTCTTTGGGAACCTTGAACGACTCCCACGTCTTGGTTTCGCCTTTAGAGACGAACTCCAACGCCTTGTTGCAGAAATAGTATCCGAGCGCCGCGGAGTACGCTTGGAAATAGGTGCGCGCGCGATCGCGTTCGATTGCGTTGCTCCACTTCGGAATCTTCCACTCGAGGCGCATCTCCGGCTTGCTCGCGGTCTTCGGAAGCACGATGAGCACGCTGTCGCCGGTGGCTTTTACAAACCCGTCGGCATCGACAAGTCCGGAAAGCGCCGTGGACCACAAGCGCGCGATCGGTCCGCCGCCGGTGTCGAGTGCGAGATAGTTTTGTCCGTCGAACCAGCGCGGCGACATCACCCAGCTGTAGTTCCCGTCGAAGTTGCGTTTTTGCGGTGCGGGAATTTGCCGCGCGTTCCACGGATGGCGATCGTCTACCGGATTGCCGAGCGGATCGCGATCGACCAGTTTCTCCATGCCGCTGTCGACCCAATCTTTGTAGTACGAGTGGCCGAGCAGAATGCGAATGCCGAGATTGATCTTCACGAGATCGTTCGTCACGAGTTTTCCATCGACGACGACGCCCGGCGTGACGTACATCTTACGGCCCCAATCGGTCATGTGCCGGTATTGGAAATCGCACTCGCCTTCGTGATTGAGCGCGCCCCAGCAGCCCAGCAGCACGCGGCGTTCGCCGACATGTTCGTAACCGGGAATCGCATCGTAGAAGAAATCGAAGAGATCGTCGTGGACCGGCACGCAGACCTTCATCCACTCGATGTAGCGCATCAACCGCACGAGATAATCGGTGAAGGTTTGCGCGACGGCATTCGTGCCGGGTCCGCCGGGATACAACGTCGACGGGTGCACGTGGCGGCCTTCCATCAGGCAGAACATCTCGCGGCAGAGACGGCTGTATTGCAAACCGAGCCGGTAAATTTCGCCGTCGAACGGATTGAGCGCCGTCATGATGTCGCCGATGGTCTTATAACCGTGTTGATCGGCGCGCGGCGCGGCGGCGAGCTTCGCCTTCTCCCAAACGCTGGGGTTCGTTTCGCGCACCATCTTCTCGCAGAAATCGACGCCGACGAGATTTTCTTGGAAGATGTTGTGATCGAACATGTACTCGGCGGATTCACCGAGGTTCATGATCACTTCGCCCATCGGCGGCGTTTCAACGCCGTACGCCATGTTTTGGCAATACACCGAGCACGACGCGTGATTGTCGCCGCAGATTCCGCAGATGCGACTGGTGATGAAGTGCGCATCTCGCGGATCTTTGCCGCGCATGAAGACGCTGTATCCGCGGAAGATCGACGAGGTGCTATGGCACTCCGCGACCTTCTTCTCCCGGAAATCGATCTTCGTGTAGATGCCGAGATTTCCGACGATGCGCGTGATCGGATCCCACGCCATGTCGATGAGTTGGCGTCCGCCGATCTCTTCTCGCGTGGTTGGAGCTGCTTGAATATCCATAGTGCGCCTCAGTACGCTTGCGGCATATAGCCGGTCGTGAGCATATCGCCTTTGTGCCGCCACTTCGGTTCTTTGTCGCCCGTCATAATAGTCGAACTGCGCAGCGTGCGAATAAAGCGGCCGTAGCCGGTGACCATTGTCGTTGAGAGCGTCGAGCCGGGCGGCTCATCCATAAACGGCATGTATTTATCGGGGAATCCGGGCATCGTGCACGCCATGCAGATGCCGCCAACGTTCGGACAACCGCCGATGCCGTCCATCCAACCGCGCTTTGGCACGTTGCATTTTACAACGGGACCCCAGCAACCGATCTTCACCAAACATTTCGGCGAGCCGTATTCTTTCGCGAAATCGCCTTCTTCGTAATAGCCTGCGCGATCGCAGCCGTGGTGCACCGTTTGTCCGAACAACCATTTCGGGCGAAGCATTTCGTCCAGCGGCGGCGGCCCGGCTTTGCCCGCGGCCATCAGCAGCAAATGCAGCAGCGTTTCCGACATGTTGTCGGGCTGAACCGGGCATCCGGGAACGCAAATCACCGGCAATCCGGCTTTCGATTTCCAATCCCAGCCGAGGTAATCGGGAACGCCCATTGCGCCGGTGGGATTGCCGTACATCGC
>CAZHGH010000019.1:0-42065 GCA_964531205.1 uncultured bacterium
GCGTGGAAGAGTTACGTACGACGATCAAAACTGCGACGGATATCGAGAAGTTCGTGCGCGGCAGCACGGCGGGTTTCAACTCGCCGACGTTCGTTTGTGACGCGCCCGGCGGTGGCGGCAAACGCGACGTGCATAGCTACGAGTACTACGATCGCGAGAACGGCATCGCGGTGTACGCTGCACCGAGCGTCAAACCCGGCAAGGCGTTCTTGTACTTCGATCCCATCGACAAACTTTCGGCGGATGCGCAGGCACGCTGGGCCGTGCGCGAGATTCAGGAGCAGATGATCCACGAGGCTCTCGCTAAGGCGGGCACTCGGGACGAGGCACTCGTACTCGCTTAAGCCCCCGAGCAGTAAAAGAAAAGCGCCCGCTATTACCGCGGGCGCTTTTTTCAGGGTGCGCACTTTGTCATCCTGAGGTATCGAAGGACCCCGAGCAAAGCGTTCGCGTTGCGAACGCGCCGTCAAGGGGCGAGCGCGCAGCGCTCGCAAAACAGCTACGGCATTGTGTAATCCGGGTGATCGCCTGACTCCAAGTTCACGCGAAATTGCACACGTTCGCTGGAAAAAGGATCCCAACAACTCACGTGGGCAAATGAGTCATCGGCTCGCTCAACGCTCAGCTCATCGAGACAAAGCCGCTCTTGCCAGATGACGCGCTGCTCGTAAGCGATAAGGTCGGTATCGGTGTTTAATAATAGAACGTTGCGCTGCGGTACTTGCATGACACCGACGATGTTCTCGAATATTATTGCGGTGTAATTGGCCGCTCGTTCAACGTTTACGATGAACGCCGTTCCGCCAGCGAGTACGCAAAGCTCACTTCGGTTCGGGCATGTATACAACCCGTATGATTTTCCAGGACCGGGCGTGAAAACACCGCACCACCCAGTGTCGTTATAAGTCACTTCAACGAGGATGTCGGGAACATGCTTCTCGCCTTCGAACGGAAAGTGAACTACTGGACGTTCAATCAGCTTGAAAGCGTAATCGGCAGCGAATAGCGTTTGTATAGGAATGGGTTGCATAAGCAGCAGAATTATGTAATTTCCCGGCTATGAATACTGCGCGACCTGCGGCCGCGCCCTTCGATACCTCAGGATGACGACTTCATCCGCACCGGGCCCCGAGGACGTAGCGTAATAATAGGCTCAGCGTGAACCACTTCATCCGGCGATTCCAAATCGAACCGGTACCGCGTTGCAATAGTTGAAATGTGAATGCGTGCTTCGTTCCAAGCAAAGCGATCGCCGATGCATTTGCGCGAGCCGCCGCCGAACGGAAAGTATGCAAACGCGGGAAGCTCGGGCGGATTGCCGAGCCAGCGTTCCGGCAAATACTCTTCGGGTCGATCGAAGTACTGCGGTGAGCGATGCATCACGAGCTGGCTCATCAGCACCGTAGCGCCTTTGTCTAACCGCCATCCCGCAGCTTCGACCGTACTTTTTGCGTCCCGGCCCAAAATCCACGCGGGCGGATACAACCGCAACGTTTCGTTCAATACGGCGTCGACATACGGCGTATCCGGATTCGCCTGCACCTCTTCACGCAAGCGTTCGCGAACCGCCGGATTCTTTGCAAGCAGATACCACGTCCACGTGAGGGCGTTCGCCGTCGTTTCGTGCCCCGCAATGAACAGCGTCATCACCTCATCGCGCACTTGCTGGTCGTCATCGCTGGACTGCAGCAACATGGACAGTGCATCACCGCGATCTTCGCCGCTTGCCCGCCGCTGCGCGATCAAGCGCAGCACGATGTCGTCCAAAACTTTGCGGGCATTGCGAAAGCGCAGCGTCGGGCCAAACGGCAAGCGGCGTTTGATGAACCCGAACGGACCGAGCACGTCGGGAAAAATCGTCACGACTTCCTGGAGCACGGCTCCGACGCGATCGGCTTCTTCGCCCGTATCGGCGCCGAACAGCGTCTTCGAAGCAATCCGTAACGTCAGTTCCATCATCTGCGCGTGCATGTCGAAAGCGCCGGACGGCGGCTGCCACGCCTGCGCATACTCGCGCATCGTTTGCTCGTAGCCCGCGATGCGCTGACGGTGGAACGCGGGTTGCACGACGCGGCGCATCTCACGATGCAACGGCTCCTCGCTCGTCACAAGGCCTTCACCAAGCAATTGGCGCATCGCGCGCGTGCCTTCCGACTTTACAAAGTGATGTTGGTGCGTCACGAGAACGTCTTTAATTGCTTCCGGATCGTTCAAAAAATAAAAGCGCCGCCACGGCACGCGAAACGCAGTCACAGGACCGTACTCGCGATCCATTTCGAAAAGAAACGTCGGAAACTCACGCAGCGGTGTGCCACGCAGACGGCGATACGTCTCCCACATGCCGGGACCCGGAGGCTCGCGCATCGTCGTTGCGCTCAACCTCCCGCTCTCTTCACTGCGCGGCCTTGCGCTTGAAAATGCGCGACGATCTTGTCGCGATGATCGCCTTGGATGACGACAACGCCTTCTTTCGCGGTACCACCCGTACCGCACAAGCGTTTGAGCGTTTTCGCAGTTTCCTCGAGTTCGCGTTCCGGCAAGCCGGTGATGACGGTTACCATACTTGCGCGCCGGCGCTCGCGAAACACGCGTACGACTCCGTCATCCGGAACACGATTCTTCACGCCGAGCGGTTCGGCAGGCCCCATAGAGCGCCCCGCCAAACGCCCGCGCATCCATGGCAAAGAGAATCGGCATTTTTTGCGGTGCGAATACCGGAAACGGCGAACGCTACATCGAGGTCGCTGCGCATACTGCACGACGGTTAGTAGAGGAAGGCTTCGGTATCGTCTACGGCGGCGGACGCGTCGGCTTAATGGGCGTTATTGCCGACAGAGCGCTGCAGGCGGGCGGTGAAGTGATCGGCGTTATTCCCGAAGCGCTTGCAAGCCGCGAAGTTGCGCACAACGGTCTCACACAATTGCATGTTGTCGGTACGATGCACGAACGCAAAGCGTTGATGGCCGATCTGAGCGACGGCTTCATCGCTATTCCCGGCGGCTACGGCACGATGGACGAGTTTTGCGAGATCGTGACGTGGGCGCAATTGCGGATTCATGAAAAACCGATCGCGTTACTGAATAGCGACGGTTACTACGATGAACTGCTCGCTCTGTTCGATAAGATGGTGCGTGAAGGATTTGTGAGCGTGAAGAATCGCGGCATCGTTCGCTCCGCACGCACGATCGACGAATTACTGCCGCTCATGGAAATCACTGCGCGCGCATAAAAGCAAGGCGGGCCCGGCATGATGCCGAGCCCGCGATCGTGTAGCGCTACGTCAACTTACAGTTTGTACTGCAACTCGAAGTACGCTTGGAACGGTAGAGCCGCCGTGAACGGCGCGAACGGATAATTAAATACGTTCGAGTACACCGGACTGCCGTTGGAGATCGATCCCGGCGCATCACCATAGAAGAAGCCGCCGCCGAAGCCGGGTTGCCCCTTAAGCGGCCCTACGTAGTTGAAGTTGCCGGCCGTGCCCGTCGGATTCGAATCCCATCCGCAGACGTAACGGTTTGCGGGGAACGCGGCTTGCCACGGAGTCTTCGTTCCGCCGTAGCACGTGTTGAAGATGTTCGTAAGTGTGACGTTCGCCGTCAATCTCGGCGAAATATCGTAGCGAATCAGCGCGCCTACGTTGATTTGCCACGGCTCTTGATATTGGCCTGGGGTGTCGAACCGCCCCGTGTACGGGTTCGGGATCGCGAGATCGCCGCTATCCGTAACGGGCGTCGGCCCTGCGGTCAAGAAGTCGCAGAAGCCGGCCGTCTGCGCGGTGAGACCGGGAATCGGTTTGCCGCTGGCGTCAACTGCTGCGCCTTCGTTTTGAGCGCACGTACGCGGATCGATGCCGTAATTATCGGTCGGCGATCCGTAATACGGGCCATCTTCGAGCGTAATGTTCGGTGCGATCGACCACTTTGCGTGCTTGTACTGGAACCACAGGTTGATTTGATTGGGCCAAATCGCAGACGTACCGCCTTGATCGTACGGAGCGTTCGGGAACTCGTTCGGATACGTCTGATACCAGGCGTTCCGATCGAGCAGCGGCTGCGCCGCGATATTGAAGTACGGATTTACGATATCCGCAGGTCCAAGCGTTGCCGGACACGCCTCACCGACGCCCGCGTTGTAGCACGGTGAGCCGCCTCCCGCCGACGTCAATGCGTTGAACGCTTTGATGTAGTTGTTCAGGTAGTCGATCGAATTCGTGCCGCTCGGCAAACTGCCGAATTGCACGATCGCTCGCGTGTACGTGTACGATAAACCACCCGACCAGCCGTCGCGTGTCGGATCGCCTTTTTGCAACGCGAGCTCGATGCCCCAGCTGTGTTGATGGCCGGTATTCGTACCTGAGACGAAGCCCGGTCCGAGCACCACGGTTTCGATTTGATTGTGCGTATCCCGATAGAACGGCGATAGTTTCACCGTCATGTCCGTACCGTGGAAATGATGCTCCACGGAGAAGTCATAGTTGTTCGAGTACTGCACGGGATTGTCGTGTGCCGGCGAGTTGAAGCCAAGACCCCAGAAACGGCTGAAGTCGAAGTTTGCTGCGCGTTTACCGGACTGATCCAAGTACTGCTCGAACGCCGTTTCCGTCGGTTGCGTGTACTTACCGGCGGAGAAGCGCAGCACCGTGTCCGGAGAAACGGTAATCGTGCCTCCGATGCGCGGCGAGACTTCGTGACGCGTAAACTGCGTCGGTCCTTTCGCAGTGTACGCAATCGGGCCGCAGTCGAACGTGGTCACGTTATCGCAGAGCGCCGTGTTGCCAACGGGATGCAAACCCTCCTGCCCTGAAGGTGCTGTTCCGCAATGGCCCAGCGGCGTTGACGTGGTGATCAGGTTCGGCGGTACGGGTTCTCCCAAACCGAGCGGCGAGAACTGCGGAAGACCCGTTCCCGGATCGTAGCAAAGCACGCGCGCGTATTGGTTGAACCAGAAGTTGAACTCCGGAGTGTTCGAGTCTGAGAGATTGTATTGATACTGCTCGTACCGCACACCGAGATTGAAGTCCAAGCTCGATGTCGGCCGTAGTTCGTCTTCCAGTGCGAGTGAGATAAAGTCTGGGCGCACCGTATTGAAGGTTCCTTGGCCACCGGGTACGGTAACGAGCCAGTTTGACGTTCCTGCTAAGAAGCTCGCGCATCCGGGCGTGCCCGCAGCCGTCCCGCCTGCCGCGCAAGCCGTCGGAAGATTCAACGGCGCGGGATTCGCAAACGTGCCGCCAGCCGACGACGTATCGCAGTTTGCCGGCTGTCCGATGTGCGATCCTTTGAAGGCATAGCAGATCGGATTGTTCGGATCGCCGTTCGTCCAGTCGGTCACGCGAGAGCGCGAACCGAGATAGCCTGCGAGAAACGAACCGTTATTCCAACGCGCGACCGTTGCAGTCGTGTAGTTGGCGGTAAACCGCACGAGGTTTTGCGGATTGATTTGATCGGCTAATTGAAACTCGGCGCCGCGCGTGTGCGTCGTAAGCTCGTAATCCGCGGTACCGAACCAGCCCGGTCCGCCTTGACCGCAGAGCAAGCCGTCGATATAACACGTGCCTGCAGAAGGCGCTCCGCCGATCAGCCAGTCCGAATAGAACGTGTAACCGAAAAGACGCGCGTACGCGTTGGTCCCGATGTTCTTAGTATATTGAACCTTGACGATACCGACGTCGTTATGGAACGCGTCCTTTTGATTCGGTTCGATACCGACCGTTGGTGCAAAGGGCGAGTTGAGCGGGCGGTTCGTGTTCGAGTTCGGGAAGTAGTACGGCACGATTTTCGCCGAGGAAACCGTTTGGCCAAACCCCGTTCCCGGTGCGAAGATCTGCGTGTCGACGTATGGTATCGGGCTGTTTATTGAAGCGCACCCGAGACCATCGAGGTTCTCGTATCCGCACAACCCTGGAGCAGGACCGGTATACGGATTGCCAAGCGCGTCGAATTGCCCGCACCCCGTCCCGGGACCGAAGCACGACGCCGAGGTTGCATACGGCGCCAGCAAGGCATTGAGCGTTGAAAAATTGCCGGCATCCACGATTGCGTCCGGATTCAGTTGCCACTGCATAGAATTGTCGTACAACAATTGAATGTCGTCGCGTCCGCTGTCGAACTTGTGCGGAACCGCGAAGTGGAAATTCAGTACGTTGTCGCGCTCGAAGATGTCCGAGATGAACGACGTGTTGAACGGGAAATACCCGAAGCATGCGCCGTTGAACGGGCCAGGATTTGCAACCGTAGTGCCAACCGGGAGTCCGGCGTTCGGACCACCGCGTTGGCACGGACCGAACGGACCGTTTTCCCATTGACCCGTCCACAGACCACCATCGGGCGGTGTGAGGAGATTGATACGTCCGCTTAGCGCATCAATCGGCGTCGCAAGCTCGGCGCCGCTCGCTAAACCGTTGGAAAATCCGCTCGGATCTAAGCTGCTGAGATTGTTCCAATCGCCGTTCGGTAGATGTTGATTAAAGCCCATCAAACCGACGTAGTACGAGAACGTGCGGTTCGGATTCGATCCACCTGCTTCGGCAGTTAACGCATGATAGAAGCCCGGCACACCGATGCCGCCCTTAAGCGCACCGAATCCCGGATACGTTCCGGTTTTAATAACCTGGTTGATAAAACCGCCGAGCGTTGCCGATGAAGCGCCCGAAGGCGATCCGCCGGTGTACACTTGCAGCTCTTGCTGACCCAAGCTCGAGAGTGAATTCGCCTGATAGTTATCAAACGCGCGGTTCACGGGAACGCCGTCGAATTCGTATCCGACTTGGCTGTAAGCGGAGCCGCGAATGTAGAAGACCTGTCCCCAGCCCGCGTTACCTATATATGATGTAACGCCGGGTTGAGAATAGATTCCCGAATACGCGTTGTTGAGATTGAAACCACCGCCGCTTCCGGACACTACTTGTTGCGTCGCGGAGTTGACCGAATACACGTCGGATGTCGTCCCGGGCTTTACGAGATTGCCCGCGGCACGCGAGGTGATTCGAGCGATAGTTTTGAGTTGGGGCTGTGTTCGCAGCGAAACCGTTACGTTCTGATCGGCGAAAACGGTGACGCCGCCAACTGTTGCTGGTGTGTACTGATCTTTCTCCGCCGACAATGCGTACGTATCGGGCGCAAGATTGAGGAATGTGAAATGTCCGCCGGCATCCGTCGTGGTGCTTGTGGTCTCCGAAGGCGAGCTTGCGGTGACTTTTGCGTCGCTCACAGGCTTACCGTTCGTCGAATCCGTCAGCGTGCCGGAGATGCCGCCCGTCGTGCCAGCCAGCGCCCACGTTACCTGGACAAGCATCGATACGAGAAGCAGCACGGCCACGAACGCATGCCGCATGCTGAGTTTCGGCATGGTTCCTCCTAGAGTGAGCTTGCCGCGGTAGGCCGCATGCTCTGCATGCGACCCCGCGGTCTTTCTATCGTAGGATGAACCAAAATTTTAGGTAGTGAATTGCATGAATTCACAATTCACAAGCTCACAGCAAAAATGGGCCCGGCCCCTCGAAGGCCGAGCCCACTTTTATTTGGTCCTTATATCGTGCTCAGAATTTAATCTGCAGCTGGGCGTAGACCTGAATCGGTATGTATCCATTCTCCGGAGCGAAGGGGAAACGGAACGCCGGCGGTTGTGTCGTTGCCCCCGGTCCGTTTGCGGGATCGGTCGGGGAGGCTCCATAGTAGAAGCCCGAGCCCGGCGCGCCGCCTACGAACTCGAAGTTGTTCGCACCGTATCCGCAAACGTACCGGTTCGGTGCAAATGCACTCTGCCAGGCGGTACTCGTCCCGCCGAAGCAGGTGTTATAGATGTTCGCCAGCGTCACGTTTACCGCCAGTTTCGGCGAGATGTCATAGTGGATCAACGCGCCGAGATCGAACTGCCACGGCTGATCGAATTGTCCCAAGCCGTCCATTCTGCCCGTAAACGGATTGGGAATCGCAAGATAGCCGCTGGTCACGAACGGCGACGCCGATGCCGTGAGGAAGTCGCAGGCCGTCGCTTGCGGCGACGTTGCGGCTACTACACCTGCAGCGGCTTCATTCTGCGCGCATGCGCGCGGATCGATGCCGTACGTGTCGGTCGGTGAACCGTATCCCGAACCGGACTGCAACACGAAGTTTGGAGCAATCGCCCATTTTCCGTGTTTGAACTGGAACCACCCCGCGATTTGGTGCGGCCAAATAGCCGTACCCGGGAAGGTACCTTGGTCCGTCGGATCGTTGGGTATTTCGTTGATGTACGGCGGTATTGCGGCATTGCGATCCAACAAGCTTTGCTGTGCCATGTTGAAGTACGGGTTCGCAATGTCTGCCGCGGTCGGAACCGCCGGGCACGCCTCGCCTGCGCCGGCGTTGTAGCACGGCGATGCAGGAGCTGCGCATCCGTTCGCGGGGTTGGTGGAACCCGCCGACGTTAAGCAGTTGAACGCTTTGACGTAGTTGTTGAGGTAATCGATCGCGTTCGTGCCGTTCGGCAAGTCGTTGAGCCGGAGTCTAGCTTTCGTGTACGTGTACGAGAGTCCACCGGACCATCCGTCACGCGTAGGATCGCCTTTTTGAATACCGACTTCGATGCCGTAGCTTTGCTGATGGCCGATGTTGATACCCGATGCAAAGTTCGGTCCGAGAATAATCGTGACTACTTGATTGTGAGTGTCGCGGTAGAACGGTGAGACCTTCATCGTCCAATCCGTGTTCTTGAAGTGATGCTCGATCGAGAAGTCATAATTATTGGAGAACTGCACCGGATTGTCGTGCACCGGCGTGTTGAAGCCTAACCCAAAGAAACGGTTGAAATCGAAATCTGCAGCACCCTTTCCGGATTGGTTCAGGTACTGTTCGAAGGCCGTTTCCGTAGGCTGCGTGTAGGTGCCGGCGCTGAAGCGGAATACCGTGTCCGGATTGATCGTCCACGTACCGCCGATACGCGGCGTGAATTTCGTGTGGGCAATCACGTCCGGTCCAACGGCGGTATATCGCGCCGGTCCGCATGTTGTGCATCCGGGGATCGGTCCGGTCGGATGCAACCCCGGTGTTTTATTGCCGGAGGATGGTGTGTTCGGGCATGTTCCCAATGGCGTAGCGGTAGTCACCAGCGCCGGTGGGATCGGCTGTCCCGGAGCAAGCGGAGTGAACAATGGCTGTCCGGTGCCCGGATCGTAGCAAACGACCTGTGCTTCAGCATTGAACCAGAAATTATTCTCGGGCGTGTTGCTGTTCGCGAGGTCGTATTCGTAATATTCGTAGCGCACACCGATGTTGAAATCGAGCTTGTCGTTCGGCTTGAATTCATCTTCGAGTGCACCCGATACGAATTGCGGCCGCACCGTATTGAACGTTCCGAATCCGGACGGACGCGTGACGAGGAATTTCGCACCGGCAAGGCACGCTGGAGTTGTCGGCGCGAGCACACCCGTGCCGCACGGATCGGCCGTGGTCAATCCGTGTAACGGATTATTGAGCGTACCGGAAGTTGCAGAGGCGAAACACGATCCTTGTGCTCCCGTTGTAACGCTAAAGCACAGCGGATTATTCGGGTCGCCGTTGGTCAAGTTGGTTACGCGAGCGCGGATACTGGAGTAGTTGGACAGGTCCGTGCTGTTATTCCAACGCGATACTGTAGCAGTCGTGTAGTTCGCCGTAAAGCGCAGGAGGTGTTGCGGCGTGATCTGATCCGCATACTGCAACTCGACGCCGCGCGTGTGCGTGTCGAGTTCGTAATCTCCCGCGCCGGTCGACGCGAATAATCCGCCGCCGCCGTTACCGAGGAAATCGCCGTTAAGCAATCCGTCGATAAAGCCGGTCGATATGGTAACCGGATCCGTGATCTGCCAGTCGGAGTAGAACGTGTAGCCGAAAAGGCGCAGATACGCGTTCGTTCCGATATTGCGCGTGTACTGCAGTTTTCCGATGCCCACATTGTTCCAGAACGCATCGCGAAGATTCGGATCCAGACCGGATACGAACGTGCTCGTCGGTGCCCCGAATGGACCGGTATTATTGAGCGGACGCGTTGTCGGCGAGCTCGGGTACAGATACGGTATGATGCTTGCCGTACTGGCCAATTGGCCGAATCCCGTTCCCGGCGCGAAGATCTTCGTGTCCAAATACGGAATCGGGCTTGGTGTGTTGGCGCAACCGACACCGAACGTATTCTCGTAGCCACACAGTCCGGTGAACGGTCCCGTGTACGGATTGCCGTTCGCATCGACGGTACCAGCCGGCGCGAATCGGGCTGTGAACGCGTTGATCGTAGCAAGACCGCCGTTGTCGTTGATGCTGTTACCGTTGATTTGGTACTGCATCGAATTGTCGTACAGGAGTTGCACGTCGTCGCGACCACTGTCATGCCTATGCGGCAACGCGAAATGCACGTTCACGACGCTGTCGCGCTCGTACATGTTCTTAAGTGTGCTATTCGTAAACGGCCCGAATCCGTAACAGGCGCCGTTGAACGGTCCAGTTGCCGAAGTCGTACCTACGGGGAATCCGGGAGCCGGGCCGTTCGGACCCTGGCACGCGCCCCAGGGGCCGTTTATGAATTGTCCGGCATAGAGGCCACCATCCGGTGCTGTTCCAACAGCGCCGAACAATGCGCCGAACATCGGCGCAACAGCGATCGGCCCGACGAATCCATACTGGTTAAAGCCATTCGGATTAATCCCGGAGGCGTTTTGCCAATCGATCGTCGGGAAGGTCTGGTTGAAGCCCAAAAGTCCGACGTAGTATGAGAAGTTGCGGTTCGGCGATGCGCCGCCCGCCTCGGCTTGAAGGTTGCGGTAGAAGCCCGGGAAGCCGTAGCCGCCCGTCAGGACTCCGAACCCCGGATACGTGCCGGTCTTGATAACTTGGTTAATGAAACCGCCCAGCGTTGCCGATGAAGCACCCGAAGGCGATCCGCCGGTGTACACTTGCAGTTCTTGCTGGCCAAGACTCGAGAGCGAGTTGGCCTGGTAGTTGTCGAATGCGCGGTTCACCGGAACGCCGTCGAACTCGTATCCGACTTGGTTGTACGACGAACCACGGATATAGAACACCTGGCCCCATCCCGCATTACCTATATATGAAGTAACGCCGGGCTGAGAATAGATGCCCGAGTACGCAGAGTTGAGGTTGAAACCGCCGCTGCTGCCCGAGACCACTTGTTGGGTCGCGGCATTCACGGAGTAGACGTCTGCAGTCGTGCCCGGTTTCACCAGGTTACCGGCTGCACGCGAGGTGATTCTCGCGATCGTCTTTAGTGCTGGTTGCGTGGACAGCGAGACCGTTACGTTTTGATCCGCAAAGACGGTGACGCCGCCAACGTTGGCGGGAGTGTATTGGTCTTTCTCGGCCGAGACCGTATACGTGTCCGGCGCGAGATTTAGGAATGAAAAGTGCCCGCCGGCATCCGTCGTGGTGCTGGCTGTCTGCGATGGCGAACTGGCCGTGACTTTCGCGTCAGAGACCGGTTTGCCGTTCGAAGAGTCCGTCAGCGTGCCCGAAATGCCACCTGTCGTGCCTGCCAGTGCCCATGTTACCTGACAGACCATCGCTACGAGTAGCAGAACGGCCACGAACGCATGCCGCAATCTGAGTGTCGGCATGGTTCCTCCTAGAAAGCTGCCGTAATCCCGGCATGCGCGCAAGCGCGCAGCCGAACGGCAGAATCAATCGTAGAGCGAACGGGAAGCGCGAGTCCTCAAGGGCATGACTTCACAATTGCGTTATTCCGCGAGCTTTGTGACCGTTTCGAATTCAGGAACGCTCCGAAACTCGCGGAACGCCGGATCGTGCGCAACCAAAGGGAACCAAGGATCGCGACGATTGCGAGCTTCGTGCAGGCACGCGATGACCGAGTCTTCCTCGCCGAGCCCGGCACGTGCGAGTGCGAGCGCAACATAAGAGCAAGGCTCACTGCGCTGCACGTCTCGCGCGAGTGCGCGTGCGTCCTCGACCGCGCCCGTTCGCGCTTCAATAAAACTCAACGCGGCGATCGCTCGCTGCCGGAATTTTTCATATGCAGGCACGAGCGAGATGCGGCCTGCAATCAACGCCTGAAAGATGTCGCCCGCCGCCGCATACTCGCCTTGCGCGAGACGCGTCATGCCGAGCAAGTAGCTCGGAAACGCCGCACCGGGTTTGAAGATGAGCAAGCGCTCTAGCGGAGCAGCGGTACCGGCGAGATCGTCTCCTAAATAGGATGCCAGCGCAGCATATGCAGCCACCGCCGAGGACGATGGATGCATGGTGAGCGACTCTCTCGCGCTTTGACGGGCAAGATCGTGTTTGCCCTCGGCGCTCAGCGCAACAATGCGCAGGATTCCAATCTCGGCGAGGTCCGGCATCGTTGCCGCGGCCGCATCTAAATGTTGATGCGCCTGTCCCGGTGCGAGATCGTCGAAGATGGCTAGCGCTGCCATTACGATGTGCGCGCGCGCACAGTGCGCATCTAAGCGCAGGGCTTGTGCCGCGTTGCGGCGCGCAACTTCAAACTGCTGCAACGGGATACCGAACAGGTACACTGCTTTCAAGATTGCATCCAACGCAATGCCTGCGTGACCGTCTGCAAATCCGGGATAGATTTCAAGCGCCTTGCGGCAAAGCTGCGCGCCGGAATCGAGTGCCGCCGGCGTACCGATCTTCGCGAAAAAGGCGGCATTCGAAAAAAGTTCGGTCGCTAGAGCTTGAGGCAGCATCGTAACGTCGGAAACGGCGGGCAAGCGGCGTTCCGGCGGCGTAACGCGTTGCGCATCGGCAATAAAGCGATAACCGCGTCCGTGGACTGTGGCGATGTAGCGGTAAGGTTTCGTGAGATCGTCGAGGACGACACGCACCAAGTGCATGTGCTGCGCGATGTTGTTGTCGCCAATCGGCGATCCGTCCCACACCTCCTCAACCAGTACTTCTTTCGAGACAAGACGGTCGCCGTGCAGTACCAGACAGCGCAAAATCTCAAAGATTTTTGCGGGCATATCGAGCGCTAAGCCGGTGCGGTACAGTACACGATTTGGGAGATCGAGAACAAACGGGCCAAATGCGTACGCGGCTGGTTTATCGGCGGCGGGAGCGGGGGCCTCGTGTTCGATCCGCATAGGCGAACGCCTCAACATTAGTGGAAAACCCGTGCGAGCTTACGATACCCGGCAGCTTCGCGCGAAGATATTAAGAAAGCCTGAAGTATTCTTCAGGCTTTCCTTATCGATGCGCCGCCGAGAGGGTTAGGGTTTACGCGAATTATCGAGTTTCAGCGTTCCGTTCGCATCCGACCAAAACGCGATGCGTTTGCCGACGTGGGCTTTGAGCCACGACGACTCATCGCTCGTTATCGCGAACGTTCGGCTTGCACCGTTTGCCAACTTGACCGTCGCAGTCAACCCGCTCAGAGCCGTAAGTGTCCCGTGCAACGGCGGATTTATTTCCCGGTTCGAGAGTGCGAGCACGCCATTTTGCACCGTGAACGCGATCGATTTGTGCAGCGAGGATTGGAGCGCGGCCGCAGTTTGCGCGGAAACGTTGTACGTTTGCACGCTGCCGTTAGCAAGTTTTACCGTTACCGTCGTGCCGCTGATTGCGGTGATCGTACCGTGCAACGGCCGTCCCGCGACAACGGCAGAATTTGCGTTAGCGTGTACTGCCGCGTTAGCATTCGCGGCGGGAAGCGGACTAGCGTGCGGTTGCGGCACGTTCGTTTGGGGCACGTTTACTTGCGGCCGGCCTATCGATGGAACGCCAATGGAGGGCGTACCCACGTGTACGTTACCGCTTGCACCGGCGCCGACGCCTGCACCTACGGGCGGGACCGCAAGCGCGGTTGAGCCGAGCAGGACGGATGCTGCGAGTACGCCGGTTGCAAAACGCGTTAGAAGCATGTGTTTGCTTTCTCTCCTTTGGTTTGTAAAAGGTTAATCTTTCAGGAGAACGGCAACCGGCACGAAGCCGTTTCTTCAGAGCGCTTGCCTGCTAGTGCGCTTCTCCACGACGCGTTTCACAACAGCCATCGCGTTCAGTGCCTTAGGAAAGCCGATATAGGGAATCAGCGTCATCACCGTTTCGACGATCTCGCTTTCCTTCAATCCTACGTTAAACGCGCCGTGCACGTGCGTTTCGAGCTGCGAATCGCAGCCGCCCATGGTTGCGAGCGACGCGATCGCGATAATTTCGCGATGCTTGAGATCGCCTTCGCGCGCGTAGATTTCTCCGAACGCGAATTCAACCAAGTAACGCGTGAAGTCGGGCGCGATGTTCTCGTATGCGGCGATCAGGTTGTCGGCGACTTTATCGCCGTCAATCTGACGCAATAATTTTTCTCCACGCTCGTATCGATCGCTCAATGCATCTACTCGGTCAGAGCCTCTTTGATAATCCGCTCTTGCTCGACCGCGTGCGCACCCGGATAGCCTTCCGAAGGACTTGCGCGGTACGGACGTCCGACGTAATCGATCTCCAGCGAATCGCGCATGCGTTCGATGAGGCGGCGGCGGACATAGGCGCGCGCGCCCATGTTCTTCGGCTCCTCTTGCACCCACACGAGTTTCTTCAGATTCGGATAGGTCGCAATGATGTCGTTGATTTCCGTGTACGGAAGCGGCGAGAGCAACTCGATGCGAACGATCGCGGTCTTATTCATATTCGCATACTGCTCGTGACCCAGCAAATCGTAATAAATCTTGCCCGTGCAGAGAATGAGGCGCTCAACCTTCGATTTCTCTTTGACGTTCGGATCGTCGATGACCGCGTGGAACTTGCCCTTTGCAAGCTCGTCCAGATGTCCCGACGCTAGCTCTTGGCGCAGGAGCGACTTCGGCGTCATCACGACGAGCGGAACCGGTTGCGGCATCGTGGCTTGCTGACGCAGCAAGTGATAGTAGTTCGATGCCGTCGACGGGTACGCAACGCGCAAGTTGCCTTCCGCAGCGAGCTGCAGGAAGCGTTCCAGACGCGCGCTGGAGTGCTCCGGTCCCATGCCTTCGTAGCCGTGCGGCAGCAGCAGTGTCAGACGCGCCGTCTGTCCCCATTTCGCTTGGCCTGCTGCGAGAAATTGATCGATGATGATCTGCGCGCCGTTCACGAAGTCGCCGAACTGCGCTTCCCACAAGACAAGCGCTTTCGGAACCGACGTGCTGTAGCCATATTCGAAGCCTAACGCGGCATACTCGGAAAGCGGGCTGTTGTGCACTTCAAACGATGCTTTGGCTTGCGGCAGATGCTGCATCGGAACGTACTCCGCACCGCTTTGCGGATCGTGTAACACTGCGTGGCGATGACTGAAGGTGCCGCGTTCCGTGTCTTGTCCGGTGATGCGAACCGGTGTGCCTTCGGAGAGCAGCGATGCAAATGCAAGGGCTTCCGCCATGCCCCAATCGACAAGACCCTTCTCCGCGATAACCGCTTTGCGGCGATCGAACTGTGTTTGCAACTTCTTGTTGATTGCAAAACCGCTCGGGACCGTCGCAAGCGCATCGCTCCAGGAAACGAGCTGCTCTTTCGAAACCTTCGCCAGCGGCGCGGCTTCAACCGGCGCTTTGGTATCGAGTTTCGCAAGCATTCCGGCGATGTCGTGTTTGCCCTTCACCGCGCGATGCGCTTCTTGCAGACGCGCCGTCGCTTCGGCAATGAGTTCATCCGCTTGTTCTTTCGCGAGCACGCCTTGCGCGATCAATTTGTTCGCGAAGAGTTCACGCGCTGTCGGATGCGCCTTGATGAGGTCGTACATTCCCGGCTGCGTGTACGCGGGCTCGTCTTGTTCGTTGTGTCCGAAACGACGATAACCGATGACGTCGATGACGGTATCGCGGCCAAACCGCTTGCGGAAGTCCATGGCGAGGTGAACCGCCCAGATGCACGCGTCGATGTCGTCGGCGTTGACGTGAACGATTGGCACGTCAAAGCCTTTCGCGAGATCGGAGGCGTACCGCGTGGAGCGGCTGTCGCGCGGATCCGTGGTGAAGCCGACTTGGTTGTTCGCGATGATGTGCAGGGTGCCGCCCGTTTCGTAACCCGGCAGCGACTGCAAGTTGAGCACTTCCGAGACGATGCCTTGACCGATGAACGCGGCGTCGCCATGAATCAAAATCGGAGCGGCTTTCCTCACGTCTTGACGCGGAATCGGCTGCGCGTGATCCGTTTGAAGCGCGCGTGTGCTGCCTTCGACGACCGGATCGACCGCTTCCAAATGGCTCGGATTGTTCGAAAGCGTAACGTTGATCGATTTACCGTCGAGCGCTTTGTACGTACCTGCCGCGCCGTGGTGATATTTCACGTCGCCGGTGACGTCGTCTGCGCCGACTTCGCCGCGCTGATTCGCCGCTTCGAATTCCGCGAGAATTTCTTCATACGGCATGTTCACGACGTGCGCGATCGTTGCAAGACGGCCGCGATGCGCCATGCCGAGCACGGCGTTGGGCGTACCGTCGTCGGCCAGCATCTGCAGCATCTCTTCGAGCATCGGAACGACGACGTCGAGGCCTTCGCCCGAGAACGTCTTCTGTCCGAGGAACGTCTTGCGCAGATAGCGTTCGAACGTTTCGACGCGCGTGAGGCGGCGCAGAAGATCGATCTGGCGCTCTTGGCTAAGCGGGATCTTGTGCTTGCCGGATTCGATGTAATCGCGCAGCCATTCGCGCTGCTCGGTGTTCGAGATGTGCTCGACTTCATACGCGATCGTCGATGCATAGGTCTCGCGCAAGCGGGGCAGCACGTCGGCAAGCGTATTGCCTGGAACTTTGACGCGCAACACGGATGCGGGAATTGCCGATTGCAGTGCGGGTGTTAAACCCCAATTCGCCGGTTCGAGCGACGGATCGCCGATCGGCGGCGTGCCGAGCGGGTCAAGTGTTGCCGCCAAGTGTCCGTGCGTGCGATACGCGGCAACGATCGCCATGCCGGCCGCAACCGCGCGCAGCATCTCGTCCGATGGCGCCGACACAGCTTCTGGAGCTGCCGTCGATACGAGAGCGGGCATCGCGGACGTTTGCACCGGCGGCAATGCTGCGGCGCGCAAACCGAGCGACGTGAAAAGTGCGTCATAGAATCCGTCTTTGCCCTGCAGCAACTCGTCGACGCGCTTGAGATACTCGCCCGATTGCGCGCCTTGAATCACGCGGTGATCGTACGTCGACGTCATCTGCATGATCTTGCTGATGCCGAGCTGTTTGAGCGTTGCTTCGTTTGCGCTTCCGAAGCCGGGCGGATATCCGATCGCGCCTGCAGCGATAATCGCGCCTTGTCCGGCCATCAATCGTGGAACGGAGGCAACCGTACCGATGCCGCCGGGATTGGTAAGCGTGAACGAGCCGCCTTGCAATTCGTCAGCCGTGAGTTTGTTGTCGCGCGCCTTCGCAACCAGCTCTTCGTATTTCGCGCGGAAGGCGGTGAAGTCGAGCGTGTCGGCGTTTTTGATCACCGGAACGATGAGGAAGCGCGTTCCGTCTTTGCGCTCTGCATCAACCGCTAAGCCGAGATGAATGCCCGGCTCAACGCGAACCGGTTTATCGCCTTCGCGGCGGAAGCTATAGGTGATGAACGGCATCTCATGTGCGGCGCGCACGAGTGCAAATGCGATGATGTGCGTGAAGGAAATTTTTTCGGAGCGGCCCGCCGATTTTATCGCGGCGTTCAACTCTTTGCGGCGCGCATCCATGACGTCAACGGCGAGCGAACGGAAACTGGTCGCCGTGGGAATCGTCAGGCTCTGCTCCATGTACCCGGTAAGCGCGGCAGCGGGGCCTTTGAGCTGCGTTACCTTTGCCTCTGCCGGAACCGGCGGCAAGGGCGGCTGTGCAGCTGTAGGCGCGGACGTTCCTTTCGGCAACGACGGTGCCTGCGACGCAACGTCGTCACGCAGCACGAGTCCTTGCGGACCGGTGCCTTTAACGCTCGTGACGTCGACGTGCAATTTGCGCGCAAGGCGGCGTGCTTGCGGCGTCGCAAACGTTTCGCCTGCGGTTACCGGAGCTGCAGGAGCAGCTTGTCGAGGGGCTTCAGCAGTAGCCTTTGCACCGTTTGTTTTTGCTGACGGAGGCGCCGCAGTTGCATTCGCATCGATCTCCGCGAGCCCGGCGCCGACGGCAACAGTCTCGCCGTCTTTCGCGAGAATCTTCGTGATAATGCCGCTTGCGGTCGCGGGGACTTCAACGTCGACTTTGTCGGTCGTAACGTTGACAATCGGATCGCCTTCGTTGACGAAGTCGCCTTCGCGCTTTTGCCATTCGACGACGGAACCTTCGGTAACGGACTCACCCATTTCGGGGAGCGTGACGGTGACGAGGTTCGGTGGTCCCGACGGTGTTGACGGCGGCGCGGGCGCTGCTGCTGTTCTCGCACCATTTCCGCTCGCGCTTTCGCTAGCGGTCGTATCGATCTCCGCAAGGACGGCGCCGACCGCGACGGTCGTGCCTTCACCCGCCAAAATCTGTTTGAGGACGCCGGAAGCCGTCGCCGGCACTTCGACGTCGACCTTATCAGTCGTGACCTCGACCAGAGGATCGCCCTCGGCGACGAATTCACCGATTTTCTTGCGCCACTCGACGATAGAGCCTTCGGTGACCGACTCCCCCATCTCGGGAAGCGTGACTTGAACCATCGTCTCAGGCACGGGTGATTAACTCCACATTCATTCTAAGGATGACAAACCCAGACCGGGCTGCTTTAACAGTCGTCCGGTATCCTCATCTTAGACCTACGGTCGGTTCCCTCCAATGACAGTTAGAAGCAAGATTTATGTCGTGCATGTTATAAGTCTACACGTATCCGCTCATGGAACTGCAGCAACTCGAATACTTTCGCGTCGTAGCACGCACGCAGCACGTCACCCAGGCCGCCGAAGAGCTTGCCATCACGCAGCCCGCCCTGAGTCGTGCCATGGCGCGCCTAGAGCGCGACCTCGGCGTGGCGCTGTTCGACCATCGCGGCCGGTCGGTCAAGCTGAACCGGTACGGCGAAGCGTTTCTGCGGCACGTCGAACGCGCGCTCGCAGCGATCGAAGAAGGGCGTCGCGAGCTCGTGGATCTGTCGGACCGCGACGCCGGAGTCATCGCTTTCGGCTTCGCGCATGCGCTCGGCACGCGCGTCGTTCCGGACCTTATCGCGTCTTTTCGGCAACAGCACCCGCGCGCGCGTTTTCAACTCTTGCAAAACGCGTCGCACATCATTCTCGCCGAACTCGAGGCCGGCGACGTGGACATCGCACTGGTTTCACCGGTACCGTCGACGAGCGAACGAATCGAATCGATCGAGCTCGCGTCCGAAGAGCTCTTCCTCGTCGTTCCCAACGATCATCGTTTTGCGAAGCGCCGCTCCGTTCGTCTTTCGGAATTGCGCGACGATACGTTCGTGTGTTTACGTCAAGGATACGGCTTGCGCACGCTCACCGATCAATTTTGCGCGGAAGCGGGATTCGTTCCGAAAATTGCTTTCGAAGGCGAAGAAATCGCAACGCTGCGCAGCCTCGTATCCGTCGGACTCGGCGTTGCGATTATTCCGGCGGCGTCCTCACCGGGCGAGACCGCGCCTCCGCAACTGCACATCACCGAACCGATTTGTACGCGGAGCATCGGATTACTGTGGGAGCCCGGACGTTATCAACCGGAACTAGCGCAGCAGTTTCGCCATCACATCATAACGAGTTTCCGCGACATGCCTGCGCCGGGCGCTTAAGCGAGATGCGCGTAATGCGCGATTGCCAAGCTGCTCGATGCGATAATCGCCCACAATAAAAAGCCGAGGAGCAGCGGCCGCAGACCTGCAGCCCGAATGGCTTGGGCGTTCGCCGAAAGACCAACACCCGTAAGCGCAACGACGATCAGAAATAGGGCCGCTTGTACGATCGCGGGATGCGCTGCAGCCGGAATGACGCCAATCGTATTCAGCACCGCGGCGACGACGAACCACAGAATGAACCAGGGAATGATTTTGGCCCAATCCACGCCTTCACCGGTTTTGCTCACTTTCCAAATCCGCTTGCCGGCATAAAACATGACGATCGGAATGATGAGCGTCGTCCGGGTCAGTTTCACAATGACCGCTTCGTTGCCGGCCGCATGTCCGTAGACGTAGCCCGCCGCAACGACCGATGACGTGTCGTTGATCGCCGTGCCGGCCCACAATCCGAATGCGTGTTGAGAGAGCGCGATCAAATGTCCGATCCAGGGAAACGTCAAAACCGCCGCGACGTTGAATAAAAACACCGTTGAGATTGCATAGGCGACTTCTGCCTCGCTCACCTCGATCACGCTCGCGAGCGCCGCAATTGCGGATCCGCCGCAAATCGCCGTACCGATTCCGAGCAAACGCCGTAAATCGCGATCGATGCCCAGCACCCGCCCGAGTACGTATGCGGCAGCAAGCGTGATAGCGAGTGTGCCCAGCATGAGCGGCAGCGAATGCAATCCGGCGCCGACGACCTCACCGAGCTGCAGCGTAGCACCGAGTAAGACGATCGACAGCTGCAAGAGCTGTCTTCCCGCGAATTTCACGCCCGGAGTAAAACGCGCGTCCGGCTTCACGAGCATCGCGACGATCATGCCGAGGACGATACCAAACACCGGGCCGCCGACGATGGGCACAACGCGTCCAAGCGCGAATGCTGCAATCGCAATCGCGACGCACAAAACCAGTCCGGAGAGCATTACGTAAGGTTAGAAATAGCCGGCCGACTCTTCCGGAAACGAAACGATGCGTTTTTTGTTGAATTTCGGACGCTCATGACTGAGCACGTACGCTGAAACGTCGTACGCTTCCTGATCGCTGAGCGTCCCAGGCGCGTTTTGCGGCATGTTATAGCGTACGAACGCCGCCATCGTCCAAAGCCGGTGCATGCCCGCGCCTGCGTTGAACGACTTCGATCCCCACAGTGGTGGAAACGTGCCTGCGCCGGAGCCGTCCGCCGCGTGACAGGAAGAACATTTTTGTGCATAGAGCTGTGCGCCGCGCGTCGCGCTCGGACTCTTCGGTGGATCGAATTTCACAAGACGTGTCGCGGGATCCGGCGGGCTTCCGATCTTCGTACCGCGCGAAAGATAGGTAATATACGACACCATGGCGACCATTTCGCGGCTTTGATACGGTGGTGGATGACCGTTCATGCTGTATAAAAAGCATTCCGCCAAACGATCTTGCAGCGCGATCATCCGGTGCGCGCGTGAGTTCCACTGCGGAAATTGGGCGGCGACACCAACGAATGTGCCGCCGCGAGCTTTGGTGCCCGCGCCGATGTGACAGGCGGCGCAATCCATATTCGCGACCACGTATGGTTTTAGATGTTTGCGCGTATTGAGGAGTAATTCACGTCCGTACCGGATCGACTCCCCGGGCGCGCCCGTCGGCAGCGCGTTCGCATCGTACGCAACCGGAGCGGTAGGCGTTTGCGTCTTCCCGCCGCACGCCGTTAGCAGCGCCGCGGCAGCGTAGAGCGCGATCGGAACAAAATTTTTCACGCGAACGTCGGCGCGATGTACGTATAGTGGTAGCGCTGCTGAAGCACGGCAACCGTCGCGACCATCGCCGGCACGACATGGGTGCCCGGAATCAAGTGCGTGAGGAGGTCGTCGGCAACCTGATTGGCCGTCATTCCCGACGGCGCGAATCCGCCTTTTACGAGCGTACGCGCTTGCTCCTCAACTGCGGTATGACACGTCAAAAACACCACGCCGCGCGATTGCAGCGTTTGGATTGACGTATCTTGGTACGCGCTGTCCTCGGCGTCCGGATCGCTGCCTTTGACCAACGTCTTAGCGGGCGACAAAAACACGTTGGACGCTACGGGAGCGCCTTTTGCATCAACCAATTTCAACGCCTCGCCAATTTTATATTTGCTCCAAATGTAATCGCTGTAGTTGTATGCAGTGGACGGTCCATGCGGCGCAAACACCATGGTTATTCGCGAGGCGGGGTACCCGAAGCCGAATTCCAGTCCGTTGAGCGAATTCTTCAGATTCGAGAACACGTTCGGATGAAACGCGATGACGTTCCACAGTTGGCGCACATCGGCCGGCTTGCCGACCGCGGCGTCGAAAGCGGCGCTATCAAAATCCGCTTTCCGTTCCACGAAGTGCGATCCGCCCGGAACGCTCTGCGCGGCAAGCCCAGGCGAACCGGCTGCTGCAACGAGCGTTGCCGTCGCCGTGAGAAACGACCCTCGATTCATACGATCTCCTTTATTGCGAGGACGGTGGACCGAATCCGAACGATGCGTAGATCGCGCGAGCTTCGGGAGTTTTCAAAAAGTTGACGAAGGCTTGCGCGGCTGCGGAATGCGGCGCGTCGCGCAAAACTGCCGCGTCATACGCCATTGTGACGTTTTGAGATTCCGGAATGCGAACGAACGTCAACGGCTCTCCGATGCGCCGTGCGTACAACGCCTCCGAAATCCAAACGGGCCCCGCGTCCGCTTTGGATTCCATCAGGTAGAGCGGCGTTTGCCGGTGATGAATGCGCGTGAGAATCGTCATGCCGTCCGCAATCTTCGTCTGCATGATTTCGTGCACCAGCGTCACACCGCCGGCCTTTTCGTACGCGGTTTCAACCTCTTCCGCAACCCCTTCCCACTTCGGGTTCGGCATGACGACGCGCACGTCGGTTCGTCCGAGATCCGCAAGGGAATGAACGTTCATCGGATTTCCTTTTCGAACCATGATTGCGAGTTGGTTCGATGCGTAAGCAACCCATGAATGAACGTAACCCGCATCATGCAAGCGACGCATACCCCGAATGCCCGCGAGTAACACATCCGGCTTCGCGCTTATCAGAAGGTTTCCGACCCGCAGATCGCCGCTGCAGACTTGATCGATGACGACGCCGGGCGGCAGCGTCTCGTAATACACGTGCGCGATCTCGGGATGCCGCTCTTGGAACGCGCGCAGCAACGCCGGCATCACCATGAACTGATTGCCGGCGGCAAAAATCACGAGCTGTGCGTCGCCCGGATCGCCGT
Organism: uncultured bacterium; assembly: GCA_964531205.1. Taxonomy (GTDB): domain Bacteria; phylum Vulcanimicrobiota; class Vulcanimicrobiia; order Vulcanimicrobiales; family Vulcanimicrobiaceae; genus JAICWY01. The sequence goes on from CAZHGH010000019.1 coordinate 22,906, forward strand.
GCAAATCAAGTACTTGATCCGCCGGCGGAACGCTAAATGCGAGCGTAGGCGCCGCGGCGGCCCGTGCAATACAGAACGCTGCAAGTATCGCTGCCAAAAACGCGACACGTTTGTGCACCAAACGATCCTACGCTGCACAGCCGAGTCCGTCAACGGCAGGGAGTCCGATGTTGAACGCGCACTTTTCCAACCGGGGGTATTGTCATGGCCGAATCGGATCCGACTCGTTCTACCGATCCGCGAGTAAATCGCGGCGCCTTTGTGGGATTCGCCGCTGGTGCCGCCGTCGGCGCCGCAGCGATGGCCACGGGCGGAGCGCAAGAACTCGGTAAACCGCATCCGCCGATCGTGGCTGAAGACGATCCGTCGATCGCGGTGCAACACGTTGAGATACGACGCTCCGACATCGCGATGCCCGCATACTACGCGCAGCCCCGTAACGCGCGCCCGGATACGCCCGGGGTGGTCGTCGTCATGCATGCGTGGGGCGTCGATACGTCGATCCGCGACGTGGTACGCCGCTTTGCAAAAGCCGGTTACGCCGCGATCGCGCCCGATTTATTTGCGCGATACAACGCGCCCAGCGGCGACGGCGAGTCCGATTTTTCGAAGTTTCGCCCGCTGATCGAAAAGTTGACGGCGGCGCCCGCGCAAGTCGACGGCGATATTCGGGCCACGGCTCTCTGGCTGAAATCGCAGCACCCACAGGGGAAGATCGGCGTTACCGGTTTCTGCATGGGCGGCGCAATCGCGCTGCGCCAAGCACTCACGAATGACGACGTTTTTACCGTGGACGCCGTATGGTATGGACGCGTCGCCGGCATCGATCCGACCAAGATTCGCATGCCGATTCTGGGCAACTATGGCGAGCGCGATACGAGCATTCCCGCCGACGAAGTCCGGGCGTTCCGCAAAGTCCTGCGCGTGCCGAACGATATTGTGATCTACCCGACGTCCGGTCATGCGTTCTTCGACGACCAGCGCGCCTCGTACGTCGCACCCGCGGCACAAGACGCATGGCGCCGAACCCTCGCGTTTTTTAACAAGTATCTGAAGAGCTGAAGCGAATACTTCAGCGTGACGCTCTCGATCTCGCTGATCTTCGCGCTTTGCGCCGGTGTGCTCGCCGGCTCCGCCGTCACGTGGATTGTGATGCGCAGCATCGGGCGCGCGCACGTAGAAACGATCGCCGAGCGGCTCAAGAACGAGCTGCATGAAACGGGCGCACGCGTTGCAGAGATGCAGCGCGATACGTTCCTCGCACTCGCCGGCGAACGGTTCGCCGCAGCGGAAGAGCGCAGCAATGCGAAACTCACCGAACTCGTCACGCCTGTTGCGCAAAAGTTAACGGAATTCGACGCGTTGGTGAAATCGATCGAGAAGGACCGCATCGGCGCGTACGAAGGCCTGCGGGAACAGATTACCGGGCTCATCGAGCGCAGCGGAAAAATGGAAACCGCTGCGACGCAGCTCTCGTCGGCGCTTCGCAATCCGACAACGCGTGGCAAGTGGGGCGAGATGCAGCTGCGCCGCGTAGTCGAGCTCGCAGGAATGGAAGCGTACTGCGATTACGACGAGCAGCAGACATTCGAAGTAGGCGACGATCGCGGACGGCCGGATATGACGGTCGCGCTGCCCGGCAATTCGAAGATCTTCGTCGACGCAAAAGTTCCGCTGAACGCGTATTTGGACGCAGCCGAAGCGGCAGATGAACCTGTGCGTCGCGAACGCCTGCGCGCGCACGCTGCCGCTTTCAAAAATCATGTCGACGGCTTAGCGCGCAAAAACTATCAGCGCGCCGACGGTTCGGCGGATTTCGTCGTAATGTTCGTCCCGGGCGAAGCGTTTCTCAGCGCGGCGTGCATCGAGAACCCCGAACTCATCGAGTATGGGGCCGGCAAAGGCGTATACATCGCCAGCCCGCTTACACTGATGGCGTTACTGCGTTCCTACGCGTTAGGTTGGCAGCAACGCCAGCAGGAAGAGAATGCGAAAAAAATCGCCGAGGCCGCGCGCGTGCTGTACGATCGGCTGCGCAACTTCATCGGCCATTTCGCAAACATCGGCGGCAATCTCCAGAAGGCGACCGAGGCTTACAATAAAGCCGTCGGATCGATGGAGAGCCGCGTGTTGCCGCAAGGCCGCAAAATCAAAGAGCTCGCATCGTTACCCGATGCCGAGCTCCCGGATTTGCAAGCCGTCGAAACCGCGCCGCGCGAAATCACGGCGCTGGACGCAGACGCGCCTGCCGCTAAACGGCGCGCCAATCAAACGAAGCTATTTTCGGACGACACCGTCGCTTAGCAATTGGTCATCGTGTGGTATCGAACGACCCTGAGCAAAAACGTCGACATAGTCGACGTGCTGTCGAAGGGCGAGCCCCAAGGGCTCGCAAGCCGATAATCGTGGGACTCGTAATTATTCTCGGCGTTATTGCCGTTCCGGCGATTCTCGTTGCGATCATCACTCGTTTCCGGGGCAATCAACGCAACGTTTTCAGCGACGAGGACCTAAAGCCACAAATCGATGGCGCTCTTGGGCGCATGGAATCTGATCTCGCGCATCTGGCAGACGAGCGACGACGATAAGCGCAAAGAAAAAAGAGGGCGGCGCGATGCGCCGCCCCTTTCGACTGCACGTCGACTATGTCGACGTTTTGCTCAGGGTGGTTCGATACCTCACCATGACGAAGCGGTGGCTACTTCGTCTGAGACTCCTCGTACTTCTTCAATACCGCTAAAGCATTTTCAACGTGCTGCTGCGGGTGCGAAAGATCCGTAAGCGTTGCAAGAATTTTGCCATCCGGCGCAATGACATATGACGTGCGGTTTGCGTACGACGGATCTTGCGGCAGCACGGCATCGTACTGCTTCGCGACCGCAAGCGTTGGATCGGCCGCAACCGCAAACTTGCTGCGGCATTCGCTCACGGAGAACTTGTTCAGCGTGTCGACGGTGTCGTGCGAAACACCGATGACCGTTGCGTGCAGCGCTTTGAACTGATCGATCGCCTCAGCGAACGTATGCGCTTCGATCGTGCAGCCTTTGGTGAAGGCGGCGGGATAGAAATACAAAACCACGGGGCCATTTCTAAGCGCATCCGCAAGGTCAAAGGTAAACACTTTTCCGCCGAGCGATGCTTGCGCTTTAAATTCCGGCGCGGTTGCACCGGTGGTGAGGCTCGCCAAGGCGGGCGCCGAAAAAGCACCGGCGAGTAATGCGGCGGCCACGAGATGACGAAACATGAAAGGCCCTCCAGTCGGCAAAGGGGTTCCCGGCAGCAGAGGCGCACGCCTCCGGGGAACAAGGGCAGTATGGCGGATTGGTCTTCATATTTTGCGCGCATGGAGGGCGCACCCATTTCGATCGCGGTCGATCTGGCTCTCAAAGATCAGGCTCCTCGTCCCGACAAACCCGCGGCGTACACGGTCGCGGTCGCGCTACGCCAGCCGGACGAACACGGCATGACGACTGAAGGCGAATACCGGGCGCTGCAGCAGATCGAGGAAGAACTCGCCGCCGCGCTCGAGCCCGAAGGCATCATCGAAGTCGGCCGCGTGACAGGACGCGGAATGCGCACCTTTCATTATTATGGACCCGAGATCGAAGACGTCTCAGGGATGGTCGGCGACGTGATGGCGATGCACGCGGAGTACAAGTACCGCGCACTGGCCGCCGCCGACCCGACCTGGAGTATCTACAGCGCATATCTCTATCCCGACGATCACCAGCTCGCGTTCGCGAACGATATGAAAGCGCTGCAAGCGCTGCTCGACGCAGGCGACGATTTCGAACGTCCGCGTCCTATCGAACATACGATAACGTTTGACGATGCAGGAAAGCGCGATATTTTCGCACGCGCCATGGCGGATCACGGCTACGAAATCGCGATCGACTCAAACGTCAACGCGGTGCGATGCAGCAAACGCGACACGATCGATCCGTTTAAGATTACCGAAATGCGAACCGCACTCACGACGCTGGCCGAAGAGTTCGGCGGGTTTTACTCCGGATGGGCGACGGTCGTTCAGCGTTAGCGCTGGCTGCGTTGCTGGCGCTCGCGGGTTCGCACGATAACGCGCAGCGGAAGGTCGCATTTCAGCTCTGCAACGACACCGTCGTGACGGCATTTTTCGCCGTTGCGTACGAGGGCGCGAAGTTTTCGCGCACTGCCGAGGGCTGGACGAAGGTTAACCCCGGGCGCTGCAACGTGCACCAGAACATCGCATTACCCGCCGGCGGCTGGTTTTCGTATTACGTCATCACGCAGAACGGTAAGAATTACCATGCCGGTCCGAACGACTTTGGCGAACAGGTTTGCGCGCGTCCTGATGACTTCAACCTCGAGCGCGCGGCCGCCAGCGATCGCCTCGGCGCGCCGTGCCCGGTGGGGTACGACTTGTTGAACTTCCGGAAAGTCGACGCCGCAGACGTGAAAACCGGAACGTACACGATCCGCCTGAACGAGCATGGACTAACGCCTTCGCGCCAGAACTAGCAGAGATGATCCGCGCGTTTTTGGTGCACGGCAGCAACGCCGTGTTGCTTGTCGCGATCTGTGTGCTCGCGGGACTATTCGCAGCGGGCATGGTGCCGTTTTACTTGGCCGGCGCTGTCATCGGCGCGCTCGTGTTTTTTACCTCGGAATACACGACGCACCGCTTTCTTTTTCACGCGCGGCCCTTACGCGTTTCGTGGATTTTAAAGCTTCAGCATCGCTTGCACTACGATCATCACGTCGATCCGTCGAAACTCGAATTGCTGTTTCTGCCGTTGTGGTTTACGATTCCGGTAACGCTGCTGTACTACGGTATTTACGTTTCGATCACGCGCAATGCCGCGCTTTCGCTCTCACTGACATTCGGAAGTCTGGTAGCACTCACATATTACGAATGGGTGCATTACGTCGCGCACATTCCATTCATTCCGATCACGCCGTTCGGACGATGGATAAAAAAATACCATCTCTGGCATCACTTCAAGAACGAGCACCTGTGGTACGGCGTCACAAATCCGTCCATGGATTTTGTGATGCGCACGTATCAGCGGGTGCAGGACGTTTCGCGGAGTGGGACTGTTCGGGATATTTCGAACGGGTGACGTACTGCGAGCCCTGAAGGGCTCGCCTTTCGACGGCGCGACGCCTACGGCGTCGCTTTGCTCAAGGTCGTTCGATACCTCACGATGACGATGGGCAGCTAGAGTCCCATCATGCGGGCAATGACCAGCCGTTGCACCTCGTTCGTGCCCTCACCGATCTCGTTGATCTTTTGATCGCGATACATGCGTGAGACCGGATACTCGTCCATGAATCCATAGCCACCATGCACCTGCAGCGCTTCATTGACCACGCGGCGCGAAACCTCGGCTGAATAGAGCTTAGCCAAGCTTGCGCTTTGTGCAAAATCGCGGCCTTGATCTTTCTCCCACGCGGCGCGCAGAATCATGAGTTCCGCGTGCTCGATCTCCGTGAGCATGTCGACGAGTTTAAACTGAATCGCTTGGAACTTGCTAATGGGGCGGCCAAACGCAGTTCGCTCTTTTGCATACTTTAGCGCCTCATCGTATGCGCCGCGCGCAAGGCCCACAGAAAGCGCGGCCACCGAGATGCGTCCGCCGTCGAGTATGGTCAGGAAGTTTTTCAAGCCGTCGCCGCGTTTGCCCAGCAAGTTTTCCTGGGGCACCTGCGCGTCCGCGAACGAGAGTTCGCGTGTGTCCGATGCGCGCCAGCCCATCTTCTTGTACTTCTTACTACGCGAGAAGCCGGGCGTGTTTTGGTCGACGATGAGGTTGCTGATCTCGGGCTTGCCGTCGGAACGCGTGCCCGTTACGGCGGTGATCGTCGTGCCGCCGGTGATATCCGTGCCGCTGTTCGTAATGAACGCCTTCGTGCCGTTGACGATCCACTTGCCGTCTTTGAGCACCGCCTTGGTCTGCGTGTTGCCGGCGTCGCTTCCCGCGTTGGGTTCGGTCAAGCCAAAGCCCCAAAGCATTTTTCCTTGCGCCAACGGCACGAGGTACTTCTGTTTTTGCTCTTCGGTGCCGAAAAGATAAAATGGGCTGGCTCCGAGCGAGACGTGCGCGGCCATCGTAATCGCGGTCGAGGCATCTGCTCTAGCAAGCTCCATCACCGCCAGCGCATAGCTCACGGTGTCGGCACCGGCGCCGCCGTACTGCTCCGGAAACGGCAATCCCATCAGGCCGAGGTCGGCCATCTCCTTGACGAGATCGTATGGGAACGCTTCTTCGCGGTCCATTTCTTCGGCCCGCGGCATCACGCGTTCCACAGCGAACTCGCGCACTGTCTGGCGGATCGCCTTTTGTTCGTCCGTTAAGTCAAAATTCATAACAGGCGGAGGTATCCGTGCGAAGCGTTCTAAAAACCCTCTTGCAGCGATGATTTCACTACGCGGCGTTACTCTTGTATATCCGAACGGAGTCCGCGCCATCGACGGTATCGATCTCGAGATCGGTAAAGGAGACTTCGTCTTCCTCGTCGGCCACTCCGGAACCGGAAAATCCAGTCTCCTTCGCCTGATGTACCGCGAGATGACCCCCACCGCCGGTGAAATCACCGTCGACGGCATCCGCGTCGACCGCCTGCGCCACGGACGTATTCCGGCGCTGCGCCGTCACCTCGGCGTCGTATTTCAAGACTTCAAACTCCTGACCGACAAAACAGTCTGGGAGAACGTCGCCTTCGCATTGCAAGTGACGGGTGCGCATACGAAGGACATCATGCGGCAGGTCCCGCGGTGTCTCGATCTCGTCGGACTCTCGCACAAGAGCCGCATGTATCCCGGGGAGCTTTCGGGTGGCGAACAGCAGCGAACGGCAATCGCGCGTGCGCTTGTAAACAATCCGAAACTTTTACTCTGCGACGAACCGACGGGTAATCTCGACCCGGCGAACACGACGGAGATCATGGATCTCCTCGGACGCATCAATCTCAAAGGCACCACGGTGGTCGTTGCGACGCACAATCAGGCCGTCGTCGACCGCATGCGCCGCCGCGTCGTTCGCATGGAGAACGGCCGTATCGTCACCGACGAAGAGCGAGGCTATTATTTCCTTGGACTGGGGCAAGATCAACTTCTTTCTGGGTGAGGTTTTCCGCAACTTCACCCGCAACGCCGCAATGCAAGCAACCGCCATCGGAACCGTTGCGGTGACAATCGTGCTGCTCGGCGTATTTCTTTACGTGCGGGCCGGCATCGCGCACTTGAGCGGCGACGTCTTCAGCCAAATCACGATCTCTACTTATATGAAGACGACGGCAACGCAAGCGCAAGACGATGCGGTGCGCACCGCTCTTGCGAAAGACGAGCGGATTCTCACGGCAACGTTTGTCTCGAAGAAAGAGGGCCTCGCGCAGCTGCGCGAGCGGATGAAGGGACAGATCGACACGTCGATTCTCACCGAAAATCCGCTGCCGGACAAATTCCGCGTGAGGGTTCGCGACCCGCAGCTCGTCCCCGCCGTCGCAGCGAGCATTCGCAAACTGCCCGGCGTCGATTCCGTCGATTACGGACAAGAGGTCGTGCAGCGGATGCTGCAGCTCGCAAACGTCGGACGGCGCGTCGGAATCGCGGTGATCGCGCTCTTCGTACTTGTCGCGGGAATCATCATCTCGAACACGATCCGGCTGACGGTCTTTGCCCGCCGGCGTGAGATATCGATCATGCAACTGGTCGGCGCTACCAACATGTACATCCGCTTGCCGTTCATCTGTGAAGGCTTGCTCGACGGCATCCTGGGCGCAGGCGTTGCGATTGGCATTCTCGCGATCGCGCGCGCATCGCTCGTGCCGAAACTCGCGGCAGCGCTTCCTTGGATCCAATTGAACGTGATGCAAGTGGACATTTCATCGCTCGTGCTGCAGCTTGTTTTGGTCGGAGGAGCGGTCGGAATCGTCGCTTCGTGGATATCAGTAGGACGCTACCTGCGGACGTAAGCGGGACGGAACTCTTCGAAACCGTAACTCGCGTCGTCGCGGATGGTGTCGCCCACCTCGATGATGAGCGGCGGATCGTTCGATTCAATCCGGCGGCGGAACGGCTTTTGGGATATTCTTCGCTGAGCGTGCTCGGCGTCGAGTTCGCGCAGCTATATCATGCCTCGAATACCGCCGATCCGTTCGAGGCGCCAACGGTAGACGGACCGAGAGCCACGCCGCTGATCCTGCGCAATACGCAGGGCGATCCCGTTCCAGTTTGGGCCCGGACGTCGGCGGTGCTGCGCGGCGATAAGCCCGAATCGTGGCTTGTCGCATTTTCGCCGAAACAGCGCGTCGGCGAGATCGAGCAACTGAAGAACGAACTCGTCAGCACGGTTTCGCACGAATTGAAGACGCCACTGGCGGCGATCAAAGCGTACACGGCGACACTGCGCAGCAATCCGGCGCTCTACGACGCGCACCGGGACGAGTTCTTAGCGGTGGTCGAGCAACAAGCGGACCGCCTTTCGCGTTTAGTAGATGACATGCTGCTCGTCACGCGCGTGGATACGACGCAGCTTCTGCGTCAGCGCATCATCGTTCCGCTGGACGATGTGCTCGATGACGCTATTCGCGATCTACAGCACGATCCGGTGCTTCACCCGATCGAGCGGCGCACCGCGCAGGCGCGAGTCTCCGGCGATCCGGAACGTCTGCGCGATATCTTCCGAAACGTGCTCGAGAACGCGGTCAAGTATTCACCGGACGGCGGCACGATTACGATCGATGCACGTTCGCAAGACGATCAAACCGTCGTAGAGATCGCGGATCGGGGAATCGGGATCGCGGAAGAGCATCTGCCGTATATCTTCGATCGCTTTTTCCGCGTGCAATCCGACACGGCCGCGCCGGTCGGCGGAAGCGGCTTGGGGTTGTACATCGTGCAGGCGCTCGTTCGCGCGCACGGCGGGACGATCGACGTGCGGAGCGCAGTGGGCAAAGGCACAACGTTTATTTTGAGGCTGCCGCTGCGATGAAGACTGCGGAGTCGAACGGTAAACGCATTCTGGTCGTCGATGACGATCGCAATTTACGCAAGATCATTCAAACGAATTTGGAGCTTGCGGGCTACGACGTTACCACTGCAGCAAACGGTAACGAAGCGCTTAACGTGCTTGACGCAATGCAGCCGGATCTCATCGTGCTCGATGTCATGATGCCGCTCATGGACGGTTACGAAGTCGCGCGCCGGATTCGCCGGCATCCGTCCAACACAAGCGTGCCGATCATCATGCTCACCGCAAAATCGGAGGTCGAGGACAAGCTCGCCGGCTTCGATGCGGGTGCGGACGATTACATGACCAAACCGTTCGGGCCGCAAGAGCTGCTCGCGCGCGTCAAAGCAAAGATCCGTCGCGTCGAAGTGAGCTCGTCGCTCTCGCCTCTCACGCGTTTGCCCGGCAATCTCGCTATCGAAGCTGAGCTGCGCCGGCGCCTCGACGAGGGCGAACCGTTCGCTGTCCTCTACCTCGATCTCGACAACTTCAAAGCATTCAACGACGTGTACGGCTTTGCGCACGGCGACGAAGCAATTCAACTGATTGCGTCGACCGCCGTGGACACGGTGCACCGGCGCGGGACGCCGCAGGATTTCGTCGGTCACATCGGCGGCGACGACTTCATCGTCGTCACGCTTCCGGACCGCGCCGAAGAGATCGCGAGAGAAATCATCGACGCGTTCGATCGCGACATTCGCAAGCTCTACACCGCGCAAGATCTGCGTCAAGGCTACATCGAGACGCGCGATCGGCGCGGTACCCTAAATCGCTTTCCCATCATGTCGCTCTCCATTGCAATCGTTTCCAGCGATCAGCGTCCACTGGAAAATTACGCGCAGATCGGTGAGGCTGCCGCGGAGCTCAAGCGCTATGCAAAGTCCATCGGCGGTTCTGTCTATGTAAAGGATAAACGCAGAAAATGAACAGCACTCGCATCCGCTCAGCGCTTGCCGCACTGCTCGTTTTCAGTCTGCTTCCGGCCATTGCAACGCCTTCGAGCATCGACAAGCGTATCGCAGCGCAGCGCAAAAGGACGCAAGCGCTGCAGTCGCAATTGCATGCAAAACGAACGGAGTTGCATTACGCAACGGCGCACGTAAACGATTTGCAGGCGGAGCTCGATCAAACGAACGCAGCGATTTCACGCGTAAACGGCGAGCTTGATTCGCTCTCAGCGCAGCAGCGCAGCACCGAACGCAAACTGTGGTGGAACACCATCCAACTCAATGCCGCGCGTAAATCGCTCACGCTGCACAACGATCTGCTGAAGCATCGTCTCGTCGATGTCTACGAGCATGGCGACATGGGCTATTTGAGCGTCCTGCTCGCGTCCAAGTCGTTCACCGACTTCGTAGAACGCTGGGAAGACCTGCGCTTGTTGATCGCGGCGAATCAGCGCGCGGTCAAAGAACGCCGCGCGGCCGAACGAAAAGTCGCCGGCGCGCAAGCGAGCTTAGAGTCAACGCAGGCACAGCTGCAAGAACAGGAAGATGCGCAGCGACGGGCACGCAACCAGCTCGACACCCTCGCGCAAGAACGCCGGAATCTCGTCGCCGTTGCCGACGCGCAGCGCCGGAGCGTTGCCAATCAGGTCGCCGAAATTGAAAACCTCAGCGCCGAACAGGAAGCAGAGTTAGAAGCGCTGATCGTCGAGCGTCAACGGGAACTGGAGGCACAACGTGAGGCCGCCCGCCGCGCTGCCGGAATCGCGGGCACCGAATCGGCGCCGGGCGTGCTTTCGTGGCCGGTCTCGGGCACAATTACCTCGCCCTTCGGTTACCGCCAAAATCCCTTTGGTGGTGCACCTGAGTTTCATCCCGGCCTCGACATCGCGGCGCCGATGGGGACGACCGTCACTGCCGCGGCGTCCGGCACCGTTATCTCTGCCGGCTGGTACGGAGGTTACGGCAACTACATTCTAATCGACCACGGCGGCGGCATGGCGACCGGCTACGGCCACCTCTCGCAGATCTTCGTTTCAAATGGGCAGCAAGTGCAGAAAGGGCAAGCCATCGGTGCGGTAGGATCGACCGGGCGCTCGACTGGCCCCCATTTGCATTTCGAAGTTCGTATGAATGGCAAGCCTGCCGACCCCGCTGGGTACCTGCACTAGCTTTATTTCTTGCAAAAGTTTCCTTGCGTTATCTAAGATAGGCGCGGTATCCTAAGCGCTCCGAAACCCGGCATCCCGATTTTGGGTACTAACCGGGAGACCGTGAACGTCGTAGGAAGGACGCTACCCCACCTGTGTCAATGCTGCTCCGCGCGCTCATAGCCGCACTGCTCGTCGTCACCGTAGGAATCGGCGGCGATTTGTACGTGCGCTATCATAGCGGCCAAGCCGTTGCGCAAGATAGCGCCGATGATTCGGGCGCAAATAAAATTGCGTCATTGGATCTGCACGCCATTCTTGGACCGCACGTCGTCGATCAGCAATTGGTCGGGCTGGCGTACCGGCAAGTGGAACGCGTGTACTACAAACCCGTTGAATCGCAAACGTTACTTGACGGCGAGCGCAACGGGCTCGTTACGTACTTGCGCGGTGCTTTTAAAGCAAAGCATATCGCGATGGATCCGTCGCTGCCCGCACCGCAAGGCGGCGAAACGGCGAGCGATAATTTGCACACGCTCGATCGCCAACTTGCCTATGCACAGGATCACTACGCGTCGTACCTCGGCAAAGACGGCCGTACGCAACTAACGGAAGCTGCGCTCGCGGGCATGCTCGGATCGCTGCGTGATCCCTACACCGTTTATCTTTCTCCGACGGAGATCGGTCAGCTCAACGAGCAACTCAACGGCGGCAACTTCGGCGGGATCGGCGTCTTCATTTATCAATTGAAGAGCGGCCAAGTGATTCTGCAGCCGATAGAAGGTCTGCCGGCAGCACGCGCGGGCATGCGGCAAAACGAAGTAATCCAAAGTATCGACGGCAGCTCGATTGCGGGTATGGCGCTCGATAAAGTCGAGCGTTTGATTCGCGGTCCGGAAGGCACGGTCGTCACGATCACGACGCATCCGTATAAACAAGGCGCACAACATCAGTACCGGATCACGCGCGAGATCATTCACGTTCCAACCGTTCACGCGAAGATCGAAGACGGATTCGATTACATTCGCCTCTCGGATTTCGGCGAGACGTCGGCGGACGAAGTGCGCAAAGCACTCCTGTACGGTAAGGCGCACGGTGCGAAGGGCACGATTCTCGATCTGCGCGACAACGGCGGCGGGCTGCTGGATGCAGCGGTCAACATCTCGAGTTTCTTCGTTCCAAAGGGCGTAATCGTTACCGAGATCGACCGCGACGGTAACCGCGACCCGCAATACGCGACGGGCAATACGATCGCCGGCACGGGGCCGATGGTCGTACTCGTAAACGCCTACACGGCAAGCGCCTCGGAGATTACCTCAGGCGCGCTGCAAGACTACAAGCTTGCCACGCTGGTCGGCACCAAGACGTTCGGAAAAGGCGTGGTTCAGGGTATCTTCTCGATGCCCAACGGCGGAGCGCTGAAGATCACGACGCAGCGCTACGTCACCCCGGCCGGCCGGGACATTCAACACAAGGGCATCCAGCCCAATATCGTGGTGAACCAAAGCCCGGAACCGGGACTTATCGATACCCCGAGAGACAAACAACTGCAAGCCGCTAAGGCATTTTTGGAACGCTCAACGCGTTAAGTAGGATATGAACCGACTCACTGCACTCACCGCTGCCGCCTGTCTGCTTTTTGCGGTGGCCCAGCTTCCCACAACGGGATCCGCCGCCGCGACCGGCATCTCGCCGCTCGAAGCAAACGAGATCCAATACAGCTATTCGAAGCTGCGCACCGACTTCTACCAGAAGACCGACGCGCAATCGATCGTGAACGGCGCGCGTGCCGAATTGGAACGCGAGTTGCATACCGCGGGCGTCAAGGGCTCGTTGCCGCCGATCTTTGCGAACGACGATCTTGCGAAGACCTCGAAGGCCGTCACGCATGAAGTCGACGTTGCCACGCGGCTTTCAAAAGGCAAAGTGAGCTCGCATCTCCTAGCGTACGCGGCGATCTCCGGCATGATGAATTCCGTGCACGACAAGTACACAGTGTTCCTCAGCCCTAAAGAATACGCTGCGCTCAATCAAGGTTTGGACGGCGGTTCGTTTGCAGGCACGGGCATCGTTATCCAAGTTGACGACGCGACCAAGCTCGTGGACGTGAGCAACGTCGTTCCCGACGGCCCGGCCGACAAAGCCGGCGTGCAGCAAGACGACGTGATCACCGCGATTGACGGCGTTTCCACCAAGGGGATGACGCTGCAGCAAGCGTCCTCGCATTTGCGCGGCAAAGCCGGCACGGTGGTTCAGCTCACGATTCAACGCGACGGTAAAGTGCTGCCGGAGGCGGTTTCCATAACGCGCGCGGAGATTCACGAACTCTCCGTATACGAGAAGATGCTGCCCGGTAAAATCGGCTACGTCGAACTGACGGTGTTTGGACGCGATACCGGCGCAGAGCTCGCAAAAGCGCTCGACCGTTTGCAGCAAGAAGGCGCACGTGCCGTCGTCATGGATCTGCGCGACAACGGCGGCGGATATCTCGCCGCGGCGCTTGACGTGAGCTCGAAGTTCATCGCAAGCGGTCCGATCGTTTCGGTCGAATCACGCGCGTCGCAAGTGACCACGTACGAAGCCGAAGACACGGCAATTCCGCCGGTACCGCTCGCCGTTCTCGTGAACGGACATACCGCTTCGGCGTCGGAGATCACTTCGGGCGCAATCCAAGACAGCGGCGTCGGCGCGATCATCGGCACGAAGACGTTCGGAAAAGGCGTCGTGCAAGAGATTCTGCCGTTGCCGGACGGCTCCGCGATCAAAATCACGGATGCGCGTTATCTCACGCCGCGCAACCGCGATATCAATCATCTGGGCATCACGCCGGACATCTTGATCGACGAGAACAAGAACGCACGTTACGGTATCGTAGGGAAGGACGCCCAATTGGACCGTGCCGTGCAATATTTGAACGATAAGATCGCGCACACCGAGGGCACGACGCCCACGAGCACGCAATAGGACCAAAGCACTTCCAGGCCGGGCGCCGGTCTGGAAGTGCGAATTAACGCGCGTTCCGAATACTCCGGATATGGAACGCACTGCCGGCACCGATCGCCGCGACAGCGAGATCGTGCGGCAAACCGCGGAGCTGCTATCGCTCGGGATTCCACTTTCGGAACTCTTCGAGCGATTTTGCTTGCTGCTGGCCGAATTCGTCGATGCGTCGGTGGTCTTTATCGCGCTCGAGTCCGAACGCGGCACGCATATCGAATTCGCGTACGACCACGGCTCAAGTTTGCGAGACGCACACATTCCGATAGAGCCGGAGTCTCAGTCGCGGCGCGTGATGGAAGGCGGCCAATCGATCCTCATGCGCGAGCCCGAAGATCTGCCCGCGCACCAAGTTCCACTCCGCATGCCATGGGGCACAATCGAAGATACGCAGAGCGCGATATTCGTTCCGCTGCGCTTCGGCGCGCACACCATCGGGGTGCTATCGGTACAAACGCACCGCCCACGCGCCTACGATCGCAGCGATCTGCAATTGCTCGAAACGTGCGCGTTGTATGTCGCCGTCGCCGTGCAAGGCGAGTTCATGCGCACGCAAAAAGAACGCGCCGAAGCGATAGCTACAATCGATCCGGTGACAGGCGTCGGCAACCGGCGGCTGTTTGACGAACGGCTGCAATATGAATGGAATCGCGCGCGGCGTACCGGTGAGAAACTCGGCATTGTCCTCGTGGATATCGACCGGTTCAAAACGTTTAACGATACGTACGGTCACGTTGCGGGCGACTCGTGCCTCGCGCAAGTTGCGCAGGCCGCGCGCGCCTGCGTCTCCCGCAGCACCGATCTTTTTGCACGCTACGGCGGAGACGAATTCGCCGCGATTCTTTGCGGCGTCGCGCCTGAGGGCGCGCTCGCGATCGCCGAACGAATGCGCTGCGCGATCGCCGATCTGCAAATCCCGCATCCGCAATCCGAATCGGGCGTCGTAACCGCGAGTTTCGGCGTCGCATGCTCCGCGGCGTCGTACGACGATCCTCGCCCATTACTGCAGAGTGCGGATCAAGCGTTATACATCGCAAAAACGGCCGGACGCAACCGGTCATGCTTGCAAGGCCGTCAGATTGAAATGCCCTCCGCTGTCGTCGCGGGAAATTTACCGCTGTCCTCAACGCCGTTTATCGGCCGTAAAGTGGAATTGGAAGCGCTTTCGAGAAGCCTCGCGCTCTCGCGCTTAACGACAATTGTGGGCGCCGGCGGCATAGGAAAGACGCGCTGCGCGCTCGCGGTTGCGCGGCCGCTGGTGCACGCCTACGCGCACGGTACTTGGTTCATAGACTTGAGCGCCGTGCGGGATGGAAACGACGTAGCGCCGTCGCTGTGCACCGCACTGCGAATCGCGCATCACGGGCACGCAGACGCGGCAGACGCCGCCGTGGACTTCCTTGAAGCAAAGCATGCACTGCTTATCTTAGATAACTGCGAGCAAATCGCGGAGGCAGTAGGCGAGCTCTGCGATCGCATTTTGGAGCGGTCGCCGCGCACCACCATCGTGGCAACGAGCCGCGAGCCGCTGCGAGCGCGCTACGAACGGGCTTTTCATCTCGGCGCACTAACGCGGGACGATGCGCAGGCGCTCTTTTGCGATCGCGCTGCGGCGGCATTCCCCGGAACGATTTTCGATCCGGAAGATCGCAAACGTATTCGCAATCTTTGCGCGCGCCTCGACGACCTGCCACTTGCGATTGCGCTTGCGGCTCCGCGAGTAAAAACCATGAGCATCACGCAGATTCTGGACGCACTCACCGATCGCTTCGGCGTCCTCGTGAGCGGGCAGCGCAACGTACCCGATCGCCAACGCACGCTGGAAGCAACGATTGCGTGGAGTTACGGCCTGCTGGACCAGCGCGCACAACGGCTCTTCGAACGCCTAGCCGTCTTTGCCGGAAGTTTTGATCTGGATGCGGCACGTGACATCTGCGGCTTCGCACCACTGCGTCCCGGTGAAGCGGCGGCTGCATTGGATGAAGCGATTGAGAAGAATTTGATTGCCGTTGCGGGAGACTTTGACGAGGAGCGTTTTACGCTACCCGAATCGGCACGTGAGTTTGCCGCCGCGCGGCTAAAACAGCGCGGCGAATTTGAGGAGACGGCACGCCGCCACATTGCGTACTACGTCGCTCTCGCACGGCGCGTCACCGATCAATTGGGCCACGATGGCGCAGAGCACGCACTCACCCTTGCGTCGCGAGAATGGCCGGAATTTCGCATCGCTGTCGAACGTGCGGATTCGCAAGAGATCGATTCCAGCGAACTCACGCGGTTGCTCGTGCAACTTTAGCGCGCGTCTATGGCGCGCTACGTACTCTTTTCCGTTCCCGGAACCGCGGGTTGATCGATCTCTTCACCCTGCTGCTTGCGCGACTGGTTTAAGCGTTCGGCCTCTTCGCGCTCCGTCGAACTTTGCTCCGGCGCATCTTTGTCGTACATGCGCCGCTCTTACCCAAAGAGTAGGCGTTCGATCTCGTCAAAAGACTCGAACACCGTACACGAGAGGCCGCGCTCGCGCAAATAGCGCTCGAGCGGGCGACCCCGTTTAGCGAAGACGCGATCCGACTCCAAAGCGGCAGCATAATCCGATATCCCGTCGCCGACGAAAACCACCTTGTCGCCCGCTTCGTGCGCCCGGCGCACCGCTGCAGCTTTGTCGTGGCCCTTGTCCGAGTCGTCGCAAAACTCCATGATCCATCCGTTCTCATGCGGATGCGCGCCATTTGCGACGAGCGGCACGTGCGAGAGACCGGCCCGCTCGAGCGCACGAACGATCAGCGGCCCGAGACCGGAACTTAAGATTGTCAGTGGAACGTGCTCCCGTTCGCAGCGCTGCGCAAACGCGCGAAACGTTGGATCGATGCGCGTCGAGCGCTGCACGAATGCATCCGCTTCATCGAACGAGCAACGAAGCAAGCCCGCCTGTGCAGCGAGCGCCTGACGATGCGTCATGGCGCCCGATGCGAACTGCTCTTCCAATTGCTGCCACGCCTCTTCGCCGCCGAATTCATTAGCCAGCGCGTCAAACGTGTCGCGATCGGTCATCGTGCCGTCGTAGTCGACGAACACGCGCACTTACGTGCTTTTCTTCTTGCGCGTCGTAGCCTTCGTGGTACTCGATGCTTTGCGCGTAGAACGCCCCTTCGGCTTGCCGGATACCTCCGGCGCGCTCGAGACTGCGGCGGCGTCCGCCTCTTTGGCTTTGCGCGTACGCTTCGGTTTTTCTTCCGCTGTAACGTCAGAGTCAGCGCTTGCGGCTTTCTTGCGCGTCCGCTTCGGTCTCTCTTCGGTTGCAACCGAAGATTGAGCAGCTTCGGCTTTCTTGCGCGTGCGTTTTGGTTTTGCTGCCACTTCCGTTTCGGGCGCGGGTAGTGCGGCCGTGCGCGACGCGACGAGCTCGCCGCCAAGGACGGGCTCCTCGTTCACCGCGGTACGGCGGCGGCGAGCCGGCTTGGTAGGCTTAGCGTTTTCTTCCGGTGCGCGCAGATGCGGCGGCGGCGGCTCCACAGCCGGCGGCTGCACTTTGCGGTTCCACGGCGCAATCGCGCGCACGGGTTCGCGAGGTGCGGTTTGCCCTGTAGGTTCGGCGCTGCCGTCGGCACCAACGCGGAAAATGTGGCGATCGGGAACGACTTGCCCACCCGGCGCGGCCGGCGCTGCGCCCTCGACGGCGTGACCACGGCCTCGACGACGGCGGCGACGGCGACGACGGCGGCCTCCTTCACCTTGTCCCGGATGGGTCGAAACTGCCTCACCCTCGTGAACGGGCGACGGGGCCTCTTCCTCTTCGTCTTCGTGCTCTTCGACCTGCGCCTCCGCGCTGTGCAGAGGGATGCCGGCTTGCGCCGCGTGCAGAAACTCCTCGCCTCCGCGTCCGCGGCCACGCCCGCGGCGACGGCGACGGCGGCGATGACGGCCATCGCCCTCGCGCACCTCGTGCTCGCTGATGACGATCGCTTCGGGCAGGCGTTCGCCCTTGACCTCGGCCACAACGGCTTTGTCTTGACGTTCCTCTTCCTCGGTGATCGTCGTGATACCGATAGGCGGCCGCGACTGTGCGAACTTCGCAGCCTCTTCCGCCAGTTCACGCAGCTGTTCGGTCTGCTCCGCGGCGGTGAGCTCCACTTTGCGGCCGCGCCCTCGACCGCGACGGCGTTTCTTTTTCTCGGCAGCTGCCGCAGCTGCGAGCTCCGCAAGCGCGGAATCCTCCGCGACGTCGAGCAATTTGATGCGCGCCGTTTGACCGGCCATATTGGCCGCGTTCTCTACTTCGATAATGCGGCCGTCGATAACCGCAGCCGCAGACGTTACGTTCGGAAGGCGTCCCGGCAGCAGCTCGACTTCATGCTCGTCGCCGACGCGAAGCACGCCGTTGGGCTTGATCTCCGCAACGTTTCGCAAACGTACCTTTTCCGGATGTAGCAGCGGGTCGACGCGTACGTGAATGGGCGCGTGCAATTGATCGCTGAGCTCTTTGGTTTCCTCTTCGTACCAGAACTCGAGCTGCGCTGCAACCGTCGGCGCGCTTTCGACGAGAATCGCTTGATGGTCGTTATGCTCGTGCGCGCGAATCTTCCGGAGCGCATCGATGGCGACGGATTGCGACGACATCACCGTGCCGAGGCCTGCGCACACCGGGCACGTGCCGCGCAGCTGCGATCCGAGATCTTTGCCGACGCGTTTACGCGTAAATTCGAGCAATCCCAAATTACTGAACGACTGAATCGTCGCGCGCGTGCGGTCCTTGCGCAGCCCTGCTTCGAGCGTCTGCACGACTCTGTTGCGGGACGCCTCCGTGTTCATGTCGATGAAATCGCAGACGATGATTCCGCCGATGTCGCGCAAGCGGACTTGCCGCGCAATCTCCGCGGCAGCTTCGACGTTCGTTTTGACGATCGTGTCTTCGAGATTTTTGCCGCCGGTGAATTTGCCGGAGTTGACGTCGATTACAGTCAGCGCTTCCGTGGTTTCGATGACGATCGATCCGCCGGACGGCAGATTGATCTTCGGCTTCATAAGCTTCTGCAGCTCGTCGTCGATCTTGTAATCTTTGAAGAGCGAACGTCCCGAGT
>CAZHGH010000020.1:0-24945 GCA_964531205.1 uncultured bacterium
GCGTTTCATAAAAACACCTTTCTTGATGTGGACCGCGGGGCGGTCCGTAGTGAGATGGCGCGGGGAATACGCCTCCGCCGCTCGCTTGCCCTGTCGAAAAAGTCGTACATGCAGAGGGTTGGGCCCCGCGGGCACGGTATATCGCGAGTTCTATGGCCACATCTTCAGTAGCCGAAGACGTAGCCATGGCAGCGGGTGTGGCGACACCGGGGATAGCGCGTGAGCGCACTCTCTACAACCGGCGCCTCGTCTTTGCTATGGCGGGAGTCATCGTCCTTATCGCGCTGGCGTTGCTTGCGCCGCGTTTCTTTTACGCGTTCTCGCATGTGACCACCGATGACGCGTACGTCGACGCATATCCCGCCGTTGTTAGCGCTCGCGTTGCGGGCGCCGTAATCGCAATTCCCGTGCACGACGGCGAAGCCGTACGTCGCGGTCAAATACTTGCGCGCCTCGATGACACCGATGCGCGTTCCGAAGTGCTTCGCGCTCGGCAGCAACTTCTAACGGCGCAAGCCGCGCTTGCACAGGCGCAATACGAAGCGCGCGCGGAGGTCAGCCGGTACAATGCGGAAGCGCAACGCGCTAGCGCGTTGGGAAGTCAAGCCGGAGACCGCACGCGCTCGCTAATGCTGACCGCACAGAGCAATAGCGCCGCAGCCGCCGCCACAAAGCAAAGTATTGCCGAGGCGCAAGCCGCGTTAACTGCTGCGAATGCGCAAATTCCGGCTGCGCAGACGCGCTTGCGAACCGCGAAAAATATGTTGGACCGTTTGAACGAATTGAGCGGTCAAGGCCTGATTTCAACGATTCAACTGGAAAACGCGCAGAACGACTACGCGCAAGCGCAGGCGTCGCTCCAAAGTGCGCTCTCGCGCGCTTCGGAATCGCGCGCGAACCTCACCGCGATGCAGGCGAAGGCCACCGCAGATCAACTGCAATCGGATCAGGCACGAGCATCGGCGCGCGCGGAGCAATGGGGACAAACGCTCGCGCAAAGCGATGCCATCGAAAATTCGCGCGACGTCGTAGATGCCAAGAACGCTGCCGTTACGGCGCAGCAAGCACAAGTGGAAGCGGCCAAAGAAGCGTTGCAGCTCGCACAATACAAACTGAGCCAAATGATTCTGCGCTCGCCGGTCGACGGATACGTCGCATCACGGCCCGGCACGGTGGGAGAAGCGCTGCAGGCCGGAGATCCGGCGGTCGTCGTGATGCCTGCCGGCGATGTGTACGTCACGGCGAACTTCAAAGAAACGCAGCTCGACCGCATTAGAGAAGGTGCGGCCGCCGATATTCACATCGATGCGTTTCCGAAGGCCACGTTTCACGGTCACGTCGAGGAACTTGGTGCTGCCGCGCAGTCGGCGTTGTCCATCGCGCCCGACACGCACGTCACGGGCAATTTCGTGAAGATAACGCAGCGCGTGCCGATCCGCATCGTGATCGATGGCGCGGGCATGTCGCCGAAGGTGGATCTGCGTCCCGGGATGTCTGCCGAAGTTTCGATCTTGCATTGAGCATCTTCCGGCTTCGAGCCTCGCCGGCGATCATAGCCGTCGCAACGATTCCGTTGTGGCTCTCGATTATGGACACGACGATTCTGAATGTCGCGTACGACGACATCGTTTCGTCGTTGGGAGCCACGCTTGACGAAGTCTCTTGGGCTTCGACCGCATACATTCTCGCCAGCGTATCGATGTTGCCGCTCACGGGGTGGCTCGTCGCGCGCTTCGGACGAAAACGCGTTTTTGTTCTGATATTGAGCATATTCGGGGCAGGCTCGCTGCTGTGCGGTCTTGCGACGTCAGCAGAACAATTAGGCGCGTTTCGCGTCTTGCAAGGCCTCGGCGGCGGATTGCTGGCGGCTGTCTCTCAATCGATTTTGATGGATGCGTACCCGCCGGACGAACGCAAAGACGCGATCAATCTCTTATCCGTGCTTGCGATGGTTGCGCCCGTAATGGGCCCGGTGATTGCCGGGTTCGTTTTGGAACGCTTCTCTTGGCCGGCGTTGTTTTTCCTCAACGTGCCGCTGGCCATTTTTACCATCTGGCTCGCGATGGGAATGGACATCGACCAAAAAGCGAAGAGCGTGCCGGGACGATTCTCGCTCACGACCATCGGATTGCTGTTCGCAGCACTTTTTGCTTTGCAGTACGTTCTGCAAAGCGGCGATCGGTTAGATTGGTTCGATTCGGCTGAAATCCGTTGGAGCTTTGTCGCTGCGCTCGTGTTTGGAGGTTTGCTGATCGCGCAGCAGCTGCGCTCCAGCGTTCCGATGATCGATTTGCGGCTTTTTTCAAACCGCGAATTCCTGATCGGAAATCTGATGTCGTTCATCGCCGGCGCCTGCAATTACGCGGTTGCGTTCATCGGACCGCTGTTCCTACAGCAAGTGCTTGGGTTCACTCCGTTGCAAACGGCGCTTATGACGATTCCAGCGACCATCGGACTGTTGATCGGTAATCGCCTGCAGGATTATCTGACACGCCGCGTCGCGGTGTATTGGGTTGTTTCAGCGGGTATGATCGTTCTTGCGATTGCGCTGTGGTACAACGGCGTCTATGCGGATTTCAACGATTTTACAAGTATTACTTGGCTGCGCATCCTTCAAGGGGTCTCTTTCGGCGTATTCATCGTGCCTATCGGCGTGTTCGCGTTCACAAACATTAAACAGAATCAGCTCGACGCGGCGTCAGGACTTTTCGCAGTGATCCGCCAGGAGAGCGGGATGATCGGCATCGCGCTGATCGCAACGCTGCTTGAATCCTCGCAGAACCGGTACGTGCAGCGTTTGCTTCTCGACGTACCCCGCTGGCCGACGCTGCTGCATCGTGGCTCGCCCTCGCGTGAACAAATCGTTGCGGCTATTAATCAGCACGCATTCGTGCTCGGCTACCAGCATGTGTTCGCGGTTTCGGCGGCGATCATGTGTGCCGCGGGCGTGCTAATCGCGGCGTACGGCGCGTGGCAGAAATTAAGTCCGGCGCTCGGAAATAAGCCTGCCGGCAATATCGCGTAGGCTCTCGAGCACTACGTCGAGGTCTTGCATCGTCGTGCGGTGATTCGTAATGCACGCACGCATTGCCCGGCGCCCGAACACCGTTGTGGTCGAGATCACCGCGATGCCGCTCTCTTGAAGCCGGATCACTGCTTCGTCGACAATACGATCTAAAGTCGCGTCATCGAAATGCGGCGCGCGCGGGCGAAAACACACGATTTGCAAGACGACCGGCGCTAGCAATTCAAAATCCGCTTCACTCTCGATGCGCGTTGCCAGGTAGCGCGCTTGCTCGCAGTTCGTTTCTATCGCTTGTGCGAGCCGGCGCGTGCCGTGCTCCTTTACCGTGAACCAGACTTTAAGTGCGCGAAACGCGCGTGAAAGATCGGGTCCGTAATCGGTGAACCACGGCTCCCCCGCAGCCAGGCCACGCGTCATACGGGTGATGTACGGGCCTTCGCTTGCAAAGGTTGCGCGATGGATATCTCCATCCCGCACGATGACGCAGCCGGCATCGTACGGGACGTGCAGCCATTTGTGAAAATCGAATGCGATGGAATCTGCGCGTTCAATTCCGCGCAACTGCGGACGCAATCGTTCTGAAAGATAAGCGAGTGCGCCAAACGCGCCGTCGACATGAAACCAAACGCGTTCTCGGGCTGCCAGATCGGCGAGGTCGTCGAGCGGATCGATGGCGCCGACGTCGACCGTCCCTGCATTGCCGACGATTAAAAAAGGCACGAATCCCTCGCGGCGATCGCGCGCGATGAGAGTACCTAGCATCTGCGGATCGATGCGATGCTCTTCGTCGACCGGAAGTACGCGCAGGTTTGCGGACCCGATACCGGCGTTTTCGATGGCCTTGCGTACGCACGCGTGCGTAGCAGCGGATACGTAGGCAATGAGCCGCGTGCTATGTTGATCGATGCCGCGTTCGCGCACCTCGATGCCAACGGCTTTCGTGCGCGCCACGAGCGTTGCGATCGAATTCGCCGCAGACGTTCCCATGACCAGTAATCCGCTCGTCGTTTGCGGCCAGCCGAAGAGATCGCGAAACCATTCGATGATTTGCCGCTCGACGTACACTGCCGCGTGATCGCGGCCGCCGACGTTGGAATTCATCGTCGACGCAAGCAGATCGGCAAGCGCGCCCGAAGGCGTGCCGGTTCCGTGCACCCAGCCTAGCCAGCGCGGATGCGTATTTCCGGAGGAGTACGGAAAAATCAGTTCGGTAAATTCTCGATAGACCGATTCGAGCGGCGCGGGTTCCTGCGGCATCGGTTCGCGCAACCGTTGTTTCACGTCAGCCGGAACGGACTGCCACGCGGGGCGCTCTCGTGCGTCGCGCAGATAATCGATTGCATCATCGAGCGCGCGGTGCGCAGTTTCGCGAAAACGCTCCCAGTCGACCGGATCTAACACGGTCTACTCACTCTTCGAATGGGCACTAATCTGTTGTGTACGAAGCCGCTCTGGTTTTCCTGGCGCTGCTGGCCTTATTCACAGGCGCTTTTGGGTTACTCGCGCGAGCCCGCGCGCATCGCTTGCAGCACGCCGTTGAAACTGTCCGGCAGCGTGAATCCGACGTACTCGAGGCGACGCGCATTTTAACCGCCGCTTCTCGCGAATCGACGCACGCGGTGCTTACAGCGTTGGATCGCACGCTTCATGTCTTGGACCCGTCGCTCGATGCGGTACTGATCTTCGCGCCGGTGGGCGAGGACCTGGCATGCATCTACGCCGGCGGCTCCCGAACCGAGCATTTCGAGGGTATGCGCGTGCGCCGCGATCAGACCTCGATACTCCCGGCGCGCGCCGCGCTGTGCGGCCATCGCGTCGAACTCGCAGGAGAGGCAAGTGCGCTTATTCCTACGGATCGCGCGGCGCTCGCCGTTCCGATGCTCGGCAGTGACGGATTAGCCGCGGTCGTGTACGCCGCTTCTTCGTTCGATCGTATTGCGGATCCGGATATGCTCGTTCGGGCCGTTGCGCAAGCCGCCTCGCCTTACACGCTTGCCGCAGAGCGTGAAGCGGATCGTGCGCAGGCTACATTCGATGGATTAACGGGATTATTTACGCCACGCGCTTTCAGGCAGAAATTGCAAGAAGAAGTGGCGGTTGCGCGGCTCAGCCAACATGCTTCGCTCGCGCTCTGGTTTATCGACACCGATCGCTTCAAGCAGGTCAATGACTCGCTCGGACACGCTGTCGGCGATACGGTTTTACAACGAATGGCGGCGCTTTTGGAGCAGCACACGATTCGCGGAATAGACCTCCCCGCGCGCAACGGCGGCGATGAATTCTGCGCGATCGTTCGCAACGCGCACAAGGTTGCAGCTATCGAGCGCGCACAGCGGTTCTGCGCCGCGGTCCGTTCATGCGACTTCGGAATACCCGTCCGGATAACCGCGAGCGTCGGCGTTGCTGCATATCCGTACGACGCTTCGGACGCCGCCGAGCTGCTCGAGATGGCGGATGCCGCAATGTATCACAGTAAGCGCGCGGGACGCGACCGGGTCTCATTTTCGGTGGCGCGCGGCGCTTTCGCCGTGTATTCCTAAAAAGCGATCCGGTACCGGGGCGCGAACAGAGGCGCCCATGATAGCGATGATCGGGCGACCGAATGCCCTCGATCGCGAAGTCAGCGCGCTCAACAATCAGACCCTGCTCTCGCACCCCGCGCCCTCGCTCCTCGATCCGGCACGTGCTGCGGCGGCCGCGCATCTCGAGCAGTTTCAACTTCCGGTGTGGTTTGTGATGATCGCGCTGCAGATTGCCGCACTCCTTTGGTTTTGGAGTTCGGGCAACTCTGCACGGTTACGCGACTATCTGCGCGCGCATATTCGAAGCGGATTCCTCGTCCGGTTCTGCTACGGCGCGGCGCTTGCGCTCGTCGGGAGGCTTGCGGCGCTGATTCCGCAGGCGCTCGAGTACCGTTACGAGCGTTTGATGGATCTTAATACGCTGCTTTTTCGCACCTGGTTCATCGAATGGATTGGCGCGACGCTCATTGCGATGATTGTCGCAGGACTGATCGCTGCAGTGGTTTTATGGCTCGCAGAACGCACGCATCAGTGGTACGTCTATACGATCGCGGGCGTCATCGGTTTCACGCTGTTCATCTCGTATGCGAATCCGCTGGTCATTGCGCCGGCCTACACGCGCTACATCCCGTTCACCCCGCCGCATCGTCTTGCTGCCGATATCGATACGCTCGAGCGGCATACCGGCATTCACCTGCCGATTCGCGAGGAGCAGTTTTATCCGCGAACGGGAACGGGTTCTGCGTACGTAACCGGCTGGGGCGGTTCGCAGCGAATGGTCATCTCCGACACGCTGCTCGCCGGTGCAACCGAACCGGAGCTGCGGTTCGTTGTGGCGCGTGCGTTGGCATGGGTCAGCGCAAACAATGGTCTGCATCTCGCGCTGGTTGAAGGCGCATTTTTTGTCGTCGGCACTGCGCTAGCCGTATTGGTCGCCGATCGCATCGGCTTTCGCCGCGACGACGACCCGGTATCGCGTCTGGCTTTACTCGGCGCAGTGATGGGTTGTATCTATCTTATCGCGCTGCCGTTCTACAATTCATACGTCCGGAATCTCGACCTTTCCACGGACGTTGCGGCGGTCAGCATTGAGGATCGAGTCTGGCCGGGAAGTGCGCGTCCTTCGGCAATTCGTCTAACGGTGCGCGAGGCGGATCAAGCGCTGCGCGTCGCATGCCCGAACGCATTCGAATATTGGTATTTCCACCTGCATCCGTCCGTGGGGCAGCGCGTCTCGATGCTGCAAGGACGCCCGAACGTCTGCGTTAAGCAGCGCCCCTAAACACGCTTCCGGTTACGCGCGTTCCCAAGTGGTGCGCGGTCAAGAGCTCTACGACCGTTGCATGCGCGATGCGGCCGTCCACGATCTGCGCTGCTGCAACGCCCGCTCGGACACCAAGCGCGGCGGCGCGAATCGCGGCGCGCAAATCTGCCGGAACGCGGCCATCTTCTGCGATTGCGAGCGCTTCCGCAGGCGTGAGCTCCGTAATCAGTGCTTCGGTTTGCGGATCGCAGACGCCGCCGAGCGCGTGAAAGAAAATTGCTCGCACCGCGTCCGTTGCCGCAGCGATTGCGCGCGCTACGTCATCCGCCTCGACGATGCGATCGTCGCTTCCGAAAACGGAAAATGCAGTCGGTTCGATGATCGGAATGTAACCCGCGCCGGTGAGCGTCTGAAGAATACCGGTTTGAACCGTGCCCAGACCGCTCGACGTGCCCGGGAGCATCGCCGCATCGGCGCCCGAAAGTCCAACCGCGAAGTTGCCGCTGCGGTTAATGGCGCGTACGAGTGCTCGCCCCGCCTTCGGGTTCGGGGCAACGACAATGGGATGCACGTCTTGGCGCGTGAGGAAAGCGAGGTCGTCGAAGAACGTCGTGCCGTCGGCGAACGCCGTCGCCTCGTCCACGCGAACCACGAACGCTTTGCCCGCAAACCCCTCCATCAAGGAACCTCCACTAGCTACTTTATCGACCTATTTCTCTCAAAGATAACGAACATCTGTTACAAAAAGGCACGCTGCGGTGCTATAAGGGCATGGTGGGCGTTACGGCGCTGATCGACTCCGGCAACGAAACGTTCGAGCGCCTTTTCGCTGGAGAGTACCGGCGAGTTGTCTCGATCGCGTTCCGTATTACCGGCGATGCCGGCGAGGCCGAAGATGTCGCGCAAGAAGTGTTTCTTCGCTGCGGACGCAGGCGCACGTTCGACGCGGATCGCGCAAGAGGGTGGCTTTACACGGCGGCCGCGCATCTTGCGCTCAACGCCGTACGTTCAAGGCGCCGTCGCTTACAGCGGGAGCGGCGCGAGTCCATGGCAACGCCTGCTGCAACCGCGGACGATCCGCAAGACGTGCTCGATCGGCGGGAGCAGAACATGCGGGTCCGCGCTGCGCTTTTACGGATCGGCGCACAGCACGCGGAGATCCTCGCGCTTCGCTATAGCGGTTTGTCCTATCGCGAAATTGCGGCCGCGCTGACGATCGACGCTGCGCAAGTCGGAACGCGCTTGGCACGTGCCGAGCGTGCGTTCAAAAGGGAGATCGAACGTGAATCATTTGAATAGCGGCGAATTGCGTAGAATGCTGGACGAGCCCGAAGAGTTTAGCGGTGGGCAGCACGCGCACGTGCAAGCGTGCGAGACGTGCGGCGCGCAACTGTCGTTGCTGCGCGAGAGCGCACAATTCGCACAAACTGCGTTCGCAGGAGAATTCGCGATCGAGCCGGAGCGTGCATTCGACCGCGTTCGCATGCGCGCGGCGCAGCCCTCAATGCTAACGCAGTTGTACCGGCCGGTTGGCGCGCTTGCAGCGGCTGCAGTCCTCGCCATTGCGCTGGTCTTTACGCCGCTCGGAAGCTACGCGCGTTCTTTCCTAACTATTTTTGAGCCGAAAACTTTCGTGCCCGTGGAGATCTCCCGCGCCGACATGCAAAGTTTGCATCTGCTACCGCAGGCGGACGACGTCGGTACGCAACGCGTGGTGAGCAAGCCGCAAAAGCATGTTTACGATTCGTTCGCTCAAGCTCAGCAGCATGTGACTTTTTCATTGCTCCGGCCGTCAACGCTGCCGAAGGGTTTCGGAACAGTGCGCTCGTTTTCCGGATACACGCCCGGCGAAATGACGTTCACGTTCAGCGCGGCAAAAGCGCGTGCGTTCGTTCGCCGATCGCACAAAACGCTTCCACCGATGCCGCCTGCTCTCGATGGTACGACGGTCCGCTTCAATAGCGGTTATGGTTTCGACGCGCATTACGAAGCAACGCCGGGAAATTCGCGCGATACGCGTTTCCTGGAGATCGTACAAATGCCGGCTCCTCGCGTTACTTCCAGCGGCGCGTCTCTAGATACGTTGGAGCGGTATTTGCTCTCGCTGCCGAACGTGACGCCGGAATTGGCGAAGCAAATTCGCGCACTCGGTGACATTCAAAACACGATTCCCGTACCGGTGGTTATCGACAAACAAACGGCCGAGCACGTGACGGTACAGGGCGTGCAGGGTCTAGCGATTGGCGACAACACAGGTCTTGGCGCGGGCGTCATGTGGCAGAAGGGTGGAATCATCTACGTGGTTGCAGGCCCACTGAAGATGGATGAAGTGATGACCGTCGCAAATGGATTGCGCTGACGTCATCGACGTTCGCCGGCTTTCCAAACGCTACGGCAACGTTCAAGCGCTGGTAGATCTCACGCTGCAAGTCGGTGCGGGTGAGATCTTCGGTTTTCTCGGGCCGAATGGCGCTGGGAAAACGACGTCGGTGAAGCTGCTCGTCGGATTGGCGCACGCATCGGGCGGCGCCGGAACCCTGCTTGGATTTCCGCTCGGCGACAGACGCGCGCGGCGGCGTCTAGGATATCTGCCGGAGCTCTTTCGTTATCACGAGTGGCTTAGCGCGCGCGAAGTACTCGGCTTGCATGCACGATTGAGTACCGACGCAGATGCCGGTGCCGATATTCCGCGCGTTCTCGACGTCGTTGGGCTTTCGGCGCGCGCGGACGATCGCGTCGGCACCTACTCCAAGGGCATGCAACAGCGCTTAGGGCTCGCGGTCGCGCTTTTAGGGCATCCGCAGCTCGTCATACTCGATGAGCCGACATCGGCGCTGGATCCGGCGGGACGGTTAGAGGTGCGCGAAGTCTTACGCGATCTGCGCGCGCGCGGCGTGACCGTGTTTTTGAATTCGCACTTATTGACGGAAGTGGAGCGCGTTTGCGATCGCATCGCGATCGTACGCGAGGGGCGAGTGGTTGCGAAGGGAACGATCGCCGAGATTGTCGGTCAACAATACGGGCTGCGCGTGCGTGCGCGATCCAACGGCACGCCAATCGAGCCCAAACTCGCAGCCTTCGGCAGCGTAACGCAGGAAGGCGACGCGTTCATCGTACGAGGCGTCGAAAATGATCGCGTCCCGAAGCTCGTAGCGGAGCTGGTTGGGGCCGACGCGGAGATTTTTGCGATAGAGCCGCTCGGTACGACTTTAGAACAGCGGTTCTTGGAACTCACGCAAGGCACGGGCGAATGATTGACGTGATCGCCCTCACGGGTACGGAGCTCACGCGCCGGCGGTTCGTCGCCGGAGCTGTACTGGCTACCGCGGTGCTGATTGGCGTTACGGGCTGGGGTTTCTCGTATCTGCCGCACCTGCGGGAGGCGCACGGAGCGCCCGTTACGCGCGAACATGTGCTCACAATGGCTGCGGTGCTCGTCATTCTGGTCGCGTACCTCTTTAGTTTTTTGCTTGCGATGGCAGCAATTTTTATCTCGGCGCCTTCGCTCGCAAACGATATCGAATCCGGTGTATTGCTTCCGCTGCTCGCGCGGCCCATTTCCCGCACGGCGATTCTCATGGGCAAAGCGCTTGCGCTCGCGGTCGTGATAGCGCTCTACGCGTTTGTGACGGGCGCGTGTGAGTTTGCCGTCGTACGTCTCGCAACGGGTTACGTGCCGCCGCATCCTGCAATCGCGCTCTGTTATCTCGCGCTTTCCGGTGTGGTGATGGTCGCGCTTGCGATTTTGTTAAGCACGCGTATGACGGCGATCGGCGCAAGCATCGTCGCGGTAGTCGCGTTCATCATCGCGCGCCTTGGTGGAATCGCGCAAAGCGTCGGCATCTACTACAACAACGATACCGTTCGCCACGCAGGCACGATTACGCAGTTGCTGTTGCCCAGCGATGCCATGTGGCAATCGGCCCTTTATCGCATGGAGCCTGCATCCATGGTGGCAGCGATGTCCGCCAATCACGTGTGGCCGGGGCCGTTCTTCGTGCTCGCGCCGCCTCCCGTGACGCTGGCCGTTTGGACGTGCGTGTGGATCGCCGTTATTGCAACGCTTGGCGCGCGCAGCTTCGTTCTACGCGACCTCTAAATTGTTCAAGAATTGCATGGCGGCGTCGGTGCCTTCGTCGAGCCAAATGCGCACGCCGTCCGCGACTGCATCGATGATTGCAGGCAAGTTTTCCTGTTCGGCCTTGTTGAAGGGACTGAGGACGTGATCGATGCTGTCCCGTTCCGGGCGCCCTACGCCCACGCGAATACGCGGAAAGCGATCCGTCATCGTCGCGATGATCGAACGCATGCCGTTATGGCCGCCGTGCCCTCCGAACGGGCGCATACGAATCTTTCCAAAAGGCAGATCCATCTCGTCGTAAATAACGAGCAGCGACTCCGGCGGTGTCCGGTACCATGAAGCGATGAGCCGCAGCGGAACGCCGCTGTTGTTCATATACGTCTGCGGCTCGACAATGACGAGTTTGCGGCCTGAATCGTACGCCTGACGCGCGCCGTCTTTGGTCTTCCAATTGGAAATATCAAGACGACGCGCCACCTCGTCGGCTACCAAGAATCCGACGTTGTGGCGCGTTCGTTCGTACTCGCGTCCGGGATTGCCGAGGCCCGCAACCATGCGGACGGTCTCGGCGGAGCGTTGCGCTATTCCGGCGCTCCTTCTTCCTCGGGCTTGCCGACCAACTCAGGCTGCACTTCGGGAGCAACCGCTCCGATTTCGGCTTCTTCGAGTGCACGGGCGGTCTTCGAAGCTTCCACCGTTACGACGATCGTCTCCGGATTCGTCAAGAGCTTGAACCCAGACGGTAACTTGATGTCGGACGCGCAGACGTGCTCGTGAATACCGAGATTGTAAACGTCCACTTCTAAGTGATCCGGTAACTTGTTGGCAGGACCTTCGACCTCGATTTCGTGCACGATCACGTCCATGACGCCGCCGAAGTTGCGAACGCCGTCGGGCGTGCCCACTGTCGTAACCGGCACGCTTGCGTGAACCTTTTCGGTTGCAGTGACGCGCTGAAGATCAATGTGAATCGTCTTGCGTGACACGGGATCGATTTGAATTTCACGCACGAGTGCCGTATCGAAGCGCTTGCCGTCGATCCGCAGCTCGATGAGCCCAGTGCGGCCGCCGTGATGCAGAAGGTCATCGAGCGCGCGACGTTCGATCGCTATGAGATCGCTCGAACCGTGCCCGTATACTACGCCCGGCACTTTGCCTGCATGGCGAAGGGCTTTTGATTTGCTCGTACCCGCGCCGTCGCGGCGTTCTATGGTGAGCGAAAGTTGCTGTGCCAATGCTTACGTCCTCGTCGTTACGAAATCACGACCGGTTCGGGAACCGGCTGCGCGAGTTCATTCATTTTTTTTTCTCCGTCGTCAGTGAAGAGTTCGGAGACGGAGCGATTCGTCGTGATGCGGTTGATCGCGTCTGCGAACGTCTGCGCGATAGAAAGTTGCACGAACTTCGGATGCTCGCTGACGTCGGGGAACGGAATCGTGTTCGTGATAACGACTTTCTCGATCGGCGAGTCGTCGAGCACCTGAATCGCTTCTCCGGCGAAAATACCATGCGAAGCGACCGTGTAAACCTTCGTTGCGCCGCGCTCGAGGATCGCTTCAGCCGCTTTCGCCAGCGTGCCGCCGGTCGAGATCATATCGTCGACCACAACGGCGACCTTGCCTTTCACGTCGCCGACGATATCGGTCACTTCCGAGATATCGGGTTCCGGACGGCGCTTGAATACGATGGCAAGCGAGCTGTTCAAACGCTTCGCGAACAACTCCGCACGGTGCACGCCGCCGGCGTCAGGGGAGACGACGACGATCCGTTCGTCGCAGAGGCCTTCCTTTTTAAGGTAGTTGCACAGTGTCGGCATCGCCATCAAATTGTCGACCGGCCCATCGAAGAAGCCTTGAATCTGCGCCGCATGCAAATCCATCGTGACCATGCGCTTCGCGCCTGCCGTCTTCAGCATGTTCGCCACGAGTTTTGCCGAGATCGGTTCGCGTCCGGTCGTCTTCTTGTCTTGCTTCGCGTACCCGTAGTACGGAATGACCGCGGTGATGCGAGCGGCCGACGCGCGCTTGAGGGCGTCGATCATCAGCATGAGTTCCATCAGCGCATCGTTGACGCCGTTGCCGTTGGGCGCTTTGCAGATCGACTGAATGACGAAGACTTCCGATCCGCGCACGTTCTCGCCGATCTGAACCCGCGTCTCTTCGTTTTTGAATTTGGAGACGAGCGCTTTGCCGACATGCAGCTTCAGACGTTTTGCGATGTCTTCAGCGAGCTGCCGGTTTGAATTACCGGAGAAGAGTAACGGGTTCTGGCTCAACGGGTTCGTTCTCCAAAGCGAGGGGCGGGCGAACTTGAAGTTCCCGCGCACGCCTGCGCAACCCTACCCTGGCACGCCGGGTACCTTAGAAGCAATGGCCCAAAAATTCAAGCTCGTGACCCCCTACCAGCTGGCGGGCGACCAACCGAAGGCGACGGACGCGCTGGCGCTCGGCGTGCGCCGCGGCGATCGCGCACAGACATTGCTGGGTGTGACGGGCAGCGGCAAGACACTCGCCATGGCGCGCGTTATCGAACTCGTGCAGAAGCCGACGCTCGTGCTTTGCCATAACAAGACGCTCGCCGCGCAACTTTGCGCCGAGTTCCGCGAATTTTTCCCGGAGAACGCCGTCGAGTACTTCGTTTCGTACTTCGATTACTATCAGCCGGAAGCGTACATCGCGCACACGGATACCTACATCGAAAAGGACAGTTCGATCAACGACGAGATCGAGCGTCTGCGCCATTCTGCCACGCAGTCGCTTCTGACGCGGCGCGATACGCTGATCGTTGCGTCCGTCTCATGTATTTACGGTTTGGGTTCGCCGTCGGACTATATGGACATGTCGGTGCGTTTGAAACTCGGCGAAGAGATGGACCGCGACGCGCTGCTGCGCAAACTCGTCGACATGCAATACCGCCGCAACGATTTGAATATGGTGCGTGGAACCTTCCGCGTGCGCGGCGATACGCTGGAATACGTCGGCGTCGATGAAGAATTGGTGCACCGCATCGAGTTCTTCGGCGATACTATCGACGCGATTAACGTCGTAAACATCCTGACGGGCGAGTACGTCGAAAGCAAAGACGAGCTGCTCATCTTTCCCGCAAAGCATTTCATAACACCCGATGAAAAGCTGCGGCGTGCGGTTTTGTCGATCGAGGAAGAACTCGAAGAACGCCTGCGCTACTTCAAAGAGCACGGAAAGCTGTTGGAAGCACAACGGCTCGAGATGCGCACGCGGTACGATCTCGATATGCTCCGCGAAGTCGGATACTGCAACGGCATTGAAAACTATTCGCGCCATCTCACCGGCCGTGAAGCCGGATCGACGCCGTGGTGTTTGCTCGATTTTTTCCCGAAGGACTGGATGGTCTTTATCGACGAGTCGCACGTAACGCTGCCGCAGGTGCACGCGATGTACGGCGGCGACCGTTCGCGCAAACTCTCACTGGTCGAGCATGGCTTCCGTTTGCCGAGCGCGCTCGATAATCGTCCGCTGACGTACGATGAGTTCGACGATCACGTCAATCAAATTATCTACGTTTCCGCAACGCCGGGAACGTACGAAATGAGCCGCAGCTCGCAAGTCGTCGAAATGATCATCAGGCCGACGGGCCTGGTCGATCCGGAAGTCGACGTACGGCCGACACGTAATCAAGTGGACGATCTTATGGAGGAGATCCGTCGCCGCGTCGAGCGCAAAGAGCGCGTGCTGGTTACGACCCTCACGAAGAAGATGGCTGAAGACCTGACCGACTTCCTCATCGAGATGAACTTGAAGGTCCGGTATCTGCACAGCGAAGTTGATACGCTCGAGCGCATCGCGATATTACGCGATTTGCGTCTCGGTGTGTTCGACGTGCTTGTCGGCATCAATCTGTTGCGTGAAGGCTTAGACTTGCCGGAGGTTTCGCTCGTCGGCATTCTGGACGCCGACAAAGAAGGCTATCTGCGCAGCGGCACGTCGTTGATTCAAACCATCGGCCGCGCCGCACGTAACGTCGAAGGCAAAGTCATTATGTACGCCGACGTCGTTACCGAATCGATGGCGCGAGCCATCGGTGAAACGCGCAGACGCCGGGAACTGCAACTCGCGTACAACGCCGAGCATGGCATCGAGCCAAAATCGGTACGCAAAGAGATTCACGACATTCTCAGCATGGTCGGAGCAACCGAAGAAGTGCAGGCGGATATTCGGCGCGAGAAGATTCCGCGCGACGTCGCGATGCGAATGGCTTCGGAGCTCGAGCAGAAGATGCGCGAGTACGCCGCCAATCTGGAATTTGAAAAAGCCGCCGCGTTGCGTGACGAATTGATCGAACTGCGCAAGCAGATCGGCGGCAATGAATCGCTGCTGTTCCAAGGCAAGGCGCCGAAGATTTTCGAGCACGCGTTAAAGGAACTCGTCGGAAGTTAGTTCGAACAGCTCGCGTACTGCATGGGAAAACGCGAGTTCACGGATGGATTCCGAACTTTCGTCAACAAAAACATCACTTCGGTCGAACAGATTGAAGTGTTGTTGATTTTACTCGCTAATCCCGAACGCGCGTGGAGCGTGCAGGAGATCAGCGCGATTTTGCGCAGCAGCGCAAACTCCATTTCGTCGCGTTTACAGGCTCTCGAGAAAACCGGCTTGGCACGCGAACATGCAGGACAGGGTTTCCGCTATGCAGCAAGCGGGCGCTCACACGAAATGGTCGAGATGCTTCAAGAAGAGTACGGTGCGCGGCGCTTTAGCGTCATCGAGCTGGTGTTTTCCCGGCCCGACGCGGCGCGTTCGTTCGCCGACGCGTTCAGGTTCAAGGATGATGAAAACGATGAACGTCCCCGCTGAAGTTGTGTATTTGCTGTGCATGGCAACGAGTTTGCTATGCTCCATCCTGTTGTTCCGGGCTTACCGGAAAAGCGGTACGCGGCTACTTATGTGGAGCGCAGTGTGCTTTGCGTGTCTGTGCGTAAATAACATCATCCTATTCGTGGACGTCATCGTGTTGCCGCCGTCTGTGGACCTCTCCGTCTGGCGGCTCGTTCCCGCGCTCCTCGGTGTTGGAGTGCTCTGTTACGGGCTCATCGAGGAGGAAGCGTAGATGTTTCTTTTTCTCAGCGGAATGCTGATGATGGGCTGCTTTGTCCTCGCCCTGTTTTTTTGGCGCTATTGGTTGCGCACCCGCGACCGGTTTTTCATTATCTTCTCCGTGGCGTGGGTGTTGCTTGGCCTCGAGCGCCTTGGACTTGCCATCCGTAATACGCCCGAGGAGCCCCGGGCCGGAATGTACTTCATTCGATTAGCTGCGTTCTTGCTTATCATCGTCGCCATACTCTACAAGAATCGCGTACCTTCCCGTTAAACAGAAACGGGGTGCGCCTTCCCCTCGAGTACGCGGATTCCGGTCCCGCTGACGGCACAGTTCGCTTCCGGGCGGTGTTGCCGCCGCAGCAGAAAAGCATCGAAGTGCGTTACAAGACGCGCACCGGAGCTCTCTTGCGTGTCGACGGTATCGCAATGGGCGCGTACGATCGCGAGCATCACGACGTCGTTCTGCCGCCGGACGAACGTCCGCGCATGCTCGAGCTCGACGTGGAATTGGAGGCGTTGCCCACCAACGGATTGCCTTCGGGACCGGGCATCGTTTGGTGGTATATCAACCGCCGTTCGCACGAGCGTCCGCACCGCGCAGTAGAAGTGCAGAGCGCGCCCCTCGACTACGCTCGGGGTCGTTCGATACCTCACGATGACATGCGGCTCATCGGTCACAGCCATCTCGATGTAGCGTGGCTGTGGACGTACGAGCAAACACGGCGCAAAGCACAACGTACGTTCGCGATCGCATGCGATCTGCTCGATCGCGATGCATCGTTCACGTTCGTGCAGAGTCAACCGCAGTTGTACGCTTTTGTGGAAGCCGCGGATCCCGAATTATTCGAACGCGTCCGCAACCACGTCGCGCAAGGCCGCTTCGATCCCGGCGTCGCTGCGTTATGGGTTGAAAGCGATTGCAACATTCCATCCGGCGAATCGTTGCTGCGTCAAATGATGCTCGCGCACGCGTATTGTGCCGGGCATTTCGGCATCGCGCCCGGCATCGCGTGGCTTCCCGACACCTTCGGTTTTGCAAATACGCTTCCACAGCTGCTCGCGCATGCCGGCATTCCTTACTTCGCAACGACGAAGCTCCAGTGGAACGACACCACGAAATTTCCATATCCGCAATTTGTATGGGAAGGACCCGATGGAAGTTCCGTCGTCGCTGCGCTAATTCAATCGTACGACGGCCCGGCGTATCCCTGGCGCATCGCTCGCGCGAAGGAGCGCCGTGAGCCGCTGGTTCTCGGTTACGGCGACGGCGGCGGCGGTGTGACGCCGAAGATGCTGGAGCAGGCGCGTGCGCTCGGCACCTGGATCAAACCAAGTGCATGGTTCGACGAGCTCGCTTCACGCCGCGACGATCTGCCGTTTCATCGCGACGAGCTCTATCTGGAATACCATCGCGGCGTGTACACCACCCATCACGACGTGAAATTCCAAAACGCTTTGCTAGAGCGCGCGCTTGTAGAAGCTGAAGAACTGCTCGGCTGGTGCGTCGCCGTACACGCACCTCGCGCCACGGTTGACGACTTTGCCGCGCGATTGCATGAAGCGTGGAAAATTGTTTTGCGCAATCAATTTCATGACGTGCTGCCGGGCACGTCCATCACGCCGGTGTATGACGATGCCGCCGATGAATACGCGCAGGCGGGCGAGCTTATCTCAAATGTGATTGCCGGAGCGCGAACCATACTGCCGCGCGCGCAAGGCGGGATTGGCCAGCCCGATCCGGCGCCGCCCGTGGAAGAAAACGAGCGCTATATTTTTGACAACGGGCTCCTGCGCGCCGAGGTGCTGGCGAACGGGACGATTGTCGAGTTGCAAGCCGGACGCGGGCGAAGCGTCGTTTCCCAAGCGAACGTACTTGCGCTGTATGACGACAAACCGAAGCAATGGGAAGCGTGGAACATAGACGATGGTTACCAACGCTCGATGCGTCATGCTACGCCGGCCGGTCATCGCATCGAAGAGGGTGCGCTGGTAATAGATTTCGCGCTCGGCAAGTCAGCGGGCATAATGCGCGTAGCGTTGTTTGCCGGCGAGCCGTTCTTGCGCGTAGATTTGGACGTCGATTGGAGCGAGCGGCGCAAGCTGCTTCGCGTCGAGAATTGGCTGCCGGTACAATCGTCCAACGTTACGTACGGGTCGCCGCACGGAACAATCGTGCGCAGCGCGTTGCGCGAGACGCCGCAAGAACGAGCGAAATTCGAGGTGCCGGGCCAGCGTTTCGCCGCAGTGCGTGACGAAAGCGGGAACGGAGTTGCTCTTTTTGCGTTGGATACGTATGGCTGGAGCGCGCGGTCGCTGCCGCAAGGGGGCGTCCAGCTGGGACATTCGCTGCTTCGCGGCACGGCTTGGCCGGATCCAAAAGCCGATTTGGGCTCGTATCGTTTTTCGTACGGTTTTGCGCCGTTCTCGGCTGCCGGCACCGGCGCACTGGAGCGGGCGTGGGAGCAGTTCGCTCACGATCCACGGGTACGGCTGTTTATCTGTGACGATGATGCGGTGCTCGTCGTCGCGTGTAAACCTTCCGAAGACGGCGATGGCGTCATTGTGCGAGTTCGGGAGTGTGACGGGAGAGCGCGGCGCGTGAGCCTCCGCTGCGGCGCACGCATGACCGCCGCCGTTTCGACAGATGCGCTTGAACGCGAGATAGGGTTGCCGGTTACAATCGAGGGAGAGATGATCGTCTTCGATCTCACGGCGTATCAACTGCGGAGTTTCCGCGTCCGGTTCTCACATGAAGGCTGATATCAAGACAGTTTTATTCGACCTCGACGACACGCTGCACGACGACACGTACGCATTCACAACAGCGGCGGAAGAGGTCGCGCGCGAAGTTGCGGCCGAACGCGGAATCGATGCGCTCGCGCTGAAAGACGCGTATATCGCCGAAGCCGAAGGCTTCTGGCAGCGGCTCACCAAGGAGCAGGTGCAGGTCAAACTCTCGCAGCTGCGCACGACAATGTGGAAGAATGCCCTCGGCACCGTTGGGTTGGGCGATCCCGATCTTGCGGAACGCAGCGCGACGAATTACAACATTTATCGCAAAAAGTATTTCTCTCCATTCCCTGACGCCGTCGATCTGTTGAAAGCTCTGAAAGCACGCGGCGTAAAATTGGGCCTGCTCACGAACGGCGTTTCCGAAACGCATCACGAGAAGATTGCGCTTTTGCAGATCTCTCAATATTTTGACGCGCTGTTTTTGGCGGACGAAGTGGGAATGGTCAAACCCGATCCCCTGCTGTTTGCGCATGCATGCCGCAAATTGGAGAGCTCGCCATCAATTAGCGCAATGGTGGGCGACCGCTACGATCGCGACATCTCAGGAGCGATCGAAGCCGGTCTGTACAGTGTTTGGGTCAACGTGCGCAACGAAGACGTGCCGCCCGGGGCACCGCCGCCGAACGTGATCGTGCGCGAGATCGGCGAAGTCGCACCTCATCTGTTATGAGTGAAGTTTTCGGCGGCGCTTGGCTTTTGCTCAAGCGCAATCCAGTGATCGTCGTACCATCGATCGTCGTTGCAATCGTCAGCGCGGCAATCGATCGCGCGCTTTCAGCATCGGGCGTTGCGTCGTGGGATTTCTTCGCAAATCTGGATGCGCAAGGCGCGGGCGCTTTTTGGATGTTTTTCGGAACGATCGTCGAGATCGGCATGCACATTTTAGGCGCATTGGTGGCGATCGCGTTTACGGTTGGTATGGCGGGTGCGGCCTGGGGCAGCGGACGTGCGAGGCTCGCCGACGGCTGGGCCGCGCTGCAGCGCGACGGTTTTCAAGCGTTGCTTGCGCTGGGTGTGCTGTTTCTTATAGGCCTTGCTGCAGCGGCGTTGGTCGTTCCGACGTTCGGCATCTCCGTGCTGCTCTACATGGTGTTCTTGCTCTACACGATGCCGGGTGTTATCGTCGGCGATCGCAGCGCTACGGAAGCGACCATTGAGTCTATCCAATTGGCGGCGCGCAATTTCGGCGTGACGCTAGCGGTGGTAGCGCTGATCGTCGTGCTCGCAATTATCGGTGGAATCGCCGGCGACGCCCTTGGACGGGTGCCGCTGCTCGGCACGGTCGTGGGATGGGTGATTATGGAAGCAGTCGTTGCTTACGCGATGCTCGTCGTCGTGGGAGAATACGTGCGTCTTCCGAAGTCCTTCACACCCTAGCCCTACGCTTTTAGCCTCGGGAGGTCATTGGCATATGCAAACCTCGGAAGACCTAGGCAACACGTTTGGGCGCGCATGGCAGCTCCTCAACAATAATTGGATCATCATCGTTCCGGCGATCGTCATCGCTATCATCGCGGCAGTGATCGTCTCGCTGCTCGCGACCTTCGGGCTCGCCTCGGCGGTCGGGTTCGGCGCCGTCGGACTCGGCGCTGCCGGCGTCGGCGCCGCATTGCTCACCGCGATGATTTTGGGGCTGGTCCTTCTGGCCGCCAGTATCCTGACCGTCGCCTATACGACGGGTATGGCGGACGCGGCGTGGCGGACCGGAACGGCAACCCTGGCGGACGGCGGAGCCGCATTCCGCGAGGATGCTGCGTCGCTGCTGTCCGCAATCGTATTGCTTCTCATCCTCGGCATCATCGCAGTCTTGCTCGCATTCTTCACGTTCGGGCTATCGCTGCTTGCGTATTGGCTGTTCTTCATCTATACGTTCGCCAGCGTCGTAGTTGGAAAACGATCCGGAACGGAAGCGCTTGGAGAATCCGCGCGCATGACGTCTCGCAACTTTGTGATGACGTTGGCAATCGTGATTCTGCTGGGCATTGCGTTCCTTATCGCGGGATGGATTGGCGGCATTTTGCATCACATCGCGTTCATTGGACCGATCGTCTCGT
This sequence comes from uncultured bacterium, assembly GCA_964531205.1. GTDB lineage: Bacteria > Vulcanimicrobiota > Vulcanimicrobiia > Vulcanimicrobiales > Vulcanimicrobiaceae > JAICWY01. Next base: position 20,815 of record CAZHGH010000020.1, read on the forward strand.
ACGTGATCAATCAGGTCGTCGCGGCGTTCGCGACGCTGGTTATTGTCGGAGAATACATCAAACTGCGTGCAGCGGAGCCAGTCGGTGTGACGACCCCGCCGGGCGCCAGCCCGCCTCCCTCTCCATAGCGAAACGTAACCGGGGCGTGCTGTGTTGAATAGGGCGGCATGCCTGATTCATCCACGCCCCCGTTTCCGTTAGGCAACGGAGTCAAGCCCCGCGGGCTTGACTCTATTGTCATAAAAGGCGCTCGGGAGCATAACCTCAAGAACGTCGATCTCGTCCTGCCGCGGAACCGGCTCGCCGTCATTACGGGTCTCTCCGGCTCGGGCAAGTCCTCACTTGCCTTCGATACAATTTACGCCGAGGGACAGCGCCGGTACGTCGAGTCGCTCTCGTCGTACGCGCGGCAATTCTTGGGGCAGATGGAGAAGCCCGACGTCGATTACATCGAGGGCCTCTCACCGGCAATTTCAATCGACCAGAAGTCGACCTCGCGCAATCCGCGCTCGACGGTCGGCACGGTCACGGAAATCTACGATTATTTGCGTTTGCTCTTTGCACGCATCGGCATTCCGCATTGCTATAACTGCGGCCGCGAGATCAGCTCGCAAACCAGCGAGCAGATCGTGGACTCGATCATGGAGTTGCCCGAAGGCTCGCGCATTCAATTGCTTGCGCCGCTCGTGCGCGGACGTAAGGGCGAATACACCAAGCTCTTTGAGGAAATCGCGAAAGAGGGCTTCTCTCGCGTTCGCGTGGACGGCGAGACGAAAGAGCTGCGCGAGAAGATCGTTCTGGACAAAAAGCGCAAGCACACCATCGAAGTGATCGTCGATCGTCTGGTGATGAAACCGGACATCCGCAAACGGTTGACCGACTCCATCGAAACGACGCTGCGCCTCTCGACCGGTATCGTTACGGCACTGGTCGAGCCGGCGCGTAACGGCTCACCAAACGAATTGCAAGTGAATGCCGGAACGGTGAAGGCGGCGCCGGCTGCGCGGGAGCTGACATTTAGCGAAGCGTTTGCGTGCGTCTATTGCGGTCTGTCTTTTGAAGAACTCGCGCCGCGGCTGTTCTCGTTCAACTCGCCGTACGGTGCGTGCCCCGACTGCAGTGGTCTGGGTGAGAAGATCGAGATCGATCCGTGGAAAGTAATTCCCGATCGCAGTAAATCTATCGATGACGGTGCGATCGTGCCGTGGAGCAAATCCATTGGCAGCGGCCGCTTCCCATCGATGAATCCGTATTATTTGCAACAGCTGGAACGCGTGCTGCGAAAGTTCCGCGTCAAAACTTCGACGCCGATCAACAAGATGTCCGAAGAAGTCCTTGACGTCATTCTGTACGGCACTGATTCGGAGCAGAATTTTTCGTACGAATCCCGCGGCGGCAAGGTGTGGGATTATCGCGCTACGTTCGAAGGCGTTGTCAATAACCTCCAGCGCCGTCACAGCGAAACCTCGAGCGACTACGTCAAGGAAGACATCGAGAAGTTCATGTCGGCCTCGACGTGCCCGACGTGTAAGGGTGCGCGTCTTAAGCCGGAAGCGCTTGCGGTGACGGTCGGCGGACAGAGCATCAATACGATCACGAACATGTCCATCGAGCAATGCGAACGTTTCTTCCGCGAGTTCAGACCGAACGAGCGCGAAGAGCAGATCGCGCACCAAGTGCTCAAGGAGATCCGCGCGCGCCTCGGTTTCCTTACGAACGTCGGATTGAATTATTTGACGCTCGCACGTTCTGCGACGACGCTTTCGGGCGGCGAATCGCAGCGCATTCGCCTCGCGACCCAAATCGGCAGTTCGCTGGTCGGCGTTTTGTATATTCTCGACGAGCCGTCGATCGGGCTGCACCAGCGCGACAACGATCGGCTTCTCGCGACGCTACGTACCCTCCGTGATTTAGGCAATACGCTCATCGTCGTAGAGCACGATGAGGATACGATTCGCACCGCGGACGTCGTCGTGGACATCGGTCCCGGCGCAGGCGCGGAAGGCGGAGACATTTTAACCGTCGGCTCACTCGAGGACGTCATCAGACATCCGGAGTCGGAAACGGGCGCGTATATTTCGGGACGCAAGTTCATTCCGATTCCGAAACGGCGGCGCAATGCGCGCGGTTGGCTCAAAGTCAAGAACGCGAAAGCGAACAACTTGAACGGCATCGACGTCGACTTTCCGATCGGCGTGTTCGCCTGCGTTACGGGTGTGAGCGGCAGCGGCAAATCGACGCTCGTGAACGAGGTGCTGGTGCGCGCGCTGAACCAGCATTTGCACGGACAACCTGCGAGCGGCACGTACGGCAGCGTAAAAGGCGTCGATCAACTCGATAAGATGGTCGTGATCGATCAATCACCCATCGGACGCACGCCGCGAAGCAATCCGGCGACGTACACGGGCGCGTTCGATCAAATTCGCGAACTCTTCTCGCTCGTTCCCGAAGCGAAGATGCGCGGCTATACGCCCGGGCGTTTCTCCTTTAACGTGAAGGGCGGGCGCTGCGAGGCGTGTCAGGGCGACGGCATCATCAAGATCGAGATGCACTTCTTACCCGACGTCTACGTGCCGTGCGAAGTCTGCAAAGGCAAACGCTACAACGCGCAGACGCTCGAGGTGAAGTACAAGGGCAAGACGATCTCCGACGTTCTCGAGATGCGCGTCGATGAAGCGAGCGCGTTCTTCTCCGCGATTCCGCGCATTCACAACAAACTCAAAACGATCTGCGATGTCGGCTTGGGCTACATCAAGATGGGACAACCGGCAACGACGCTTTCCGGCGGCGAAGCGCAACGCGTAAAACTCGCGACCGAACTCTCGCGGCGCTCGACGGGACGCACATTCTATGTGTTGGACGAACCGACGACGGGTCTGCATTTCGCGGACATCCACAAGCTGCTGGAAGTGCTGCAGCGCTTGGTGCAAACCGGGAATACGGTCTTAGTGATCGAGCACAATCTGGACGTGATTAAGACGGCGGACTACCTCATCGATCTCGGTCCGGAAGGCGGCGATCGCGGCGGTACGGTTGTCGGCGTCGGCACACCCGAGGAGTTGGCGGCAAACGAACGTTCGTACACGGGACAGTATCTCGTGCCGGTGTTGCAAGATCAGCGCGCGGTCGGACATCATCAAACGGATGCCGCGGCGGTCGAGGCATTGGAAGAAGAAAATCTTCGCGTGCTCGACGATCTTGCTAAAGGCGGCCGCGTCGCCGTTGAGGCGTAACTTCATCGTCATCGTGAGGTATCGAACGACCCTGAGCAAAGCGGTTCGGCATTGCCGAACTGCGCTGTCGAAGGGCGCGCTCGCAGAGCGCGCGATAAACTAACGTTTCTTAGATTCGTGCTCGTGGATGTAAGTCCACAAAATGTGCTGGATTAAATTGGCACGCGTACGGTGCTCTTTTTCAGCCAATGCGTCTATGCGCTCCAGCAGTGGGGCGCTGGCGCGGAACGTAACTGGTTGAGTCGAAGCGCCACGCACAACTTCCGATTTTTCGATATCCTCAGCTTGCGAACGATTAAGGTCTGCTTCGGCCTCACGCTGAGTCTTTTTCGTTGTGGTAGCCACCCGTAGTGATCCTCTCTGCTATTTGCCTTTGCGATATGCTCGCTTCTCATCCGCATCCATGTCGCGAGCCGCAAAAACGCGGAAGCGCTGCTCTCGAAATTCACCGACGAACTTTAGGAGCCGGCCCGATCCCGTTTCGCCATAGACGATAAGGTAGTCGCCGTCGCGACGCAACCGATATGTCGGTTCCTCACCTGGAAGCCCGAACAATGCTTCCTCGATTTCGTCAGGTGTAACCTGATGGCTCTTCCATAAATGCTCAACGTTTTCATTATCCCAAATGAGATCCGGGCGTATTTTCAACCTAAGATTCTCCTTTGATCAAAGGCTCTATTAAGTGACCTTCCTGCACTTTGACGCGACGACAACGGGAGAGTTGCCCGATCGTCTGCCCACACCCGGTGATTACATATTATGACAAATGTATACAAAAGTCAAGCAGAAGACAGTACCCTCGTCGCGAAGGCTACTCCCGAATGACAAAGTTCTGGGTAGCCATGCTCGTCTGCGCCGATCTCAAGCGCTCTCGCGATTTCTATCGCGACGTTTTGGG
>CAZHGH010000020.1:25045-40414 GCA_964531205.1 uncultured bacterium
TCCGTCCGGGCTCGCTGCAGCTGGGATTCACCGTCGACAACGTCGACAAGTTCGTTGCAGACTGTGCAACGTTTAAAGTTCCCGTGTTTCAGGATCCGTACGACGAGCCGTTCGGGCGCATCGCGATTATCGGCGATCCCGACGGCTATCCGGTGCAAGTAATGAGCGTTGCGCGCAAGCGCAAGGCCGCGGTATGAAACTCAAGGAGCACTCGCAAGCGGAAGCGCGCGTCGAAGAGTTGCGCGCGCTCATCAACGAAGCAAATTACCGCTACTACGTGCTCGACGATCCCCAGATTACGGACGCCGAGTTCGATGCGCTGCTGCGCGAGCTCGTCGATTTGGAAGAGCGCCATCCGGAACTACGCACATCGGATTCGCCGACTCAGCGCGTCGGAGCCGCGCCCTCCGAAAAATTCGCGCCGTACGAGCATCATTCTCCGATGCTCTCGCTCGGCAACGCCTTCAATGCCGACGAACTGCGCGCATTTGACGAGCGTGTGCGCAAACTCGCAAACGAAAAAGTGGCCTACGTCGTGGAACTGAAGATCGACGGGCTCGCGACGTCGCTTCGCTACCGTAACGGCACGCTCGAGCGCGGCGGAACGCGCGGCGACGGGCGCGTCGGCGAAGACGTCACCGCCAACCTGAAAACCATCGGTTCCATTCCGCTGCGCCTCCATGGAAAAGCTCCGGAGGAGATCGAAGCACGAGGCGAAGTGTATCTGCGCAAGAGCGACTTCGAAGCTTTGAATCGCAAGCGCGAGCGCGAAGGGCTGCCGATCTTCGCAAATCCGCGCAACGCGGCATCCGGCGGCGTGCGCCAACTCGATCCGAAACTTACGAAAGAGCGGAAACTGTCGTTCTTCGCGTATTCGATCGGCGCCCTTCGACAGGACGACAAGGGCCGCAAACCGGTCCACACGCAGTGGGATGCGCTGCAGCTGCTCAAAGATCTCGGGTTTGCGGTGAACCCGAACGTCCATCGCTTCGAGAGCATCGACGAGGTGATCTCGTACTGCGAACAGTGGGAAGAGAAGCGCGACGATCTCGACTACGAGATCGACGGCGTCGTCATCAAAGTCGATAACCTGGCAACGCAGGAACGCCTGGGTGTAGCGGGACGCGATCCGCGTTGGGCCATTGCATACAAGTTTAAAGCACGCGAGGCGCGCACGAAACTGCTGGACATCGTCATCACGGTGGGCCGCACCGGAACGCTCAATCCGAACGCCGTGCTCGCGCCGGTAAAGATCGGCGGCGTAACCGTGCAGAATGCCACACTGCATAACGCGGAGTACATCGCGAGCAACGATATTCGCGTCGGCGACACCGTACTTGTGGTCCGCGCCGGTGACGTCATTCCCCGCGTCGTGGGCCCGGTGCTGAGCGAGCGCAAAGGCAACCCGCCGAAATTTGTCATGCCGGATACGTGTCCGGTGTGCGGCTCCGACGTGGATCACCCCGAAGGCGAAGCTATGTCGCGCTGCACGAATGCGGCATGCCCGGCGCAGGTGTTCGAACGCGTGCGGCACTTCTCTTCGCGCGGTGCGATGGATATCGAAGGCATCGGCGACGTGATGGCCCAGCAGCTCACGGAACTCGGCCTGGTGCACAACATCGCCGACATTTACGATTTGGACGAGAAGAAACTCGCAACAGTGCCGCGCACCGGCGAAAAGACGATTTCCAATTTGCTGCGGAACATCGAGACTTCGAAAAAGCGCGGACTTGCTCGTCTTTTAACCGGCTTGGGGATCCGGTTCGTCGGTACGCAAACCGCACAAATTCTCGCAGACGATTTCGGAACGATCGACGCGATCGAGCAAGCTTCCGTAAACGAACTCAAGCAGAGCGAAGGCATCGGACCAGAAGTGGCCTCCAGCGTGCATCTGTTTTTCCAACAGCATGCGAACCGTGAAATGATCGAGCGCCTGCGCAAGGCCGGCGTCGTGATGAGCGCTCCAAAACGCGCAAAGGCTGCGAACGGCAAACTCGCAGGAAAAACGTTCGTGCTTACGGGCACGCTGCCGAACATGACGCGTGACGAGGCCAGTGCGCTGATCGTCGAGGCCGGCGGTAAAGTCACGGGTTCCGTCAGCAAAAAAACCGACTACGTCGTAGCGGGCACCGAAGCGGGAAGTAAACTGACGAAGGCGGAGCAGTTGGGCATCGCCATCATCGATGAGGACGGCCTACGAGATCTCGTGAGGTGAAGCGCTATACGTGTCCCTGCTGCGGATACAAAGAGTTCGGCGGACCTCCGGGCACCGAAGAAACCTGCCCGATCTGCAGCTGGCTCGACGACTTGATGCACTTGCGCTTTCCACTCTTCAGCGGCTTACCTAACGGCATTTCCCTCGTTGACGCGCAACTGAATTACTCGCTCATCGGCGCAAAAGATGCGGACAGTTTGAAGAGTGTTCGATTTCCGGATGAGCGCGACGAACGCGATCCCGATTGGCGTCCGATCGATCTCGACATCGACACGCCCGAATCGATTCCCGTCGATTTCGATGGTTTAGCCGAGCCCGAAGATCCAACGACGTTATATTATTGGTTGCCCACGTACAACAGCCCGTGAGCCCTGTCATCATTGGCGTCGTTTCCGACACGCACATGCCGCGTTTCGGAAAAGCGCTGCCTTCCGCGTTGCGTGCGGGCTTTGCGCGGGAACGCGTCGATATTATCGTGCACTGCGGCGACATCGTAGATGCGGTCGCCGTTCCATGGTTTGAAGCGATCGCACCGTTCGAGGCCGTCGCGGGAAATAACGATACGCGCGACCTGGTTCGCCGGTACGGCCACAAGCGAATTCTCGAATTCGGCAACGTCCGCATCGGCGTTACGCACGGCCATGAAGGCATCGGCCGTTCGACGCTGGCACGTGCGGAAAACATGTTTACACATGACGGCGTGAATGCCGTTCTCTTTGGGCATTCACACGTGCCCTATTGCCAATGGCACGGCGATGTGCTGTATTTCAACCCCGGATCGCCAACCGACAAGCGGCGGCAGCCGAATTACTCGTACGGCATCATTCGCATTGGAAACGATACACTGGAGCCAAGACTCGTGTTTTACAGCGACAAGTCGCCTTAAAAGATCCGGCGCAGCGGCGCTTCTTCCTCGCTGCGTTTCGGTAAGGCGGCCGCCAATGATTCGTACACGTCGCGCGCAATCACGCCGCGTGGGCGTAATGATGCCGCGTGTTTGCCGGCAAGGCCGTGCCAATACGCGCCGGCACGCGCGGCGTCAACAGGTGACAAGCCTTGGGATAACAGCGTGGCAATGATACCGGTGAGCACGTCGCCCGTTCCCGCGGTTGCAAGTGCAGACGTTCCGGTGGAATTGACGTGCATCGTTTTGCCGTCGTAAATCAACGTTGCTTGACCTTTGAGCAGCGTCGTAACGCCCGTTCGATCGACGAACTCCCGCAAGCGATCGACACGTTCGCCTTCTTTGACCGTCCCTTTTCCGGAGAGTCGCGCGAACTCGCCGGCGTGCGGGGTCAGCACGGTCTTCTTGCCGCGCAGAATCTCCAAGTTTTTTGCAAAGTGAAATAGTCCGCTGGCATCGATCACCATCGGGAGTTGCGTTTGGCGAGCGAATTCACGAACAATCTCTCCGGTACGATCGTCTGCGCCAAGACCGGGACCGATACCGGCGGAGGAGCAACGTTTTGCAACATCCAGAAGATCCGCCACAACCTCGCCCGCGGGTTTTGACGGATCGATCGTCACCACGACTTGTTCGATCAGGTGCATGCGAAGCGCCGCTGCCGCAGCTTCGGGCGTCGCCGTCGTGACGTAGCCCGCGCCGGCCCGCGCGGCACCCATCGAACTCAACACCGCCGCGCCCGGGAACTGCGCGGAACCGGCGATAATCAGCGGCGCACCGGCGCTGCGTTTGTCCGAAACATCTGCGCGCGCAGGCAGCATATCCAAAAACGCGTCGTCGTCGAGTGCGGCGTACATTCGCGGCTGCGCTGCAAGCACGTCCGCCGGCATGCCGATTTCGCCGAGCCACAAATCGCCTACATGCGATCGCCCCGGTGTTAAGAGTAGCCCGGGTTTTAGCGCCGCAAGCGTAACGGTTACGTGTGCGCGCACAGCGGGCTCGACCACCGCTCCGCGTTCGCCGTCGACGCCCGGGGGAATGTCGATCGCAAGCACCGGCGCAGTACATTCGTTTAAGGCCGTGATAACCGGCTCGTACAGATCCGGCAGTGGTAAGCGGGCACCGGTTCCAACCAATCCTACCACTGCGAGTCCGCAATCCAGGAGCGCGGCACGCGCTGACGCAAGCGAGTCCGGAAACGGCCGCACGACAACACCCGAAGCACGCGCGCGCTCTTCGGCGTCGCGCCGCGCCGCCGACGGATTCGCCGCCGGCTGCGCATAGATAATGCGATCGTACGTGCTCAGCAGCGCGAGAGCAGCGAACGCATCGCCGCCGTTGTTGCCCGGGCCCGCGACTGCGACGATAGTACTGCCGCGTGCGTACCGTTCTGCGACCGCGGCGATACGTTCGCCGGCGGCGCGCATTAACGCCACGTCGCCCACGCGCGCAGACGCCTGCGCGTCTGCTTCGCGCATCTGCGCCGGCGTGAGGACCGTGATCACGCCGCACCCTCCAGCACGACAACGGCAGCCGCCATGCTTTCAGTATGCGTGATGGTCAAATGAATTGCACTGACGCCGCGCCGTCGGATCAACGCCTCTGCGGATCCATAGAGACGGATGATCGGTTTTCCACTACGCTCGTGCGACACGCCGACTTGATGCCACGGGATCGCATGACCGAATGCCTTGCGCGTCGCCTCCTTCGCGGCGAAGAACCCGGCCAGGCGTTCGGCCCAGTTGCGCTTGCGCATCGCGTAGGACATCTCTTCCTCTGTATAGATCTTCCGCGCGAACCACTCCAACTTGCGATCGTCGAAGCGATAGCGCTCGACCTCGGCGAGGTCCATGCCAATTCCGATGATAGGCATGCGGGGCTGTTCGCGTCCGTGTCGAAAGACACCGCTCCAGGATGGACACGCAGCTGCGCATCGTTCCGATCAACGCTATCGACCCAGGTTTTCTTTCGCGGCTCGCGCTGTGCTTAGAAGAACGCTTCCTCTACGAGATTTCGGTGGAACGCGCGCTCGTGGTTCCGCGCAGCGCGGTGAACAGCGCTCGGCAGCAGATGTTTCTCTCGACGCTTACGACGAAGGTGCTGCGCCAATATCCGGATGGCGACGGCTTGCTGCTCGCACTCACCGACTTCGATCTCTACAAAACGTCGCACCGTTACATCTTCGGCGACGCGGACGAACAACGCCGGCTTGCAGTCGTTTCGATCCACCGCCTGCGCAGTGACTTTTACGGCGAGGATCCGGACGAAAACGTTTTGTTTCAGCGTACGCTAAAAGAATGCGTACACGAAATCGGCCATGCCGTCGGACTGAAACATTGCTACAACGCGCGGTGCGCGATGTATTACTCGAACTCGATCTTCGAAACAGACAATAAGATGTCGCACTTCTGCGAGACGTGCGAAAAGCGCAGTCGCGCCCGCAGCTAGGCCTTAGGTCCTGTACGGTAAGCAAACAAACGTTGCGTGGGCTACTGCGGCTAAATAATCTCCGACTTTTACCGTAGACTCGGATATGAGACTCGTTGCTTGGCGCGCGCGTTTAGCGTTAGCGTCCCGTATCGCCGTTTCGGCAGCGGCCGCGCTGCTCTGCGCGATACTTGCGTGGTACGGTCTCCGCGTTCCAGGCTTCGAGTTAGTTTTGATAGCTGTCGTGGCGGTGACGGCCGCCCTGGCTGGTGTCCCGCTCGGTCCGCTTCTGGCCATCGCGGTGGGCGCCATCGATTTTGAGATGCGCAGCGCTCAGCATCTTCCAGGCGCGGTTCCCTCTGCGGTCCTCCTTGCGTTGGCCGGCGCCGCAATCAGTCTGCTCTTCGCCGGCGATATCGTACCGGTCGAACATGAAGCGCACGAAGAGTTTCCGGCACTCTTTGGCAACGGACGCGTCGCACTGCCTCGCACGGAAGGCTTGCAAACTTCCATCTCGGCGCTAGCTTCGGGCATTCGCGAAGTCTCACAAGGCGATTTCACAAAAAATCTCGCCGTTTCGGATACGACGCTTTCCGAGCTTGCTATTGCGCTCAACAAACTGATCTTCGGCATGCGCGAGTTTCTTGGCAATCTGCACGAAAACGCGGCGCAGCTCGGCCTCGCGGGCTCGGAGCTTGAAACGACGGCGTCGACCGCGCTTGCGGTTATTGAGGGTGCGTCGGTCGCGCAAGGGCAGCTCGACGACGGCATCAACGAGCAGTCGCGTATCGTCGAGCAATCTACGCAGAAGGTCGCGCAGCTCACGGAAACGATCAACGCAATCGCGGCCGCCGCGGAAGAGCAGACGCGCAGTCTCGACGAAACCTCGCTTGCCGTTACCAACATGGCGACGTCAATCGAACAAGTTACCGCCCAGGTCGATTCGCTTTCATCCATTTCTACGGAAACCTCGGAAACCGCAGAGCGAGGCGGCAGCGCGATTCACACGATCGTCGAGGGCATGGATACGATTAAGTCGACGATCGGCGAACTCGCAAACGACATCCAGCAACTCGGGAGTAACTCGGAGCAGATCGGCGATATCGTCAAAGTGATCGATCGCATTGCCGAACAGACGAATTTGCTCGCGCTCAACGCTGCGATCGAAGCGGCGCGCGCCGGCGAACACGGGCGCGGATTTGCCGTTGTCGCGACGGAAATCCGCAAACTCGCTGACGGCAGCGTGCAAGCTACGAAAGAGATTGCGGCGCACATCCTTTCTACGCAAGGGGTCATCGCCGAGGTCGTGAAGGCGGTGGAGCGCCTGACCGAGCGCGTCGAAGAAAGCGCCAACAGTACGACGTCCGCATCGGGTGCGCTTCGCGAAATCGTACAAGCGGTGCTGAGTGCGAACCAGCAGATCTCGGAGATATCGTCGGTCGCGCGTGCGATGAGCAGCAATTCATACCAAGTCATCCGATCCATTGAAGAAATCACGCGATCGGTGCAGCTCAACGTGCAAGCGACGCAGCAGATGTCGACGCACTCCGATCAGGTGAACTCGGCGTTTCAAAGCATTGCGGAGATCTCTCAGCAAAACGCGTCGTCCGTCGAAGTTTTGACGTACGTGAATAAGGAAGTGACGGACGCGGCGCAACGCATGCTGACCTCCATTACGCAGATGAACGACTTTGCCGGACGCATCGACGGCCGGCTCTCACAATTCAAAGTGAATGACAACGAGACGGAAGGGGAAACCGTATGAGCCTGCGAGTCCGATTGCTCGGCACCATCGTCGGGTCGATGCTGCTGTTCTTTCTCATCAGCGTTGGGGCCGCGCGGTTAACGTTGAGCAAAGATCTCATGGATCTGGGGCGCACCGAGGTGACGAATGGATCGAACGCGTTCGGCGGCTATTGGGATTCGCGCAAAGATCAGATTCGTCTGCTTATCGCGCAAGACGCCGTTTCGGATGCGCTTCGAAAGAGTCTGCAAAGCGGCAACGCGCAAGCGCTTCAAGATCAGCTTTCTAACATCGCACGCACCTCGGGCCTTTCGTTTTTAACGATCGTTGACGTACACGGGAAGGTCGTCGCACGCGCGAACGGCGCCGTAGGCGGATCGCTCGCCGCCAATAAGTACGTGCAGCGCGCACTTACCGGCGAGACGGTCAGCAGCGCGGTGATTATGCCGGCACAAGATCTCGCAGGTGAAGGGCTCGGTTCGCAAGCCGAGGCCGACGTCAAACTCGGCGACAAGACGGTCGAGCACGTGAAGGATGGACTCGCAATCATCAGCGCCGCGCCGATGAGCGACCAGAACGAACGCACGCTGGGCGCAATCTACGGCGGCGTGCTGATGAATCATTACTACGATTTAGTCGACTCGAGCACGCACGCGCTGGGCGGGCAGACGGCCGTGCTGGACGGTGACTCCATCATTTCATCGACCATTAGCGAACCGGACGGCACGCGCGTTATCGACGCACAAGTCGAAAACTACGCCAAACAGAAAGTTGCAAGCGGAACCGCATGGGTTGGCGCTGACGCTCAAGGCGGCACGCAGTACCTGGCGCGGCTCGATCCGATCATGGATGACCAGAATACCGTTATCGGCGCACGCTGGTACGGCATTCCGATGTCGCAGATCACGACGATTATCAATCATATGACCGAAACGTTTATGCTTTGGGGACTGCTGGCAATGATCGTTGCGCTGCTCGTCGCGATTCCGATCGTTCAGCGCCTCTCTAATGCGCTCGCGAAGCGCAGCGAACAGGTGAGCTCTGCAGCGAAGGAACTCGGCGTCACCATTGTCGGCGGCGAGGTTTCGGGCGATCACGTCGCCGCAACAAAAGCAGCAGTGGAACGAGCAGGTCGCCTCATTGCGGATTTGAGCGAAGGCGGCGGCAAAGTAGCCGAACTGAAAGCGGTGAACGAAGAGTTGCAAGGCGATATGATCGTCATCGATACGCTTTCGCAAGAGATGAGCAATCGTTTGCAGCAAGCCGTTGCGCGGGTGAACGAACTGAGCGAGGTTGCGGCGGGGTTAGACAAATTGGTGCACGGCGGCTCTTCGAAATAGAGGTGTAACGTGGCAGACGTCATTCTCTTTTTCTCGAGCAATGCCGACACGATGATCGCTACCAAAGCGCTCAAAGATGCCGGCGTTGCCGCCAAAATGATACCGAAACCCGCGAGTGTGAACAGCACGTCGAACCTTTGCTTGAGCATCGACGGCGGCGCGGAAGGCGCCGCAGTGACGGCTCTCAAGACCGCGAATATCGCTTTAGGCGGAGTCGTGAAGTAGCGTTATTCCCGTAGTATGCGTGCGTCGGCAAGTGCGATCTCTTGCTGCGCTCCGTCGCGATCGACAAGTAGCGAGCCGCCCTCGAGCAGACGTAACACCGTCGCTTCGAACGGCTCGTTTTCCGTATCCAGCAGAATGCGATATCGCACGCCGGGAATGCGTGCGTCGCGTTCCCAATCTCGTACGATTTTCGAAACGGCGTAGAGATCGTCGTACCGCTCGTCGGCATGATGCAGCAGCGCCTGCAGCAGCTGTTCGCGATCGACGGGCGCAACGTCACTGAGAAACGCCGGCGGCGGTGAAATATCCGCGAGCGTCGGATCGTTGTGTGGGCGCATGACGTTGATGCCGATTCCGCATCCGACCCACGCGTAATCCGCAAGCACGCGTGAAATGCAAAGGATTCCGGCGGCTTTGCGTTCGCCGACGAGCACGTCATTCGGCCACGTAATCACGGGCTCGACGCCGCATTCACGCATCGCGCTCGCTACTACCAACGCCGTCCAAAACGGGACGACCCAAAGATCGCCGGCCGCCACGGGATCGGGCAGTGCGATCGTGCAGAGCAGTGCAGTCCCCGGCGGCGCGACCCACGTCCGCCCCTTGCGGCCTTTGCCGTGCTCTTGATAATCCGCGACGAGCGTCAGGCCGCGGGCTTGCTCTTCGCCGAGAATCCGCGCGATGTCGTCGTTAGTGCTTCCGGTTACGGGAACGCGCGAAATGCGACTAAAGCGGCTCACGAAGCCGCATGTTTCGTGGGGCAGGCCTGTTTTGCCCCTGGCCCGTATTTCACGCGGGCTATGGCTATCCAACGTACATTAGTGCTCTGCAAACCCGACGCCGTCTCGCGCGGCTTGATCGGTGAAATCGTCGCGCGTTTCGAGCGGCGCGGCTACCTCATCATCGCAATGAAGATGATGCAACTCGATGGAGATCGCGCTCGCAAACATTACGGCGAACATGAAGGCAAGCCGTTCTTTCAAGGCTTGGTCGATTTCATCACCAGCGGCCCGCTCGTAGCGATGGCCGTGGAAGGCGAAGATGCAATCGCCGGCTGCCGGCAAATCATGGGCGCGACGAATCCGCTGAACGCGGATCCCGGATCGATTCGCGCAGATTTTGCATCGACGATCGGACGGAATCTCGTCCACGGCAGCGACTCACACGAGAGCGCTGAGAAAGAGCTTGCAATCTTCTTCGAACCGAAAGACTACGTTACGCGCAGGCACGATCTCGAGCGCTGGATATTGGAGAAGTAAGCATGGCGTTGGAATCATTGCGCGGCGGCGGCCGGCCGCTGATTGAAGGCGTGCACGCGCGCGAGATATTGGATTCGCGCGGTAATCCGACGGTCGCGGTCAGCGTTGCGACGAGCTTCGGGTTTGTCGAAGAAGCAATGGTTCCATCCGGCGCCTCTACCGGCGCGCATGAAGCAGTTGAGTTGCGCGACGGCGATAAGTCGCGCTACAACGGCAAAGGCGTGCTGAAGGCCGTCGGTAATGTCAACGACGTCTTAGGGCCGGCGCTCGAAGGGCTCGATGCAACGTCACAGCGCGAGATCGACGATCGGCTCATCGAAATCGACGGCACGCCGAACAAAAGCAAGATCGGCGCAAACGCCACTTTGGGCGTTTCGCTTGCTACGGCTCGAGCTGCGGCAGCGAGTTTTTCGCTGCCGTTGTTTCGTTATTTAGGCGGACCGTCGGCCTCGACGCTGCCCGTGCCGATGATGAACGTGATCAACGGTGGCAAGCACGCGGAAGGCGCGTTGCAATTTCAGGAATGCATGATCGTTCCCGTCGGTGCATCGTCGATGCGCGAAGCCGTTCGCTTCGGCGCGGAAGTGTTTCACGCGCTTGGAAAACTGCTGCACGAACAAGGTCAGCCGACGACGGTCGGCGACGAGGGCGGATACGCACCGCGTCTCGATACCCTCGATCAGGCCATGGATCTGCTCGTTCAAGCCATCGAACGTGCGGGATACCGTGCCGGCGAGGACATCGCGATTGCGCTGGACGCGGCCTCAACCGAATTCTATCAAGACGGCAGATACTATCCGCTCACAAAAGATCGGCCGTTCACCGCGGAGGAGATGATCGCGTTCTATCGCGATCTGATCGCGAAGTATCCGGTCGTGTCGATCGAAGACGGCCTTGCCGAAGACGATTGGGGCGGCTGGGCGAAGCTCACGGAAGCGATCGGATCGAAATGCCAGCTCGTCGGCGACGATCTCTTTGTGACGAACACGCAGCGCTTAGAGCGCGGCATACGCGAAGGCGTTGCAAACTCGATTTTGATTAAGGTAAATCAAATCGGCACGCTTTCGGAAACACTCGACGCCGTTACTATGGCGCACAAAGCGGGCTATACCGCCGTCATATCGCACCGCTCCGGCGAAACGGAAGACACGACGATCGCGGACATTGCCGTCGCAACTTCAGCGGGTCAAATTAAAACGGGCTCACTTTCGCGGAGCGATCGCATCGCGAAATATAATCGGCTCATGGCGATTGAAGAAGAGATCGGCTCAGTCTGCACATATCCGGGAAGGGCGGCGTTCGCGGCGCTCCGCTAGCCGCGATCGTTCATCGCCGCCGATACTTTTAAGATCGTATTCCAGTTGCGCGCGGTGCCGCGCGTGTTCAGCGTCTTTTCAATGAGTGCGTTTGTGAGCTTAGATCTCCCCTGACCCGCGGGATACGTGATGTAAATCTCGCGCCCGGCTTCACGCACGAGTTCCGGCCCGACGATGCGCGACTGCAGCTCTGCGACTTTCTGCTTTGTCACCGCATCTTTTAAAAACATCACGATGAGGTGGCCCGGATCCTCGCGTGCTTCCCGAGCAAATGGATTTTGCTTGATGAGGTGGTCCAAGTCTTTCGCGTCGCGGATAAAAAATTCCGTGCGTACTTTCAAGCGCTTCTCCGTCTCGATTTGCAAAAGCGATTCGAGATCGCGCTCGCTGCGTTTCGCTGTTTTAAAGACGATGTTGCCGCTCTGAAGCAGCGTTTGCGCCTCGTCAAAGCCGAGTTTTTCGAGCAGCGCTTTGAGCGCAGACATCGATAATGCATTTCCCGCAACGTTGACTGCGCGTAAAAATGCTGCGTAATACATGCATGGCAGTATTCGCTTACGGGAGCAGCGTTACCGCTGATTGAAAGCCGCGGAGTGGCCCAGTGGCTCGAGATCTTTGCCGGACGCACGGGACGGCTTGCCGCCGGCTTAATGCTGGCGGAATTCATTACCGCGTTGCAAGCGCTCGTCGTGGCAACCGTGTTGCCACAGGTCGCGCGCAGTCTGCACGGCTACGCTTTTTACGGATACGCGTTTAGCGGATATCTCATCGCGCAATTCGTCATGACGCCGGTTGCCGGCGCGTGGGTCGATCGCTTCGGCGTGCGCCGTATTCTGCTCGTTTCGTATCCGATGGTCGCGCTCGGCCTTGCATTTTCCGGGTCGGCAACTTCGATGGGAATGTTCATCGGTGCCCGGGTTCTTGAAGGCGCGGCCGGCGGTATGGATGCGGTCGTCGCGTTTAGTGCAGTTGCGAAGCTCTTTCCCGAAGGTCAGCGCTCGCGAATGTTTGCACTCTTTTCAACGATGTGGGCAGTACCCGCAGTAGCGGGACCCGTTGCCGGCGCGTTCATCGCCCAAACGCTGGGCTGGCGGTGGGCATTTTACCTGTTCATTCCGCTGATTGCGGTCTCTGCAGCGCTTGTCGTACCGAACGTGCAGCACACACCGACAAGCGAATCGCGCGCGATCGATGCGGTCAAGATGCTATTCTCGCGCGGCGTACTGATCGCCGAGCGCGGCATACCTGCGGGGATTGCGGCATTTTTCTTTCTCTTTGCGGCGTTTTTTGGTGCGGACGGTTTCGTACCGCTGTATTTGACGCACGAGCGGCAGCAGCCGCTCATTATTGGCGGGTTATCGGTAATGCTGTCCGCGTTGGCGTGGTCGGGTGCGAGTGTGGCCGTACCGCGTTTGCGCGCTCAATTTGCGCCGAGCACGCTAGTGTCTATAGGTGCGTTGTGCTTGATCGCCGGTAGCGCCGGTCTTGTATGTACGACGCTTATTTCGTTGTCGATAGCCGCGATCTTCGCATGTTGGACGATTGGTGGCGTAGGCATCGGACTTGCCTATAACACGATTCTTTCTGAAGTTTTCGAGCGCGCCGAAGGCGGACGGGAAGGCGCCCTCGCTTCGGTCGCGCTCATGTCCGCGTTGCTTGGAATGGTATTTGGCACGGGGCTTGGCGGCCTCGCCTTGACGGTTGCGCAGCATTGGGGCTACTCAATCGCAGCAGGGTTGACCGGCGCATTCGGCGTTTCGTTCATATGTGCAATAGCTTTGCTCAGCATCGCGAATCGTCAGACGGTTTCGGAAGCGGTACAATAGGTAGGATGGTACTCTTACGCTGCTTAGCCTTGTTGGTTCTCGCGTTCGCCCTCTCGGCCGCTACGCCATCCGGTGCGCCGGCGCGGCACGCAATCGACGTTCAGCACTCGAAGATGACGGTGTACGTGTACAAGCAAGGCCTGTTTTCGTTTCTCGCCGACGATCATCAAATCGATGCGCCGATTACGTCGGGTTTTTATGACAGCGGAAATAATAGCGTCCAACTCACCGTCAACGCCGCGAACTTGAGAGTGCTCGATCCCAAACTTTCCGCGGACAAACGCAGCACGGTACAGGCAAACACGACCGGCCCGCAAGTGCTCGATGCGGCAAAGTATCCGCAGATTACGTTCATTTCGACGAAAATCGATAGGTCGAATCCCGCACAATGGAAGATCACCGGGAACCTTACGCTGCATGGCCAGACGCGTTCGATCGAGGTTGAAGCGGCTCCAACGGATGCAACGCACTTCACCGGCTCCGCAACAGTGCGCCAAAGCGCGTTCGGCATAACACCCATTCGCGTTGGGGGCGGAGCGGTCACGGTGAAAGACGACGTGAAGCTCGAATTCCAGGTCGCGCTGGGGTCTTAGCCGTACTAACCTGGACGGCGGGGCCCGTAGCTCAGCGGTAGAGCGGCCGGCTCATAACTGGTTGCGCGTAGGTTCGAATCCTACCGGGCCCACAGAACTCTCCAGCGTTTGACGCCCGCCTGAGCGTGGAATGACGCAGGCATGCAAGGAACCGTCATCTATCGCTCGCTCGGCGTTTTTGCTTTGGCCGCGTTACTGACGGCCTGCAATCTCGGAACACGCAGCGCCGCCGGACGCACGCCGATGCCCTCAAACACGACGCTCGCGCAAGCGAACTCGACTGCGCCGCCGGAACAAGCGTTGAGCAGCGGGCCGGGCAGCAAATACTTTGCGGTCACGGGTGCCGGTACGCACGGCGTAACGTTCACGGTGTGGCTCAACGGTAGGCCGGTCAATGCAGTGTTGCCCGCGGGTAAAGCCGTCGACATTACGCAGGAGATGAAAGGCCATGCAAACGTAGTCGTCGTTCAATGGAATCGCACGCAGAAAAATGGAGCGGGCACGCTGACGATCCAATCGCGCAGCAAACCGGTACTGACTGCGAAAGTGACGCCCTCATCGCCGGCGACGGGCAAGGTCTCGAAGACGTTCATCGCACCGCAAGTGCCTGTCGGACGGCCATCAACAGGCCCATAACGCTCGATCCCGCGTATCGGGAAGCATACGAGCGCGACGGATTCGTTAAAATCAAAAACGTTTTCGACGAACGCATTCTTGCGTATTACGGCGATCACATTTCCGCCGAAGTCGTGCGAAGAAACACGAATCTCGCGCCGATGGAAGAGCGCGACACCTATCAGAAAGCGTTTCTGCAAATAACGAATCTGTGGTGCACGAACGAGATCGCGTACGAGTTTGTTTTCGGGAAACGCCTTGCATCGATTGCAGCGCAGCTCTTGGGGGTTGAACGCGTGCGGCTCTATCACGATCAAGCGTTGTACAAAGAACCCGGTGGTGGGATCACGCCGTGGCATGCCGATCAATTTTATTGGCCGCTCTCGAGCGATAAAACGATCACCGCTTGGGTTCCGCTCCAAGCGACGCCGCTCGAAATGGGTCCGCTTGCTTTCGCGGCCGGCAGCCATCGCATGGGCTTTGGGCGCGATTTAGAGATCTCCGATGAAAGCGAGCGCAGCCTTCGACAGGCGTTAGAGAGCGGCCGCTATCGCGAGGTGAACGAACCCTTCGAGGCAGGTGAAGTCAGCTTCCATTCCGGCTGGACGTTTCATCACACGGGCGCGAACACGTCCGATCGGCCGCGTGCGGTAATGACCGTCATTTATATGGCGGACGGCATCCGGCTCATCGAGCCGGAACGCAAGCAGCACTACCTCGACTGGGAAGCCTTTATGCCCGGGGTCGAGCCGGGAGAAGTGGTTGACAGTCCGCTGAATCCCGTGTTGAATTAGGCGTTGAGCGTGGCGCCATCGTCTATCGGTTAGGACATCGCCCTTTCAAGGCGGAAAGACGGGTTCGATTCCCGTTGGCGCTACCATTAAAAGCCCGCATTTATGCGGGCT
>CAZHGH010000021.1:0-1423 GCA_964531205.1 uncultured bacterium
TCTTCGACTTCTTCGTAAAAGAGTTGCCGATGGAATACGCCGTCGAACTCAACCGCCTCGTCAAGATGGAGATGGAAGGATCCGTCGGTTAACGTTGTTGCGCCTGCTTGAGGCTCTTTCGTGAACCACTCGAAAAACCGCATCCGTGCGGTTTTTCTTTTTGCTTTAAATGCGCTGCGGCAGCAACATGCGCAATCTAACGGGAAGCGCGGCAAGAACAAGCACAAACGAAACGACGAAAAGCCAGATCGGATAGCTGCTCGATTTCACCGTCGACTCGTAAACGAAGGAGAATAGCGCAAGCAACACGCCCGTGATGAAGATTGCGCTGCGCTCTCGCGCGATCCCGAAAAGCCCTATGAGCACGAGCAAGAATGCAAACGCCATCGGCGCCCATACCGGCGCGACCCACGGTACAGGGATGAGGAATAGGACGTCGGCCTCGGTGAGGGCGGGATGGCCGGACAGTCCCCAAAGTGCAAGATAATAAACGATGTCCCAAATTCCGAACGCAAAGCAAAAAGCTCGTGCGCGGAGCGATGCAGAGGTTCCGGCGAGATACGCTATCGCGCCGATCACGATAAGCGTGGAAAATTCCCGCCACGTTTCAAGCGCGTACGTATGAGCGGCACTCGCAGGCAACTGCCGCAGGTACAGAACGATAATGGCCTCCTCGGCGCCGAAGGCGATCGAGAAAAGCGTTAGGGCGGCGTACCGCTTCCCCATGGCTCCATACTACCCGCCGCGCGAGCCTGCGAAATGCGCGCATAGGGCGACGCCGCGTTTGGTTTGAATGGACGGGCATGGCCGATTATCCCGTTGCGAAAATAAGCGATATCGACGAAGGCAAGACGCTCCGGGTCGTGGTCGACGGCATTGAAGTGCTCTTGTGCAAATGCGATGGCCAAATCTACGCGATCGAGGATATCTGCACGCATGATGGCGCGCCGCTCGATCAGGGCCAGCTCGAGGGTTGCCGGATCACGTGCGCGCGGCACGGCGCGGTTTTCGACGTGCGAACCGGCGCGGTGATCGCATTGCCGGCGGTAATTCCCCTTCCCACTTATAAAGTCCGAATCGAAGGCGACGACATCTTCGTCGATACGTAAGGCGGTTTTGATGCGCGTTCTGACCATCGTCGTGCTGGCGCTTGTGTGCGCCGTGCTCAGCTACACGGTCTATGCCGTAGCGGGCCTACGTGCGGCGGCGCACACCTCGGGAACTTTGCGGGTTACGGGGCTTATCGCGCCGGTGCAGATCGCTCGCGACGACCGCGACATCCCGCATATTTTCGCGCGTAATGCGCACGACATGATGTTCGCGCAAGGCTATGCCGAAGCATCGGACCGGCTCTTTCAGATGGATCTGCTGCGGCGGTACGTGTATGGCCGGCTTGCGGAGGTACTTGGGCCGACGGTGCTCT
>CAZHGH010000021.1:1523-39798 GCA_964531205.1 uncultured bacterium
GCCTACAAAACCGCAGCCGGTAGCAACCTTACCTGCAATCTCGATAAAAGCTCAGCCCACGGCAGTGCGTGACGTTCAAGAACACGCACCAATCGGAAGCAATGAATGGGCGGTCGGCGCCAAGCATTCCACCACCGGACGCGCGCTTCTCTCGAATGACCCGCATCTGCGTCTGGGAATTCCGGGCGTTTGGTATTTGGTCGAGATGCGCTGCCGCGATTTCCACGTTGCGGGTAGTTCGCTCGCAGGAACGCCCGGCGTGATCCTGGGCCACAACGAAAACATCGCTTGGGGCGCGACGAACGGGACCGTCGTCACTGAAAGCGTTTACCGCGATTCGTTGAAAGATGCGCACGCTCGTAGCGAGACGTTTCACGTGCGGCTCGGCAAAGACGTGACGTACACGTATTACGAGACCCAGCGCGGTTTCGTCGCGCAGACAAGAGGCTCGGAGGCGTTTGCGGTTGATTGGAAGGCCGCTACGAACGGCGTGACGCCGCTTCGCGCTTTCGAGCGGCTCGATCGCGCGCGGTCCATTGCCGATGCAATACAAGCGCTCCGGACGTATCCGGGCCCGCCCCAAAACTTCGTCATCGCGGATCGCAGCGGTGCGGTTGCGTATCAACTTGCCGGGTTTATTCCGAACGATCCGCTTTGGGGATTGCGCGTTCATGCACGATCGGACCCGTCCTACGCCTTCATCCCGTTCAACGCGTTACCGCATGTGACACCCTCGCGCGACGCAATCGTATACACGGCAAATAACCGCATGTACGGAGAAGGTTTCGCATACCGCCTCAGTCCGAATTTCGCCGCGCCGTATCGCGCAGCTCGTATCCGGCGACTCCTTTACAGCAAATCTCGCTTGAGCATATCTGACCTCTCATTATTTCAGCAGGACACATTTTCGATACCGGAACGGGAGATCGCAATCCGAACGGTAGCAGCCGTTAAGCGAAAAGGTTTGGAACGCGACACGCAACTCGCGCCTTACGCGAACGCTCTCGCGCATTGGAGCGCGAACGGACGGTTCGATCCAAATTCTCGCGGCGCGGCGATAGCATGGGAACTGCGGAGATCCGCTGCTGCGCATCTCGCGCAATATATCACCGGTTCGATGCAGAGCGCCTACCAGGGCAGCGCGAACACCGCAGACATCGTTCTGCTCATGCGCGTGCTTCGCGAAAACCCGCGCGGCTGGTGGCCCAATAGCGACTACGACGACTTGCTCGTAACGTCGCTTCGCGCTGCAATAAAAGAGCACGGTACCAAGATGCTTCAGCCCTGGGGGCAATACGCGCAAGTGACGGTGCGGCATCCGCTTTCCGCCCTCGGCTTTTCCTTTTTAAACGGAGCGACGTTTCCGGGCGACGGCGATTCGTACGGCTTGCACGTGCAAACGAACGATCACGCGCAGAGCTTCCGTGCAGTTTGGGATGTTGGGAATTGGGATGCCGGCGGCATCGCCATACCCAGTGGAGAAAGCGGTGAACCCGCATCGGGTCATTACACCGATTTGAGTCCGGCCTGGATCGCCGAAAAACTCGAACCGTTGCCGTTCTCGAACGCTGCCGTGCGCCGCGCGACAAAGGCTGTGCTTACTCTTACGCCGTAGCAGCCGCTTACAATGGCAAAATACGTGCTTTTTTACGAGTCTTCGGACGACGTTCTTTCGAAGGCGCCGCTATATATTGCCGAGCATCGAGCGCGTTGGCAAGAGTTCCACGAAAAAGGTCTTCTCCTCATGGTCGGCCCGTTCGCAAATCCGCGCGATGGTGCGATGGGCATCTTTACGACGCGCGAATCGGCAGAACGTTTTGCCGACGGCGATCCCTTCGTAGTGAACGGCGTCGTATCGCGATGGCGTGTCGAAGAGTGGAACGAGGCTCTGGTCCCTTAACTTTTGCGCGATTCCCAGCGAAGTGTCGCAATCGCTCCGGGCGCCATACCGTCGCACCACGTCGTGAAATACCGCCGGTACTGAAACTCTAGAATCGGCCCCGCTTTCACGCGTGCGCATGCACGTGTAAGTCGACGCTCGAAATCCGGCCGCTTCGACAGCGGCACCTTGTCCAGAAAGATCGCGCGTGAGGCGGGATCCGCATCCGTAAACCAGCGGCGCGCCTCCGCACCCTGCGCGTCGTAGCCGATGACGACCGGCTGCAGTCCGCCGTAGAAATCAAGCAGCGAAGAGAACCCGTATCCGTCGGTCATCACGACCGCGCGGTTTTCACTCGCAACCGATCGCATCTTCTGCGAAAGCGCGGGATACGTGAACATCTCAAATGGACCCGCATCGCTCAAATGCACGCCTACATGTTGCACCGCCGCGTACATCTGTTTCGGCGCTATACCGGCCGCAAAAATCAACGCACTGAGTACAGCGGCAGGCGCGATGGTCCAGCCCAACTGCCGCAGCCGCATTCCCATCGCAACGCACAGCGAGATGTACGGGCCGATAAACCAGTACACTTCCACGCGCTCGTGCAAGGAAACGATGAAGAGCAGTACGCTAAGCGGCACGGCCGTCCACGCAACGAGGGCTTGACGCGGATGTGCCGCCGCGAGTGTCGCTGCAATCCATAATCCGGGTGAAAACGCGAGCAACCCTAAGCCATACAGAACGAAGGGACGAAGCACTTGCACTTCGTCCGACGGATGCCGCTGCAGTAGCGCGAACGTAAATGAAATCCAATCGTGCTGCGCGTTCCAGATAAGAAATGGAGCAAACAGCATCACCGCAATTGCAAAGGACAAGACCAGGCCGCGCTTCCACACCTCGCGATACTGCGGCACCACTGCAGCCGCGGCGATGCCGAAGAGCAGCGCCCACGAAAAGAACCGCGAGAGTAGCGCAAAACCGAGCGCAAAACCCAACGTCACGAACCAGCGCAAGCGCTTCTCTTCAAATGCGAGCGCGGCAAAGTACAAACTGAGTGCCCACGCGAACGCGAACGGTCCATCGGGTGTTGCAATTCCAAAACCGACGTTCATTATCGGGGCAAGTGCCACGGCGAGCGCCGCAATTGCGCCGGCTCGTCGATCGCGTGCAAGAACGGTTGCCGCGCCCGCCGTTGCAATCGCCGTTCCGAATCCGCAAAGAACGAACGCAAAGCGCACGGCAAACGGCGTGTGGCCGAGCCACGAAAACGCTGCGATGGCAAATGCAACGGCGGGAGGATGATCGGCGTAGCCTGCCGCAAGGCGGCGGCTCCATTCCCAGTAGTACGCTTCGTCACCGGTGAGCGGAAGCGATGCCGCAAATGCAGCACGGAGCGCCGTCACGAGTATGACGACGCTCCATGCGACTACAGGAAGGGAAGGCTTGCGCATGTCGTTACGCTACTTGCGCGATGCCGTGGTGCCTGCCTGCAGTGCAGAATCGAGAAACGCGTAGATGCGCGGCCACGCTTGCGCCGCAGCATCGCTATTTGCTTGCGCCGTTCCTCCGAGCAGAAGTGAAATCGGCCCCATCGGCACTTCAGTCATCGGCCGATCCTTCGACGAGAACAAAAATATGTGACCTGCGCTCGAATAATGCAAATACATGTCCGCGTACGGATGGTGATGACTGCTCAAGTATTGCATTCCGATCTCCGATTGCGCATCGGAGTCCCAAATCTGATCGTCGTCGGCAGCGAGGAAAAGAACGGGACCGTGGATGTTTTCGAGTTTGAACATCGCAGGAGCGATCTGCGCCTTGTTCTCCTGCATGGCAGCGACATAACCTGGCCGCAAATCCAACGGCTGATGCTGCGCGAACGCGCTCGTAAAGATTGTTTGCATACTCGCGCCGAAACGCACGAACGGCAGAGGCCGGCCTCCGGCAGACCACGACGATTTCGGATCTGAAGCGCCCTGTGAAATACCTTGCCAGGCAAATGGGCTCGGAACGTCTGCGATTACCGCATGAATTTGTGGATACGTCGACGCCGCGAGAAGCGCGAATTCGCCGCCTTTGGAAATGCCCAAAATCGCGATACGTGCCGGGTCGACGTCGCTACGCTTGCTGATGTCGTCTAACGCTTTTCCGACAGTCTCGACCGGAATATTCTCGAGCGTCTGCGGCAGACCAGGCAATCCGAAATAGGCTACGGACGCCGCGACGTACCCGTGCTTTGCAAGTTGCGGCGCCGCATGCGACATCTCGTCGCCGCCTTCCGAGCCGCCCAGCAGGAGGATCGCCGGATGTTTTCCCGGCGCTTGTGGCGCGCAAAGCGTGCCCGTGAAAGCCGTCGCTTTGGCGCAATTGGGTGCCGGAGTAGCGACTGCGTTCGCAGCGATGATAAGCGCTAGAGTTGCGAGCATGGTTGTCTCCTATACGCGCTGGTCGATCTTTTGCTGCGCGAAAATTCCCGCGGCATAGAATGCGACGAACAAAAACACTCCAAAGTGTGGAACGAGAACCCAAGTAAAGACACCGGCAGCAATGGCTGCGGTAAAAATCTCTGAAAGAACGCCTTGCGCGACGGACGGCTGAAGCGTCGTATTCGGCGGAATAGCAATGAGTCGCGGGAACAAAGGCGGCACTTGTGCGGCGTACGTGCGAAACGCATCGCCGTACCGCTTCGTCATCATGTTTTCTTCATAGCGTACGAGTGCCGCGATGAAAAAAGCATTAGCGATAACGATAAAGACCGCACCGGGCAGCGGGGCGAGCAATCCAAACCCAATCGCGAGAAGCGCGTTTCCAAGGTAGAGTGGGTTGCGCGTGTAGCGAAACGGACCGGCGGTAATTAGGCGATCCGTTTTCGCGTTTGCGTTCCAAACAGTGGCTGCGGTTAAATAACTCGATCCCCATGCGCGGATTCCGATACACGCAACCGTGCACAGTATTGCGAGCGCTAGAAGCCACGCGTTGCCGTTATAGGCCGGAACGTAGCGGTGAGCTCCGGTAGCGGCCCAACCTCCGCCAAACCCCACGAAATAGATCAACGCGAATATCGCGGAGCGGCGCTGATACCAGCTGGGTGACTTCATGACGCGGTGCCGTGGTCGAGCAGCGCCTGCATTTCGCGTACGTGTCGCACGAACGCCTCACGTCCGTTCTGCGTCAAACGATAGCGTGTTTGCGGCTTGCGGTTTACAAACGTCTTTTCTTCGGCAACATAATCCGCTTCAAGAAGCTTCGCGAGATGCGCACCGAGGTTGCCGTTCGTCGTGTGCGTGGCTCGCTGTAAATCGCTGAACGGAATCCACTCTGCGGTAAGCAACTCCGCAATCACGCCGAGACGGATCTTGGAGAGCAGCAGTTCGTCCACTATGCTTCGCCGCGCGGACCTTGCGCGAGAAATAAGAAGCCGGGTATTGCGTAGCCCAAGACAAAGCCGGCGGCCAATACGTAACCCGGCGTTTGCGGTGTGAGATAGTTTGCAGCCAAGACTGATGCAAGCAAGATAAGACCGCCGGCAAGTCCGCGGCGATCGCCGGAAAATCCGGTGATCAACATCGTAATCGCAGCGCCCATACTCCAGACCGCTGCTGCGCCCCATCCCGCGAAGACGTGAGGCTGCGCGAACGCGGCGACAAGGACCGTAAACCACACCGCGCCCATCATGCGCCCAAGCTGAACCTCGGTACGCGACACTCGCTCGTACCCGCGATTGCGAAACATTGAGATGCACACGACTACGGAGTAGACGATGCCGGCCAGCAACGCAACATCCGCGATCCATATCGGAGCGGCTCCGCCAATGTGTGAAAACGCCATCTGCTGGCCCGCATCAATGCCGGCTGCCGCCAGACCCCAGACGATAACCAGTCCCGGAATGATGCAAACCGGCCCAGCTTCTTGGGCGTGAGTAAGGATGCGGTCGACCATCTCCAGGTGCTCGCGCGCTTCGCGTGCGTCCATTTCCAACTGCCTTTCTAGAGTAGTCTGTTTTTTAGACTTCTCTGCCAGTATAAGCATCGGGCAAGCATCGGGTCAAGACCCGATCCGGCCGAGCTATACGTTTGACAGCGCCGCGGGCGCTCTGATAAAGTTCCAAAGTTATGTACGCGATCATCGAGACCGGCGGGAAGCAGTATAAAGTCTCGGAGGGCGACGTCATTAAGACGGACCTCCTCGAGAACGAAGTGGGTTCGGACATTACGTTCGACCGCGTCATCCTTGCGAGCAAGGGTGGCGATTCGGTTACAGTAGGTTCGCCGCTCGTGAGCGGCGCCACGGTGACGGGCACGGTCCTGCGCCAGGACAGAGACAAGAAGATTCTCGTCTTCAAGTACAAGCCGAAGAAGCGCGTCCGCAAGCTCACCGGACACCGTCAGCCTTTCGCCGAGATCAAGATCACAAAAATCCAGCTTCCGTAATAGCACGGCGGTGCTGAGCGTCATTTTTCGCAGGGACAGCCGTGACCGGCTGTCCTCTGTTTTTGCAAAGGGCCACGTTGAGATTCCGGAAACCAGTTCCGACGAGTATTCACTGGTTTGCGCGGCGGTATCCGGCATTCTCCAGGCTGCACGCCTGGGATTAGAAGCGCACGTCAAGGTTCCGCTCGACGTCAGCCAGCAGTCCGGCGATCTCGCGATGCGCTGGCCGCAGCGTGCTCGCGAAGACGAACGCGTCGCCGCGATCGTCGAAACGGCGCGTCTCGCTCTCGAGCAAATAGCGTCGCAGTATCCGCAGCACGTGCGGGTAAGCGAGGAGATGGAGCCGTAACCCACCCTGGACAAACAGGGTATGATGATTGCCTAGCATCGTGGGGTTCCGCCCGCGGACGCGATTAAATTGGAGGAGTTATGTCTGAGACGTACCGGTCGACGCCGCCCGAACAACAATGGTCCGGCAGCAACGGCTACCAAGGCACGTACGCGGAGAACGCCAGCGTGAGCTACGAGAGCACCGAAAATACGGGAAGCAATGAGGCCGGTAAGGCGCTTCTCGTCGGCATTCTCGGCGGATTGCTTTCCGCTGCGGGATATCTCGTGTACCAGCGCCTCCCCGAAGATCAAAAAGACCGCCTGCAGCAGCAAGCCAAATCGATGCTGCAGCAGCGCATCACCGAGATTCGGCAGAATTTCAACATCTAAAGAAAAACCGCGCTAAGAGCGCGGTTTTTCTTCTTCTTGGGGTATGGCCGACGCCTCAGGCGTCGCAACCGGCGCGACCGGCTCGTTCAGGTCCGCGGCACGCTCCATTTCACGCACGAACGACTGCGAGGTGTTTTGCACTTCTCGCATGACGCGCCCGGCCTGACGCATGATTCCGGGCAGTTTTTGTTCGCCGAAGACTAAGAGGGCCAGGACCCCAAGGATCGCCATGTCGGGAAGAGAGAGCACGGCGTTGTCTTGGCTTTGCGGCAGGGCCCTCCTCCGGACTCGTGCAAGGTTGGTCGGCTCTGAAGATCATCTATACACGAGGGAACCGGACCGAAACGCTCGCGTCCCTCGCAACTCTACGAAAGATCCTGAACCGGTTTGTCGCGCATCGCGTCTTCTACGAAGTCTCGAGCCGAAACAAACGCGGGCACGAGTTCTTTTCGGCAAAGAACGTCTTCGTCGTCGGATCCATCGAAATTGTGAACCGCGACTATCTGACGATCACAATCTTCGACGCGAACAATCAGAGCCACTCAATCGAGATCCTCAATCCCGCCACAATGCGCATCTACGACGAGATGCCGGGCAAAGGTTTCGCCGTCTCGTTTATCAGCGACGGCGAGAGCGGCGTCGAATCGCGCTGTTATCTGCGCGACGAAGGCGAGGACGGTGAAGGCAACTTGCAGCGCACCGCACTCGAGAAGATTACGCTGCCGCAGCTGTTTGAGTATCTTGAGGAGATCACTTCGGCTGATTTGGTGAAGTGATCAGAGTTTGTAAATAGCGTCCACCAGGATGCCGGGTTCGACGCGAATCGCCGCGAGCACGCCCGGAGCCCGCACGGCCTCTGCAGCTATGCCTAGCGCCAGCTGCTTTGGATAATAGCGATCTTCAACGCGCTGCGCGCCTTCAATAAAAATGTGATATGCATCCCGGTTGAGCCACATGCTGCTGCGGCCATCCGGCGTTTTGAACGCAAGCGTGTCGTAACGCGTCATCGCGGGCTGTTCGCCGTCGGGAAGAAAATCGTCGATCAACCGCACTACGCCGAAATTCTCGTCCACGTTTGCGGCCAGCACTTTTTCACGGTTTACGACCGCGGCCATCGCCGTGCCGACGCTTGGATCGTCCAAAAGCGAGAGCAGGAGCGCGCGCGGCGTTATAAAGGGCTCGCGCAACTCAATCGCTTTTCGCGCGGCACGGCGCATGACGATAAGCAACTCGTCGGAAAGCGGAATCTGCTCGAGTTCGGACACGTTCACTTCCTTTGCTTCTTGACTACGCGGCCCTCTAAACGCGTCGCCTTTCTCAGCTCGCGTACCGCATCGCCCGTGCGGCCCAAACGTTTGTAAGCCACGCCTAAGTTATGGTGCGCCGGCGCGTAATCGTCGTCGCTGAGCACCGCGCGTTCGTAATAGCGGATTGCTTCGTCCGTCTCGCCGGCTTCCAGATGAAGATTTCCAACGTTTACAAGTGCGGGTGCGTAGCGCGCATCGATTGCCAGCGCGGCTTCAAAAGCGTCGCGCGCCTCAGCGACGCGGTGCATGTTGATGAATGCTACGCCGCGTTTATTTTCAACCGCAAGCCGCTCCTGACGCGAAAGCGTAGGGTCCGCACGCAACGCATCGAGCCGCGCGAGCGCCTCTTCGTAGCGGTGATGCGCCATATCGCGCAGCGCGAGTTCGAACGGGGTGTAGAGCTCCGGGCGGAAAAGAGCGAGAAATCTGCGGAGGTTGAACAAGGCAAGTGCCTATGTTCACGATCGACGTGCTCACGCTTTTTCCGGAGATTTTCGCGCCGTTCGTCGGACTTTCGATCGTGGGCCGTGCGGTTGAAGCCGGGATCGTCGACATCCGATACCATCATGTTCTGGACGCGTTAAGCGGAAACGAGCGCGCGGACGACGTGCCTTTTGGCGGCGGCCCCGGCATGGTGATGCGAATCGAACCGCTCGCGCGCATTCTGGACGACATCATCTCGAAGGCGCCGGCAGACGAACGGCGCGTCATCGCGGTGCCCACTCCCGGCGGCAAACGGTTCACCCAAGATGATGCCCGGCGATTTGCCGGCGGCTTGGACCGCTTGATTCTTGTCTGCGGGCACTACGAGGGGATCGACGAACGGCTTGGAGCCCTCTATCCAGTCGAGGAATATTCGCTCGGGGACTTCGTGCTGACGGGGGGCGAATTGCCCGCGCTCGCGATCATGGATGCAACCGTCCGCCTCCTCGAAGGGGCAGTGCGGGCCGAGTCCCTCGTCGATGAATCCTTCGAGAGCGGTTCGCTGGATTATCCATCCTACACCCGTCCAGCCGTCTTCCGGGGCGTTAGCGTACCGGACGTCCTCCTGTCCGGCAATCATGCCGCGATCGCGGCCTGGCGCCGTGAGGCGTCGCGCGAGCGGACGCGCGCCAGGCGTCCCGATTTGGCCGCGAACGATAAAAAACAAGAGATGTAACGCGCGGCTCCGCTGTGGGTATTGTCCCTTGCGAGCGGCCCGGAGCCCATGCTATTATCCGTAGGTTGCCGCCGGGTACCCCGCGGCTTTCCTTAGTTTCGCACTTTATCACCGAAGAGAATTGTCATGAACGTCATCGATGTCTTGAATCAAGAGCAGCGCAAGGACAACGTCCCGGAGTTCCGCCCGGGCGACACGGTCAAGGTGTACTCGAAGGTTGTCGAAGGCGGCAAAGAGCGCATTCAGATGTTCGAAGGCGTCGTGACGGTGCGTAAGGGCGGCGGCGCGCAGGAATCGATCACGGTTCGCCGCGTTGCACACGGCGTGGGCGTCGAGAAGACGTTCCTCGTGCACAGCCCCCGCGTCGACCGTATTGAAGTCAGCAAGCGTGGTATCGTGCGCCGCAGCCGTCTGTACTACCTGAC
Source organism: uncultured bacterium (assembly GCA_964531205.1). Taxonomy (GTDB): domain Bacteria; phylum Vulcanimicrobiota; class Vulcanimicrobiia; order Vulcanimicrobiales; family Vulcanimicrobiaceae; genus JAICWY01. The sequence continues at coordinate 11,447 of CAZHGH010000021.1, forward strand.
TGAGAAGATCGGTAAGGCCGCGCGCATCAAAGAGAAAAAAGCTGCCCGCTAATCTCGCCCTGACGCCGCTACAGTTGCTCGGGCTGATTGGCGTTTTCGCCGTAGCCCGCCTGGCCCTCAGCATCAAGCCCGTAGCAGCAACCGGCGAAACGCCGGCTGCGACCGCCGTCGTGCGCGAGTATCTTGACGCGTTCATCGTTGCGGGTCTCGTCGCGCTATTTCTCATCACGTTCGTCGTGCGCACGTTCTACATTCCGTCGGAATCGATGCAGCCGACGCTGCAGCAGCGCGACGTGCTTCTGGTCAACGAATTCGCATATCACATCGGTGCACCGCATCGCGGCGACATCGTTGTATTCCGTCCGCCGATCGCTTCGACCAGCAGCTTTATCAAGCGCGTCATCGCGGTACCGGGCGACACGCTGCGTATCGAAGGCGGCGTGGTGTATGTGAACGGCCGTGGATTGCGCGAGAGGTACATCGCGCAGCCTCCGGACTACAATCTCGTCGTCAAAAATTACGGCATCTACGTCGACGACGGCACCGGCTACGCGCCGCTCAGCCCCACCGAAGCAAATGTTCCGCCGCGCAAGTTTTGGAGTGCGCCCGATCGCATTCCGGGCGGGTTTTACTTCGTAATGGGCGATAATCGCAACGACTCGGAGGATTCCCACGTCTGGGGATTCGCGCAACTGCACGGGCACTTTGCCTCCGGTCCCCTCGCCAAAACGAAAACCACCGCTGAATTCACGGGACGCGCATTTCTCTTGCTGTGGCCCTTCGATCGCCTGCGAGTACTAAACTAATGGGCGCCCTGGCGGTAACGCCATTCGAGCTCCTCGGTCTAGTCGGCGTCTTCATCGTAGCGCGCGTCGTGCTCAGCCTGCAGCCCGTGCGTGCGAACTCGCAGGGCAAGTCGACGACGTTTGCGCGCGAGTATCTCGATCCGTTCATCTACGCGGGCATTGCAGCGTTTCTGCTTATCACGTTCGTTGCGCGCACCTACTACATTCCGTCCGGATCCATGATTCCGACGCTGCAAGTCGGCGACGTGCTGCTCGTCAACAAATTTCAGTATCGTTTTCAAGCGCCGCACGAAGGCGATATCGTCGTGTTTCCGCCGCCTATTCCGACGACGGACGATTTCATCAAGCGTGTTATCGGACGTCCCGGCGATTCGCTGCGCATCGAGCATGGCGTCGTGTACCTCAACGGCAAAGCGCTCGACGAACCGTACGTTGCAGAGCGGCCGAACTACAATCTTGTCATCAAAAATTACAACATCTACGTCGACAGCGGCGCTGGGTACGAGCCGCTCTCGCCGGACTCCGCAAATATTCCGCCGCGCAAAGACTGGACTGCGCCGGACCGCATTCCGGCGAACTGCTACTTTATGATGGGCGACAATCGTAACGATTCGGAAGACTCGCACATTTGGGGCTTTGCACAGAATGCCGGCACGTACGAAAGCGGCCCGCTGACGGGAAAAGCCGTGCACTTCACCGGGCACGCATTCCTGATCTTCTGGCCCTTAAATCACGCTCGCATTCTGCATTAATAAAAATCACGTAAGCGCTCAGGAGTCGGCGGCATAGCGTCGAAGCAGAGCTTCCGTGCTCCGTCAACTGCATTGGCGTTCGGTCGCAAGCGCGACGTTTCAGATAGCGGTCCTGGCGGTATTGGCGCTGGCGTTTTTCATGCGAACGCCGCAGGTTTCAGGCCTCTCGATGGCACCGCATATCGCGTCCGGCGAAATCGTCCTCATCAACACGATGGCCTACCGGCTCCGCTCTCCCGCACGGGGCGACATCATCGCTTTCCATCACGATAGCCCGGCGCCGGAAACGTTTATCAAGCGCGTCATCGGCTTGCCCGGAGATCGCATCGAGATCCGCCGGGGTGCGGTGTACGTCAACGGTTCGCAGCTAAGCGAACCATACGTTCAGTTTCCCGACTCGCGCAGCTTCGGACAGGTTGTCGTGCCGGCCGGCTCGCTTTACGTCTTAGGCGATAACCGTGCCGACAGCGAGGATTCCCGAGTCTTCGGTTTCGTTTCACAGAATCAAGTGATGGGCCAGGCGATCATGGGCATCTGGCCGGCCGCTCATCTCGGCGCATTATGAGTAGTGTGGACAGCGTGAAGGCGGATTCCGAATTCGAGCAAGTCGTCCAGTGGTACCCGGGCCACATGGCGGCCGCAATGCGGCGCATCGACGACTACATGAAGCTCATCGACATCGTCATCGAAGTGGTGGATGCGCGCGTGCCGCGCAGCGGTACGAATCCTATGCTCGACGTCATCGCAGGCAAACGTCCGCGGCTGCTGGTCTTGAATCGCGAGGATCTCGCGGATCCGGCTGAAACCGCGCGCTGGCTCAAGGCGCTCTCACCGAAGCGGCGAGTCATCGCCGTGAACGGACGCGATCAGGGAAGCGTCGGCAAGGCCAATTACTTTTTAGGGCAGCTCGCGCAAGGCGCCCGCGGCATGCAGCGCGCGATGGTCGTCGGTCTTCCAAACTCCGGCAAATCTTCGATCATCAACGGCTTGCTGCGGCGCGCTGCTGCGCGCACCGAAGACCGCGCCGGCGTAACGCGCTCGCTGCAATGGTTTCGCGTGGGCGCGAACCTGGAGCTCATGGACACGCCGGGCATTCTCGTACCGAAGATTGCCACGCCGGACGCGCAGTGGAAGCTCGCGCTGGTCGGTGCAGTGCCACGTGAGCGGTACGACCCCGAAGACATTGCAATCCGGTTTCACCGCTGGCTCACCGAGGCGACGAAGGGCCGCACAAAGGTGCCGGACTTGGAAACGTTTGCGCGAGTACGCGGCTTTATGCGCCGCGGCGGCGAAGTCGATTACCACAACGCGGCCCAATCGTATATCAAAGACTTTAACGACGGAAAATTCGGACGCATTACTTTGGAGCAGGCACCGCACGATGACGCCGAAGCAGCGTAAAGCCAAGAACGCGTACGAGCGCGAGCGCCGGCGCTTACACCGCATTCACGCATTTGAGAACGCCGCGCGCGAGCAGGGCTTCACTTACGTGGGCGGCATCGATGAAGTTGGCCGGGGTCCGCTCGCGGGCCCCGTCGTAGCGGCTTGCGTGGTCTGCAGCGATCGGCTGATGATCCGCGGACTGAACGATTCGAAACAAGTGCGGCCCGAGCTCCGCGTCGAGATCGCGGAAACAATTAAAGCGCAATGCTCCGCATGGGCAATCGGCGTTGCCAGCGTTGAGGAGATCGACCGGCTCAATATCTATTGGGCGAGCGTGCTCGCAATGGAACGTGCACTGGCTTTACTCAACGTGGCACCGCAGTATCTGATCACGGATGCGGTCCGCATTAAATCGTTTGCCGGTCCGCAAGAGCCGCTTATAAAAGGCGATGCGCGCAGTGCAACGGTCGCTGCCGCATCGATCATTGCCAAAGTCCATCGCGATCATCTGCTGGTGCAATTGCACGAGAGCGACCCCCGCTACGGATTTGCCGATCATAAAGGATATGCAACGCCCGAGCACATCGCCGCACTCAAACAGTATGGTCCTTCGCCGCATCACCGCTCGGGATGGTACCGCGTCCGCGAGGCGCAGCTGGCCTTCGGCTTCCAACCCGACGATGAGACTCCGTTCGAAGAACTTGCTGCGCTCAGCTAATGGCGCTAAAGGGCGCGCCGGCGAGGACCGCGCAGCCGGATTCTTGGAATCCGCGGGCTATCGCATAGTCCGAAGGAACCTTCGATTGCCCGGCGGCGAGATCGACCTCGTGTGCCGTGACGGCGATACGATCGTCTTCGTAGAGGTAAAGGCGCGTACCAACGATCGATTCGGAAAGGCGCTTTCAGCGGTAGATTCGCGCAAACGCGCCACAATTCGCAGGCTCGCAGCGGACTACGTGCAAATCGTTGCACCAAACGCCCACGTACGCTTCGACGTCGTGGCCGTCGATGGAGATCGCATGACCCTGCACCGGAACGCTTTCTAGGGGATGGACACGTTTATCGGGCGCACGCTTAGCGGGCGTTACGAGATTTTAGAACTCATCGGCCGTGGCGGCACGGCGGACACGTATCGCGCGCTCGATAAGACCCTCGAGCGCGAAGTGGCGATCAAGGTGCTGATCGATCGTTCCGACGACGTGAACAACCGCTTCCTGCGCGAGGCGCAGGCGATGGCAAAACTCAACCACCCCAACATCGTGCAGGTTTTCGACGTCGGACAAGAGTCCGGCATTTCGTATATCATCATGGAGCTCGTGCGCGGAAAAACGCTGCGCGATCTCGAGGGCGGTTCGATCTCCTACCGTCAAGCGCTCACGTATCTGACCGACATTCTCGAAGCGCTGGAATACGCGCACAACGAAGGCACGATCCACCGCGACATCAAGCCGTCGAATGTGATGACGATTGAGGACGGCAAACACGTCAAGGTCATGGACTTCGGCCTCGCTCGCCGCACAAGCGACATGACGCAAACGACGCGCACCGGACAGATTGTCGGCACGATCGGCTATCTCGCACCGGAACGGTTCCTGAGCAAACCGGCAGACGTCCGGAGCGATCTCTACTCCGTCGGCATCGTGATGTATGAAATCTTCACCGGTACCGTGCCGTTCCGCAACGATAGAGACGATCTCGTCGCGACGATTTTCTCACACGTTCACGACGCGCCGACGCCGCCGCACGAAATTAACCGGAACATTCCGGAACCGCTCGAGCGCGTCATCATGAAAGCGATCGACAAGGACCCCGGTAAACGCTATCAGACGGCGCGCGATTTCATCAACGATTTGCAATTCTTGCTTTCTCCCACGCCGGTAGCGAAAAAAACGGCTGCCGCAGCGCGCCCTGCGCCGCAAACCGATCCCGAGCTGCGCCAAGCCTTGGATCGCGCGCTCGCGCCGACGCGAAATCGCAACGACGCGTACGAAGCGGTGCTCAAAGGCATGCTCGCCACGCGCCGGCGCCGCTACGATGAAGCGAAAAACTGCTTTATTTCGGCGTTGCACGAACTCTTGGCGGTAGACAACCGTTTAGAGTACGCGAAGACCGCGCTGAAATACGGAACGATGATTCTGCAGAAAGCCTCCGACGGTTTGCGAGAACGCGAAGAGCTTCGCGACGGCGTAAACAAGTTAAACGATGCGCTGGAGGTCTTCCGCGATTACGATCTCTCCGAACAGATGAGCGAAGCGGAGTATTTGATTAACGCGCTGGAGCGCACCGCGATCGGGTACTGACCCGAACAGATGGATCAAACACAACGCCAACCGGAACTCCGCCGCGCCGTTACGCCTTGGGGCTCCTTCGCCTGGGGTTACTCCGACGTCGGCGCCGATATTTTCATCGGCCTTGGCTTGGTACTTGCGTACGCAGCAGGCGCTTCGAACGTCGCTTTTCTCTTTGCAGGCTTAGTGTATGTATGTATCGGTTTAGCGTACACCGAACTCGCCGCGGCATATCCGGTAGCGGGCGGCGGACAGTACTTCGTGATGCGCGGCTTAGGCGATTTCCTCGGATTCATTGCCGGATGGGCCGTACTTCTCGACTTCACGATCGACGTGACGCTGTTTGCGTGGTCGTCGGTCGATTATCTCTCACAGCTGCTTCCGGTGCTCGTTTCGTCGATTCATCCGTGGGTGCACTTCGGCGTAGTACTGGGACTCATTGTCGGCCTTGCCGTTCTGAACGTCCTCGGTGTTCGTGAAAGCACGGCCTTTCAAGGCGCGGTGAGCGCGCTGGACGTGATAAGCGAAACGGTGATCCTCTGTCTCGGCTTCCTTTTCGCGTTCTCGCCGCAGCTGCTCGTGCATACTATGCAGACCGGATGGCCTTCCACGTTTGCCCTTATGCAAGGCGCGTCCCTCGCAATTATTTCTTTTGTCGGCCTTGAATCGATTTCGCAAGCAGCGCAGGAAACGCAACGTCCTGCATCGATCATTCCGCGCACTTCGATAGCGCTTATTCTAACGATCCTTATTTACGCGCTCGGATATTCGAACCTCGCGCTCGGCATGCAGCCATGGCATCCGATTACGGATGTGCACGGGCACCAAATTGCGTTCTGGCAACTCTTCCCCGGTAACAGCGACAACCAGGGCAAAGGCGTTGCGCTGCTCGCCGCTCAGGTACCATACTGGGGTGCATTCGCGCAGTACTACGTGCCGCTGCTCGGCGCCATCTTACTCTTGATTTCCAGCAATTCCGGAGTATTCGGCAGTTCGCGCATAGCGTACGCGATGAGCGCCGCGCGCTTACTGCCCTCGATGTTTCAACGGGTTCACGGACGCTTTCGGACGCCCGCAACATCGATTGTTACGTTCTGCGCTCTAGCGATAGTCGTGCTCGTGTTCGCCGCGCTGCCGGCGCTCTTTCCCGCCGCAAATGCAGCTTACACGCACTGGTTCCACGGGGAAAACGGCATTACGTTCTTAGGAGATCTCTACGCGTTCGGCGCTGCAACGAGCTACTCGTTTGTCTTTTTGGCGCTGATCGCTTTGCGCTTGTTCGATCCGTTTAGCCCGAGGAAATTTCGCCTGCCGTTTAACATCCCGCTGCGATTTCGCGGCGAGCGCGTAGAGTTTCCCATCGTCGCCGTGTTTGGTTTTATCGGCATATTCGCCATTTTAGTGTTTACGTTGCTGACGCACGATATCGGGCGTATTGCCGGTCCGTCCTGGCTCATCGTTGGTATCGCGTTGTATGTGATCTACCGCCGGAACAAGCGGCTTCCGGTCATGCGTTCGGTCGACCATGATTGGCGAAACGCGCAGACGGAAATCCTACGCAAAGCCGGCGAACTGGAACTGATGGACGAATACCTAAAGCGGCTTCACGAGAGCGACGAGCGGCGCGAAAAGGCCGGCGTATGATCCGGCTACGCCTAGCGTTTTACGCACTGTATGTCGTACTCGGCGCGATCATCATCGCGCGCCTCCTTTTTGCAGGCTTCCGCTCGGAAATGCTGGGCGGCCTTATACTCGGTGCCGCACTCATCGCGCTCGGAGTCTACCGGCTCTCGACGTATGCACGTGCGAGAGGGCAGCGCATACAATAATGCATCCTACGGTAGCCGGCGCAGTTGCGGCAGTAGTGATCGCCGGCACGATCGGCGGCTCGCTCTGGTGGATGTTGCACCCGCCGTCGTCGTTCGTCCAAAAACTCGCCAAGGAAGCCGAGAAACAGCTCGAGCGAATGGTGGGAACGATCGTTGTCGCGTTTTCCAGAGAGATCGAGTCCATTCACATGATGGCGCTTGCCGCAAAACTGGCTCGAGGCGAGAAGTCGGAATTGCTCGCGATGTACGTCATTGAGGTGCCGTTCACGCTGCCGCCCGACGCGGAGATGCCCACGGAGGAACGCATTGCGCTCGACGCACTGGGAGCCGCGGAAGCAATTGCAATGAATAACGGCGTGAATCTGCGCACGGAGATCGTGCACCATCGCCAAGCCGCTCAGGCCGTGCTCGACGTCGCCAAGCGGGAACGCGCGGATGTCATCATCATGGGTTCGTACCGGGAAGGCAAATATACGGGCGCGCCGCTGAGCCGCGACATCGAACAGATTGCCGCGACGGCCAAATGCGACGTCCTTATCGGCGTGGAAGGCAAGCACGGCACGCTCTTGCTCGACCAGTCAGCACAAGCTGCCCCAAAGGGCGGAACAAGCGAAGCGCGGGCGAATAGCACCCCATGATTACAGCACGACGGCTGCTATGCAGCATCCCGGTTTTTGCATTGGCGGTTTCTTTGCTTCCGAATGTTGCAAGTGCGGCGACGGTGCCCGCAATTACGGCATTCGACGACGCATTCGCAAAGGTAACCGACTACACCGTGACGGTTCACGCGCGCGAAGTGAAGGGCGATCGCATTCAAGATCGGGTTTACCACTATTGGTTCAAGCGGCCGAATCTTGCTAAAACGCTCATCGTTTCAGGCGACGGCAACGGCAGCGGCGGCGTTTGGAACGGCGGCGACCAGGTCAGCGGACATCAAGGCGGCATAGTGTCCTTCATCCACCTCAAGGTTGGCCTGCACGATTCGCGCGCGACGTCACTGCGCGGGTATACGATTCCCGACGGGCTGATTCAAAACGAAGTCGACAAGTACAAAAACATCAAAGGCGATCTGACCGAACGCGGCGGCCCGACTATCAACGGCATTGCGACGGACGAGGTCGACTTGAAAATCGCGGATCCCGCCGCATACGACGGCATCACGCGGGCAACGATTTACCTCGCGAAAGATACACACTTCCCGGTGCGCCAAGTCCGATACGAAGGCGACAAAATCGTTGCGGACACTTCATTTTCCGAACTGAAAACGAACGTCGGACTCTCCGACAACGATTTTCCGTTCTAAGCCGCGTCGTCATGGTGAGGTATCGAAGGGCGCGCCGGAAGGCGCGCTCTTTTCTTAGATCCTCACTTCCACGCCGAATTCAATCGTGCTATTGGGAGGCAATCCCAAAGAGTCGGTGAGCGGTCGAGCATTGCGGTTCATCCATCTAAACAGATTCCGCTGCCAGTTCGGCAGACCGTGCGGCGAGTGATCGTCGCGGATTGCGGGATGCGCCAAGTAATACGTCGGGTGAGAAAAGTCGATGTCCGGCCGGCATTTGCGCAGGTGCTTCAAGATGTCGTGAATGCTCGGCTCTTGCATGAAGCCGTACCACGCTTTTACGCGCAGAAGACGCGGCGTGATCTGTTCGGCCTGAATGCGGTTCTCCGGGTGAACGAACGGCGCGGACGCGTGCATGATGGTAAGCAGCACCACAGTATCGTGTATGATGTGCGTGCGAAGCCACTGATGATGCAAAACGAATGGAATACCGCGCGGGTCCGGGCTGAGAAAGAACGCGGTACCGCTTAAAACGGTCGGCTCTTTCGCTTCGCGCAAGAAGTCTTCGGTGGGCATCGTGTGTTCGAGGAGGCCTTCCATCAAGCGGCGGCGTCCACGGTTCCATGTCGTGAAAAGCGCAAAGAGGAACAGCGCCATTGCGAACGGCACCCAACCGCCGGAGATGAACTTCGAGACGTTACCGACGAGAAACGAGACTTCCCACAGCAGAAAGATCGTAATCAGCGGGACCCACTCCCATGCCGGCCACTGCCAACGCCTGCGCAAGAGTTGAGCGAACGCAATCGTGGTGGTCAGCATCGTGATCGTCACCGCGAGGCCGTACGCGCCGCCCAGATGTTCGGAAGAGCGGAACGTGATGACTAGCACGATGCATGCAATGCCGAGCAGTGCGTTAACCGTGGGCATGTAGATTTGGCCGGCAAAATGGCGCGAGGTGTGGACGACGCGGAAACGCGGAGTGTAACCGAGCTGCATTGCTTGTTGCGTGAGCGAGAAGATGCCGGAGATCAATGCTTGCGATGCAATGACGGTTGCCACGGTCGCAAGAAGAACCATTGGAATCACGCCCCACGCAGGAACGAGGCGGAAAAACGGCTGCTGTATGGCGTGAGGATCCGCAATCGTGAGCGCGCCTTGTCCAAAGTAGTTCAGAAGCAGCGCGGGGAAAACGCATGCGTACCACGCGAGCGTGATCGGCTTGCGTCCAAAATGCGCTAGGTCCGCATAGAGTGCCTCCACGCCCGTCACGCATAACACCACCGCACCGAAAATCAGCAAGCTCCTCACACCATTATGCATGAAGAACTCTATTGCGTATGCCGGATTAAGCGCCGCAATCACCGTCGGATAGTGCAGAATGCCGAAAATTCCCGTAACGGCGATTGCGCTAAACCAAAGCAGCATGATTGGGCCGAAGAGGTTGCCTATGCGTCCTGTTCCGCGCTTCTGCACCGCGAACAGCCACACCAACACCAGTACCGCAATGGGAACGATAAATGGATGGGCTGCATGCGTCCAAACGTCAAGCCCTTCTACGGCGGAGATCACCGAGATCGCCGGTGTAATTGCGCCATCCCCGTACAGCATCGACGAACCGAATAGCACGAGCAACGCTAACGCCCCTAACCCCATCGGCGTCGCGGCGCGCTTTGGCGGAATCAGCTGTGCAAGCAAAGCCAGCGTTCCGCCCTGACCGTCGTAGTCAGCGCGCAGCAAGAATCCGACGTACTTCACGCATACGACGATAACCAGCGCCCAGAAAATGAGCGAGCAGATTCCGAGCACGTTCTGGATTGTAACGGCAGCGGGAAACTCGCCCGTGAAGCATTGTTGGAACGCGTACAGCGGACTGGTGCCTATATCGCCAAAGACAATGCCTAACGCTGCCAGCGACAGTGCGCTTAAAGGCTCAGTTCGATGGCGTCGCGCGCGGACGGTCTCGGGTGCTTGCTCTGCGGTGGCTTGCACGGCCCTATTTATGCCCGGCGTAAGTACCGCTTACGCAACTCGTCGACGACGACGGCCAGCAAAATGACGGCGCCAAGCACGATTTTCTGCGTGTACGACTCGATGCTGAGCAAGTTCATGACGTTGTACAGCATGCCGATCAGCAGCGCGCCAAAGAACGTGCCGACGATCGTACCGCGGCCGCCGAGCAGACTCGTTCCGCCTACGACGACGGCGGCGATTGCTTCAAGCATTTCGTCGCCAGTACCGGTCTGCGGCGAACCGGACGAAAACAGCGCCATCAAAAGAAAGCCGGCAATAGCCGCGCACATTCCACTGATTACGTATACAAGCGTCTTAACGCGCACAACGTTTACACCCGCAAGGCGCGCCGCTTCTTCGTTGCCGCCCAGTGCGAACACGTAGCGTCCGAATCGCGTACGCGTCAACAGGATCGATGCGACGACGACGATGACGAGCATCCAAATAACGGGAATCGGCAGTCCGGGCAAATGCAACGAACTGAATAACGGCCCTAAAAAGAAGCCGATGCCGGTGTTTTGAAAATCGCTGCTTTCGAGCGGAATCGGACGCCCGTGCGAGAGCTTGAACGACAGACCAACCGCAATTAACATCATCGCCAGCGTCGTTATGAACGGAGGCAAATTCAGCTTCACGACGGGCACCGCATTGACGAATCCCGCAGCTGCGCCTAACGCCAAGCCGACGATCAGCGTTGCAGCAATCAGCGGAAAGCCGCTGAGATGCACGGAGTTGGCGAACATCGCCATGACAACGCCGCTGAGCGAGACCAGCGATCCGACGGACAGGTCGATGCCTGCTGTGATGATCACGAACGTTTCTCCGACGGCCAAAATGCAGCCGTACGTGATCTGCCGCAAAACGCGAATAATGTTGCCCGCTTCGAGAAACGCGCCTTTAGCCGCGACATTGATCAGCACGGCGATAACGACCAGCAGCGCGATGGCGGCACCGACGCGAATCCAGTACGCTCGTGTTTGCTTTGCTCGATCTTCCTTGACGTTTTGAGCGAGTTCGGCTTGTATCTGTGCGTCCTTGATCACGCGGCGGCTCCTGTTGCGGCGGCGATAACGGCGTCCGGTGTGGCATCGGCGCGCGCGAACTCGCGCACGATCCGGCCGTCGCGGACAACCAAGATACGGTGGGACATCCCCAAAACTTCGGGCAGTTCGCTGCTTACCATGACAATCGCCGCGCCGTTCTGCGCGAGATTCACCATCAAAGCGTAGATTTCGGCCTTTGCGCCGATGTCTATGCCGCGCGTCGGCTCATCAAACAAGAAGACGCGCGCGTCGCCGAGCAGCCACTTTGCAAGAACCACCTTCTGCTGATTGCCGCCCGAAAGGTTACGCACGATCTGTTCCGGGCTCGGCGTGCGGATACTGAGTTCTCCAATATATCGCTCCGTCACCGTTTCTTCTTTTGCCCGATCGATGAGGCGTTCGCGGTTTATGAACTGCTCCAAATGCGCAAGGGTTGTATTTTCCCGCACGGTCATTCCGAGCACGAGGCCTTGCGCTTTACGGTCTTCGGTAATAAACGCGAGACCCGCATTGATGCCGCCTGACGGTCCGTGCAAGTGCAAAACCTTTTGCTGCACGAGGACTTCTCCGCTCTTCGGAATATCGGCGCCGGCAATAGCGCGTACGATTTCCGTACGGCCTGCGCCGACGAGGCCGGCCAAACCGACGATCTCACCGCGGCGGACCTCGAACGAGACGCCCTTGACCATCGGCGGGTTCAAGAGATCGCGAACGGCGAGCATTACAGGCGCGTCCGGAGCAACCGGCGGTAATTCCGGAAAGTGCGATTCAAGACGGCGGCCGACCATAGCGCGGATGATATCATCGGGCGGGAAATCCGCCATCGCGCGCGTTTCGATCGCCTGTCCGTCGCGCAGGACGGTAATGCGGTCGGCGATGCGCGGCAACTCTTCCAAGCGGTGCGAAATATAAATGACGGCGGTGCCGCGCGCTTTCAGCGTTTTGATGATTTCGAACAGACGATCCACTTCGCGATCGGTCAGAGCTGCGCTCGGCTCGTCCATCACGATGATGCGTGCGTGCCGCGAAAGCACTTTCGCAATCTCGACGAGCTGCTGCTGTGCGACCGATAAACGCGACGTTTCAACGTTCAGCGGCAGCGTAATGCCAAGTTCTGCGAAGACGGTGGTGGCGCGTTCTCTGGCCGCACGCTCATCGATAAACGGTCCGCGCGAAGGTTCGTTGCCAAGGACGATGTTGTCGATCGCATTCAGCGATGGCACGAGGTTGAACTCTTGGTAGATCATGCCCACACCGAGTTCTTCCGCCTTGCGCGGCGAGTCGACGTTCACGCCGTTGCCGTCGATGAGGATCTCGCCGCTGTCCGCGGGCTGCGCGCCGGCGAGAATCTTCATCAAGGTCGATTTGCCCGCGCCGTTTTCACCAACAAGCGCGTGCACTTCGCCGGCGCGCAGATCGAGCGTGACGCCGTTAAGTGCGCGAACACCGGGAAATGATTTCCCGATGTCGCGCATTTCGAGGATCGGTGCGGTATTCAGGGCCGTTACTTCGTGTTGGCTTTCGTGAACGTGCCGACGACGACGTCCACGCGCGCCGGAACTTTCTTACCGGCAAAGTAGTCGTGAATAGCGTCGACCGTCAGTTTACCGATTTGATCGGGGTGCTGCAGCGCGTCGCCGTAGATTTGTCCGTTCTTGATTGCCGTACGCGCTTCAGCGGTTGCGTCGTAGCCGATCACGGCGATATTCGAAAGACCGGCCGCGCGAATGGCGGTAACAGCTCCAAGCGCCGAGTCGTCGTTGATGCCGAAGACGCCTTTGAGAGTTTTGTGCGCTTGCAAAATATCGCCCATGTCGGAACTTGCTTTATCACGCGTTCCGCCGGCGTCGACGTCTGCCACAACTTTCACATTCGGGCATTGCTGTTGAAGCGCCATCTTAAACCCTTTGACGCGATCTTGAACGCTCGTCACTTCGGGTTCATCGAGAATTGCAACGTCGCCCGAACCGCCGACTGCTTTGCACATCATGTTGCCGGCGACTTCACCGCCTTGCACGTTGTTTGAGGCGATGTGTGCGACGACTTTACCTTGCTTGCTCGTGTTCGCAATGTCCGCGGTAAACACCGGAATGTTCGCGTTGTTCGCTTCGGCGATTGCGCTGCCGATAGCTTGCGAGTCATACGGCGTCAGAACGATGGCGTCGACTTTTTTAGAGATAAAGTCTTCAACTTGCGATTGCTGCTTGGCGCTGTCGCGGTTCGCGTCGACGAAGAGCAGACGGTAGCCGTACTTCTTAGCCTCCGCCTGCATGCCGCTTTCCATCTGTTGATAGAACTGCGCTTCGAGGTCCTGAATGGAGACGCCGATCGTCTTGGTGGCAGGTCCGGCGGGGCTCCCGCTCCCCGCGGTCGAGGAACTCTGGCTCGTCGACGAGCCGGACGAGCATGCGGTAAGCAGGGCGGCGACCGTCGCAGAGGCGATCAGCAGCGAAGATTTGTTCAAGATTGCGGCTCCTCTATAAAGCATTCGGACGGGGGTTCGTGGCCCATTTCGGCCTGCCTCCGGGGTCCCTCGTCCATAAGTCCTATCCACAGGTGCGGGGCAAAAGGCTGTGAGCGATGTGGAAAACTCGCCCCAAAAGTCGACTTTAGTAGTACGAAGCACGTACGAGTTACTGTGAATAAGACTCGGCTACCGTGCCCTTGCGCCCCGTGGCCTCGAAGTGCTGCTCGATCTCCTCGAGCGTTTTGCCCTTCGTCTCCGGTAAGAAGAACGCGGCCGTGATGAAGTACACGACGGTAAAGGCGGCAAACGCGAAAAACATGCTTGCGTACCCGTACTTGCCCACCACCGGCAAAAAGACGGCGGCGATCGCGGTCTGCGTCACGGAATTTATAAACAGGGCGATGCTCATGCCATTCGAGCGGATACGCGTCGGAAGCAACTCCGACATCGCCAGCCAGACGATGACCCCGGGGCCAACCGCAAAGAACGCCATGAACAGATAAAGCGTCGCTGCGACGAGCCAGCCGTTTTGCTGGCTCGGCACCGGAGTCACGTACGCGGCATCGATCTTCAGCGGCGCGCGGCGCGCTTGAGCGAGGTCTCCCGTGTTAAAACTCGTGAGGATCGCTTGCACTTTGCTCGTCGGCAAAAACGACTGGTCGATCTTCACCTGCGGAAGTGCGGGATCGTCCGAGCGCACGGTATTCGTCGAACCGCTGAACGTGCCGTAGGAATAGATAACTGTGAGCGACTGCGCGGCACCCTTTGAAGTTCGGCCTGCGCTCGAAAGTAATTTGTTGGCCGTTGCGGGATCGAACCGCAGTGAGAGCGTCTGATCGCTTTTCACGAGTTGTTGCAACGCCGCAGAGACATCGACATGCTTTGACTCGGTGCGGTGAAAGAGAATACCGGTTCCAAGCAGCGAGAGAATGATTCCCGCCGTGCCGACCGTCAACAAAAATTTGCGGCCTTTGCGATCGACTAGAATAACCGCGACGAGCGTCATCAGGAAGTTGATGACGAAGAACACGAACGATCCCGCGTGCGCCTGATAATCCGTCAGACCCGCCTGGAGCAGAATCGTCGTGTTGAACCCGATGATGGAATTGATGCCCGTCAGCTGATTGCACGCGAGTATGACGCACGCAATGATGAATGGAACGACGAACTTGCGGCGCAGCAGTGACTCTTTAACTTTCGACGCAGTTGATTTTACGCGTTCCGCTTCGGCAGTATCGCGCATTTCCTGCAATTCCTTGTGTGCCTGTTGCGGATCGCGCGAACGTTGAAGCGCGGCGAGAGCAGCATCCTCGTTGCCTCTGCGGAATAGCCAGCGCGGTGACTCCGCAAGTACCGCTGCGCCGAGGGCGAACAGCACGCCGGCTGGCAACGAAAGCCAGAATGTTTCGCGCCACGCGCGATCTTTGAACGAAAAGATTTCCGCGGTCGAACCGTGCTGCACGATCTGCGCGAGACCGTGGCTAAGATACAGCGTGATCAGCGCGGAGAGAATAAACCCGATCGTGAGCAGCCATTGAAAAAGACCGGTGCCTTTGCCGCGATCTTTGGCGCTCAAGCATTCCGCCAAGTACAACGGAACGACGACGCCGATAAGTCCGCCGCTGATGCCTTGCAAAAGCCGCCCAAAGACAAGCGCACCGAAGCCGTGCGAGAGTGCGATCAATGGAATGCTCACGCAAAACATGACCGCGGTAAGAATCATCAGCGATTTGCGTCCGATCGCATCCGCGATGAGACCGGCAAAGAGCGTCGAGATGACACCGCCGAGCATCACGGCGGCGACGACGAATGAAAGCTGACTCGGCGTAAATCCCGATGTGTCGGTCAAGTACGGAAGCGCGCCGGAGATGATGCCGACGTCGATGCCGTACAAAAGACCGCCTAAACCGGCTACAAAAAGAAGCAGTCTGTTGTAAACAGCCGGTTGGGTTATCATCAGCATCTCAACCTCGTAAGTGCAGCAGCCTGTCCTCTATACGGTTCGACGCATAGACATCCATGCCGTTCGTCGTGAAAGGTCCGTGGAGGAAAACTTTGCTTTCACTTGCCTTTTCCGCGGCGATGCTCGGTATCGACGGCTACGTGGTACGCGTTGAAGCGGACACCTCGCCCGGTACCCCCAACTTCGCAATCATCGGCCTGCCGGACCGCGCGCTCGCTGAAGCGCGCGACCGCGTACGCGCAGCAATTTTTAACTCAGGCTTTGCGTATCCGCCCGGGCGCGTTCTCGTAAACCTTTCGCCCGCCGACGTGCGCAAGGAAGGGCCGTCTTTCGATCTGCCTATCGCGCTTGCATTGCTCGGCATCGACGAACAAGTCGATCGCCTATCCCTGCAAAGTTTCGCCGCGCTTGGGGAGCTCGCACTCGACGGCACACTGAGGCCCGTCAACGGCATTCTGCCGATGGTCCTGGGCGCGCGCAACGCGGGTTTCAACAAACTCATCGTTCCGCAAGGCAACGTCGAGGAAGCGGCGCTTGTGGACGGCATCGAACTCTACGCCGTCGATTCGTTGCAATCGGCCGTTGCCGTTATTTTAGGGAACGGCGCGAAATGGCGCACGCGCACCGTTGCGCCGCAGCAAACGCAAAATGAAGACTTCTTCTACGGCGATTTTTCCGACGTAAAAGGTCAGACCGCGGCAAAACGTGCGCTGGAGATTGCAGCAGCGGGCGGACACAACGTGCTGTTTGTGGGTCCGCCGGGTTGCGGCAAAACGATGCTCGCGCGGCGCTTGCCCTCGATTCTTCCGCCGATGACGTCGAACGAAGCGATTGAAGTCACGAAGATTTATAGCGTCGCGGGACTGCTGGGAGCAAATCCCGGCATCGTGCAAGCCAGGCCATTTCGCTTTCCGCATCACACGATTAGCCAAGTTGCTCTCGTGGGTGGTGGCAGTGCGATCAAACCGGGCGAAATCAGCCTCGCGCATCACGGCGTCTTATTTCTTGACGAACTGCCGGAGTTTTCGCGCGCAGCCATTGAGGTGATGCGTCAACCGCTGGAAGAAGGTATCGTCACGATCGCGCGCGCCGCCGGTACGTTCACGTACCCAGCACGCTTTATGCTGGTTGCCTCGATGAATCCGTGTCCGTGCGGATATCGCGGCACGCGAAGTGCCGAATGCCGCTGCGACGATGCTGCAGTCGCAAAATACGTTTCAAAACTTTCCGGCCCGCTGCTCGATCGCATCGATTTGCAGATCGAGGTTAGCCGCGTCGCCTTCGACGACATGGCGCGCACCGAACACGGAGAACGCTCCGCAACCATTCGCGAACGCGTGGTTGCCGCGCGCGAGCGGCAACAAAAACGCTTCGCACGCACACCGATTTCGTGTAACGCGGAGATCCCGGGAAACGCCGTCAAGACGTATTGCGAACTCGACGCCGACGCCATGCATCTGCTCGCGCACGCCAGTTCACGGCGGCAGTTTTCGGCGCGCGCACTCGATCGCATCGCGCGCGCCGCCCGGACCATCGCAGATATTGAGTGCAGCGAACGTATTACGAGCGCCCACGTGGCCGAGGCGATTCAGTACCGCAGCTTAGAGCGGCTGGATACGAGAGCCGCGTAGATCTCAACGCCAGCTTCAGAAATGAAACGTTATACGGGTCGATACCTTGTTAGGCAAAACGTTGCGGGCGCGATCAACGCGCAGTAGCGACCTGACGCATTGAAGTGTCATCGGCACAGCGTGGTCACTTCGAACGCGTTAGGGGCGCGGTGTGCTAAGGCCCTAACGCAATCCCCACCGGCTGAACGATCCCTGTCGCATCGCCGCGTATCGTACGCTCGGGTTTCACGTTGCCGTTTGCGTTAGGCGCAAAGACGTCGATCGAATTTGTAGCATTGTCAGCGACGTAGATGTTGCCGAGTTTCCCAACGGCGATCCCGTCCGGAACTTGCAATGTCGTATTCGATCCGCTTATCGTTCGAAGCGGCGCAACGTTGCCGTCTGCGTCGTAATCGAACTCTAATATTCTGCCGCCTTGATCGCTCACGTAAAGCGCGCCGTGCGCGCGGACGATGCCCGAACCACCTCCGCCGAGCGTAGTCTTGTCGCCGTCAATCTCACGAACGGGTGCGACGTCGCCCGTTGCGTTAGGACGATACACCGTAATGCTCGGTATTCCGAAATCGACGCCCGTGTTGACCGCGTAGCTCTCGTCGTTTGCATCCAGCGCAACGCCGTGCGGATTACCCAGCTGCGTTTTGCCGGGCGACGTTCCCTGTAGAGCGGGCGATGGCACGATCAGCCGATCGGGCGACGCGCAGCCTGTGTCACCCGCCTCGAAGAAGCTCAGAGATCCGGGGAAGTCTTCGATTCCAAACGCAATGGCGATTGCACCGCGTGCATTGATCGCAATGGCATTACCGGTGACGCACGAAATAATTTTTACAGGTGCAACATCGCCGTCTGCGCCCGGAGTAAAGACCAGAACGCCTTGGATGAAGTCCAAAACATAGATATAATTCTTGCGATCGACTGCAACACCCAAAACATTCGTCATGCGCGTGTTTGGACCGGCAACTTTTAGCACCGGAGCGGCGTCACCGCTTGCGTTTCGTTTGAACGCAGTGATAGATGGCGCGGCGCCGGAATTTGCAACGTAAATCAGATCGTCCACGTTCACACGCGCCGACTCGATCGTACGCTCAGAAGTTTGCGGAACGGCAACATCGGAACCTAAAGGCGGCGAACTCATATGCCCGCCGCAAGCAGAAAGCGTCGTCGCTAAGGCGATAACCGCTCCGAGTGTGACACCTTTGAACCGTAAAGGTAACATATGAAACACCCCGATGTTTCAATAGTACGCTCGCGCGCGAACCGCCACAAGTTAGGGCCGCATCGTGACGTACGGCCCAGGCTGCTTATTCTATAGGCGGTATGGATTGCTCGGCTGCTGCTGCTTACGATGAACGCGGAGGGTGCCGATATGCAATCAACACTGCTGCGATTCCTATTTATTACTGGAACGGCGGCAACTGTTGCTGCCTGTTCAAGTGGCGCTGCGCCATCGGTTCCTACGGCGCCGATTCCGCCGGTTTCATCGAACAATGGGACGCCGCTGCTTGTGGGGCCTTATACAGGTACATTTACGGAATATAACTTGCCCGGCGCACAGAGCGCTCCCGGCGATATCACGGTTGGGCCCGACGGCGCAGTGTGGTTCACGGTCAACACCGGCATCGATCGCCTTACAGGCGGCGGAACGATAACGAGCTTTCCTGTGCCATCGAACGTTATCGTCCCGGCCGCGCCGGCCCCGGGCGTTTATCCGGGCATTGCCTCAGCGAGCGGTGCACTATGGTATGGCATGAGCGGCATTTTTCCAGACGATCCATCCAATGCAGATCAACATCTCATAAGGCAACCCATAAGCGGCGCACCGACAGTGGGACCGCTGTTGGCTGTCGACGCAGTTTTCCAGCATCTTCGAGCGGCACCGGACGGCGTCACTCTTTGGGCCGGAGCGATCTCCGGCGATTTCGGAATTGTTCAACACTGCAGTCCGGTGGGGTGCGGAGAGACCGATCTCGGAGCGGAGCTTTTTCCGGGTGATGTTGCAGTCGCTTCCGATGGAGACGCGTACGTGACGGTAATGGGCCTTATTCCGCATGACTCACTGGTGCTAGCGATATCTCCTTCGGCTGGTGTTCTACATCAATTCACCCTGCCGGATGGCACCAACCCGATGGGAATTACCTTCGGCCCGGATGGCGCGTTATGGATAACGCTCGAAGGCAGTAATAGCATCGGGCGCCTCACCACAAGCGGCGCTTTCACGCAATTTCCGCTACCTACCCCAAACGCAAATCCGTTTGAAATCATTAAAGGAACCGATGGCGCGCTGTGGTTCACAGAAAACGCTGGAAATAAGATTGGCCGCATTACGACAAGTGGGGCGATAACCGAGTATACCGTTCCAACGCCAAACGCGCATCCGTCCGGCATAACGACGTGCCCACAACAGTGCGAGAACGCGCACGAGCGGATTTGGTTTACGGAGACGCAAGCGGGTAAAGTCGGCGAGTTTGTCTTTTGACTTATAGCCAGAAGCCGCTTTTTGTGCACCGATCCAACGTCAATGCGACGTTGCGCTAACCGGCCGGAATGACGCAGTCCGTACGCGAACAGCGGCCCCGCTATGACAACTTGGGATGACCGCAATTCTGATCTGTGGGCCGCCATCGACACCTATGAACCCGACGATTTTATCGCGCGAATGAAAGAGCTTGCCACCGAGCTTCCCGCCGGCGATGCGCGCGGCTCCTTTGAGCTCGCATCCGCATACGATTCGATGGGACATGCCGATAAAGCCGTACCGCTCTATCGCGCGGCGCTCTCTGCGGGACTTGGTGGAGAAGAGCGCCGCCGCGCGACGATTCAGCTTGCAAGTTCGCTGCGCAATCTGGGCTACGTCAGTGAAAGCATTGCGCTGCTCACCGCCGAGCGCCAACGCGCTTCCGACCCACTGGACGATGCGGTCGCGGCATTTCTAGCCTTGGCGCTTGCCGACGCGGGGCAAGAGCGTGAAGCGTTAAGCCTCACGCTTGGAGCACTGTCGCGTCATTTGCCGCGGTACAATCGCTCGCTTTCGAATTACGCCAAGGCGCTTACTGAGTAAGATGAGCGTTGAGATCGTTAAGGCAACGGAAGAGAATCTTGACGAGCTCGTTCCGCTTTTTAACGCGTACCGGGCCTTCTTCAATCCTGACGCCGATCCGGCCGCGTCGCGTCCGTTTCTCGAATCGCGTTTTCGCGACGGCGACGTTGTTATTTTTTTAGCGCGCGTTGACGACGAGGCGACCGGCTTCATTCAGTTGTACCCGCTCTGGTCGTCGTGGTATTGCCGTCGCATTTGGTTTTTGAGCGATTTGTATGTAACGGAGAAGCACCGTAACGCCGGCGTCGGCAAAAGGCTGGTCGAGCGCGTTAAGCAGTTTGCGTTTGAAACAGGAGCAGGCAGTGTGCTGGTCGAGCTTCCGCACTCCGAACCGCACCTAACAGACTTTTACGATCGCTTAGGCTTTCATCGCGACGCCGTTTTTGATTTAGCGCGATACCATCCGCACGAGTAGACCAATGTTGGGTGAACGAGAGCTGCGCCGCAACGCAGCTCTCGTGGCGTAGTTTGTGCTAGTACGCGAACGTGCCGATCTCTTGCGGGGCGAATGGATTGAGCGCCCGCAATCCGATGTACCACAGTGTGCCGTGTGCATCGAACGCAAGATCGTGGACGTGGAAGCCATCGCCGAAGAAATCGCGAGTTTGCGTACCGTCAACGGTGATGTAACCGATCTTCCCGAAGCCGACCGCAGGCCCCATCTCGGCAAACCAGAGTTTTCCGTCCGGTCCGGCGGTAATGGCGATCGGTCCACCGGCTGCGCTTGGGATTGCGAATTCGGAAACTGTTCCCGAGGGCGTAACGCGGCCGATCTTCGCGGCGTTATATTCGGCCACCCAAATGTTGCCGTCCGGTCCGACAGTTATGCCGTTGGGCTGGGCGTTCTTCGTCGGAATTGTGTACGTCGCAACGACCTGCCCCGACGTCGACACTTTGAGAACCGCGTTATCGCCGGTATCGGACATCCAGAGATTGTCGTCTGGTCCCGATGTGATCCCTGCAATGAAGGAGGTCGATGGTGACGCGTACTCCGTAATCGTACCGCCCGGCGTAATGCTGCCGATCTGGTGATTAAAATTGTCGGCAAACCAGACATTGCCGTCCTTTCCGAGCCCGACGCATGCGGGCGAAGCGAAGCTTTGCGGAAGACGATACGAGGTAATCACGCCTGCGGTCGTAATCATGCCGATCGAGTTGTTCCCGGCCTCCGCAAACCACAGATTGCCGTCGGAGCCGACGACGATGCCTTGCAAACGGTATGAAGGCGAGGGCATCGGATACACGGTAAAGCTGCCGTTCGGTGCGACCTTGAGGACTTCGGCGGTACCGGTCGCGACGACCCACATATTGCCGTCGGGACCCTTTGCGATATTCCACGGTCCCGGTGAGACCGGTCCGCGCGGACCTGCAGCTTGCGGAACCGTATAATTGCTCACAAATGCCGGCGATGGCGCAAACGTCGCCGAAGCTGACGGTACACCCGATAGCGAAGCGGTAATCGTGGCTGTTCCGAACGGCGCCACTCCAGTGTAGTTCAACGTTACCGCATTTGAGGAGTTGGTGAGCGTCGTCGTCGAGAGCGACGTTGCGCCGGTGGTGTCGTTATCCTGTAGGGCGATCGCCGATGGATATGAACCCAAAACAACGTTACCATCGGCATCCACTCCCGTAACGGTGACACTCACCGTTGTAGCGGTACCGACCGGCGGATACGGATTCGACAAGCTGATTGCGAGTTTTGCGATCGTACCGTTGACGGCCACGTTAACCATTGTCGGCTGCGTTGATATCGTCGCCGCAACCGTCGCTTGCGCGATCGCATTTCCGCTTGCGCCGGGTTGATCGTAGGCGGTGATTGTGAATTGATCGTTGCCGGTTGGCGCGGTAACGCCCACCGTGCAGTCGCGCCCACCGCCCGTTGCAGCCTTACAAAGCGAAGACGTTGCCGAGACGTCGGCCGTGGTCAACACTTGCGTGCCGGCTGCGATTTTTATCGATTGCGTGCTCGCCGAAAAGTCCATCGGACGCGTCGTAGCCGACTTGAGCGATGCCGCCGAAACCGATTGGACCGCCGGGATGTGAAAGACGAATTGCGCATTTGCCTGTGGTTGTTGTTGAGCCATCGGCGTCGACGTAGGGCTCGGGAGCGGCGCACTGCCGCCGCCCGCTCCGCCGCAAGCGGAGAGCGTTACTGCAAGCGCGCACGCACTCGCGAGTGATGAACGTCTGATCATTTTCCAGTCACCGCCTTGATGAGCGAACGCGCAAATGGGACACCGATGCCCGTAACTTGGTCGTAGCCTTTGCCGGCCGCGAAGCCCGCATCGCTTGGCGCCGGACACGGCGTTGCAGTCGGGAAGCACAGCATGCCGTTGTTGCCGTATAGCACGTCGTAGAATGTCGCCGCATAGGCCGACGCGTTTGCGTAGATCTTGTAGAAATACGCGTTCGGATTTCCCAAACGGTACGCAGCGTGGCCCGTTGCAGTTGCGCAGCTCGCGGTTTGTTTACACGCTTGCAATACAAGCGCCCACATTGCCGCCGCTTCCGGTGCAGCGACGCTCGTGCCGCCGACCGGTTCGACGCGTTGAGCTGCCGAGAGTGCGCCGCCGTAGAGCAGCACGGAAACGCCGGTGTGATTATCGGCTTCGAGCGAAATATCCGGAACGTTTCGCATCGATCCGGTCACGCCGGCCGCGCCTTGCTGGTAGGTCGTCAGCGGAAAATACGCGGAGACGCCGCCGCCGGATCCGGAAAAACCGGCAGAAGTGTGATTTCCCCAAGCCGTCAGTGCGCCGACGAATTGTCCGGCCGAATTCAGCGGCGTATTGACGCCACCGACGCCCACGACGTTCGGATCGGTTGCCGGATAGCTCACGCACGGTACATTTGGATCGGGAGCGGAGCCCCATTGCAGACACGTTTCAGCTCCGGCGTCGCCTGACGACGCAAAAACCGCGATACCTTCGCTTGCAAGCGCGGCGAATTCAAGCGGTGTAATTCCTACACCCGAGCTGTTGAATGTATTTCCGGCTAGCGCGGCTTCGGGTCCGCCAAAGCTCAGCGAGAGCACATCGGCTTGATTGTCCGCAATCGCCGTCTGAAGCTCGGCATCGATTTCGCCCAGCCCTTGCAACGGAATACCCGCTCCCGCCGGACAATCCGCGCCGATCACGCCGCAACCGTCGTGCGGATTGTACGCGAGGTAATAGCGCAGGTTAGCGTCAGGAGCAAGACTTGCAATCTGCTCGGTGTCGAGTTGCGTTTCGCCATCTTCGGGATTGCACGTCGCCGACGGGCTGATGGACGTTCCGCCAAAGCACGGTTTCGTAACCGGCGGCGGCGTAGCAAAGCCGAGCGCCGTATTTCCCGGCGCATTTGCATCGCTTGCAGAGACCAACGTCACGGTTCCCGCGCCGCCGATGCCGAACATGCCTTTGTATGCCGGCACGTCGCCGGCATTGAGGCCGCCGGTGCCGATGACTCCGGCTGTAATTCCGGTGCCGGTGTATCCCGCAGCGTATGCACCCGTGTAGTCGAATGCGGCAGCGACTTGCTGCGGCGAATAGCCGTATGCGATGCCGTCGGTCGCGCTCGCGTTGACGACGACGTGATTTGTAAACGTCTGCGGTTGCATCACGATATTCGCCGCGCCTATCACGCCCGCCGAACTTGGCGGCACCGGCGTTTTCATCGGCGCGAGAAATACCGACGTGCCGTTCCGATACCAGCCAAACGTCGTGTGCAGCGCGGCTTCCATATTCGCTTGCGAGCCGGTAACGTGCAGCAGCAATCGCTGCGGCCACGTTGCCACGGATAGTCCTTGTCCTTGGAAATACTTGACGGCGGCAGCATACGCACTTTGCGATGCACCAAACCGGTTGCCGATGTCTTGCGGGCTAAGGAATTGCCGGTACGTTCCGCTGCGTGGATCGTTCACCGACTTGGCATATTGCACTAGTCCCGCTGCGTTTTGCATTTGCGGAACGAGATCGATGCTCATTACCGGAACCTTAGCAGCGCCGGCGAACGTCGCGCCCTTCAACGCCGATGCATCGTAGGCAAAAGATGACGACGAAGCGGTGGGTACGCTTCCGCTTCCCGGCTGCTGTTGCGGCGACGGGAGTACTGACGAACCATGCGATCCGCCCGAACACGCCGCGAGAACTGTGGCGCTCACAAGCGCCATTCCAAACCGTAGTTTCACTGTGTTTGCCTCACATGGGACATCGAACGGATGTGCGTAAAGAAGTCGCGCACGTGTCGATCATGAGCTGCCGCGAGAATGTCGCGCGCGCCGGCAAGCGACGTCAACGGCGACAGCTGCGGCTGCTCCGAGCTTTGTGTCGTACGGCGCGCGCTCGAAAGGGACGCCAGTTTTGACGATTGCAGCGCAAGCGTTTCGGTCACTGCCGTTTCCTCGAGCGGCGCCGGCGAAAACGCAAACACCCCTTGCGACTGACCGGTGAAGTCGTAATACGTTTTAAGATCTGCGTTGACGACCACGCACAAGAGTCCGTACGACGAGCTCGTATACTGCGTGATCCGATCGCTCTCATACTCACCGAATACGGTGTCGAGGCGGCTCTTCGTCTCGACGATTTTCTCGGCGTTCAACGATTTGTACGTCGAACCGGCGTTACACGAGCTCGGCAGCGTGGCCGATCCTTCGTCGACGTAAACGTCGGACGCAAGCACCGGCGGTGTTTGCGGATACCACACGGGAAGCGTGAACGCGCCTGCCTGCGGTAACCCAAGGCCAAAAATCTCGTACGCGAGCTGGATTTGTCCGGCAGCAGGCGCGTTAACCGTCACCGAACTATGACCGCTCGAACCGTTCAGCGGCAGCTGATAGACCCCGCCGCCGTCCGGATACGTCTGGGCTGCTGCTGTGCCACCGGCGGGGTACGTCAATTGTTCTTGATAAGATCCGTCGGCGGCATACGTCGATGTAGTTAGCTCGCCGCCGGGATCTTTCTCGGTGTCGGTGCGCGCAGCTCCGTTGCTCCATTGCGAGCCCGGAACGTTCGGAAGCTGCTCGACGATGCCGTTGCCATTTCCGAGAATGCTTTGAATCGAAACGCCGTTCGAATCAGTTGACGACGTGCCAATCTCGGTCACGTCGACGCCGTTGACGCGCGCGGGGTTTTGCGCGAAATTCAGGTACGTTTGCAGCGTAACGCTGGTCGTTTTTTGTTGACCGGCATCCGTCTCGTTTGTCGTGAGATCGGTGAGGCCGGTTTGGCCGTTAAATGATTGGCCGGTTGAAATTGAAACGTTTTGTGTGACGGTTTGCGAGGCCGTCGATATCCACGGCGTCGCAGTCGGCTGCGGCGTAGCCGAAGGGCTCGCTGCCGGCCCGGGCGTTCCGTAAACGGTAAACGTTTGCGTGAGCGACCCCGCATATGCGAACGCGTCGCCCGAGGCCGTCGGATTCGGCGCGGGCGTCGGCGTTGGAGCCGGAGTCGCGGTTGAAATAACGGCTGGAGTTGAAGTTCCACTCCCGCCGCCACAAGCCGCTAATATAAGCAAAGCTAGCGGCACGGTGTATACACCGAGACGCTGAAAACCTCGAAGTGCCAAGGTACTAAATTAAACCTCCACGGTTAGTGCGCGGAGAATTCATGCGAGCGCAGCACGCTACTGCGCGAAAGAGTGCAGAAAGAGTGCAGTGCCCTGCGCGCGGCGGCGCGTCGCGTGATCGGCGTACGCCGAAAGGAACTCGTTTGATTTTTTGAACAGCTGCTGCGCCTTAGCAAGCCAACCGGCGCGCGCGAACGCGTCGACGGCAATGATGCGAGCTTTTGCGGCGGCGGGAAAGAGCGCCGAACGTTCGAGAGACGAGAACGCGTTCATGCCGG
Source organism: uncultured bacterium (assembly GCA_964531205.1). GTDB lineage: Bacteria > Vulcanimicrobiota > Vulcanimicrobiia > Vulcanimicrobiales > Vulcanimicrobiaceae > JAICWY01. Next base: position 37,817 of record CAZHGH010000021.1, read on the forward strand.
CTTCCGCAGCGGCGTCGTACTCTCCGCGCGCGAGACGTGCGTCGGCTTCCGCAATATCGACGAGAAGATCCGCGTGTTTCGAGAGTGGAAAACGTCCTCTGACTTCTTCGATTCTCCGTAAGGCTTCATCTGCGCCGAACCGTTCCATGACAAGGGGCGCTGCTTTTGCAAATAACACCGCAGATTGATCGTATCCGCAAACGTCTTTGGCCATGATCAGGCCATAGTCAATGTACTTCAGTCCTTCACCGCGATCGATGCCGGCGAGCGCAATGCCGTACTCGACCGCACCTCGTGCAATCGCAGGAAGCTGCTTATGTTGCTGGAGCTGCCGCAGCGCATCGTGTAACTCCAGGGCAGAACGGCTTGAATCGCCGTTCACCTCATGTGCGATTCTGGCGCGCAGGCGCTGTTGCCGTGCGGTTGCGTACGGCAATTCCGAACGATCGATAATCCGTTCCGCTCGGCGTATCAGCGCTTCTGCGCGACGCCACTCCCCGCGTTCGATGCACAGCTCCGCTCCGTAGCCCAACAGGATCGCGAAGAGCGTTGCGTCCCTTCCATACATCGTCCGTTCGTTGCCCGATTCGTAAAGGGCGGAATCGAAACGTGCGAGAGCGCCGTCAATGTTGCCTTGCATCCATTGCAGCGCGATCTCCGAAATAGAAATGCGCAATGCAGACGCCCTGCGGCGATCTTGGTGCATCGAGCTTTCCGCGACGCGCGTCATTTGCTCCACGGCCTCAAGCGCTTGTCGAATGTTTCCGAGGAAACGCGCCGCTTCGGCGGCGATATTCCAGACCTCCACTTCACGTGCATGGCCGCGCATATCGCGAACGACGCGCAACGCTTCACGCCATACTGCATCGTAACGTCCCTGCTCGCACAGGATCTGCACGTAGTCCAAATGCATCGACAATGCGTCGCGGGAGACGCTGTCGATCTGTGGCGCGAGCGGCGTTCTTTCGAGAGCATCCGCAACGAGCAAAAACGCCTCACGGCGATCCACATAGAACTGCCGGCGCGAGATGCCTAAGGCCGCCGCTACTTCCTTATGCGATTGACCGATGAGATCGCAGCGCACGAGAATCTGATAAAGACGGAAGCGCCGCTCCGACGGCGTGGTGGCAGCGAGCCCGGGATCGAGACTCTCGACCGCTCTTAGGATGCGTGCGCGCAACCGGTCGTGAGCCTCACCCGCGTAAGCGGCAACGAGCGGATTTTCACGCAGAGCCGTTTCGTCGTCCAGATCCCGGAAAAGCCGCCGCGCGGCACCGTATCGAGCATTACCGTCCATGGGAGGCCCTTATTCGCAGGCGCGCCTCAAAACCACGGCAAGGGAAGCGGTCAATCGAAAAACGCGAGCTGATCCGCCCGCCAACCCTCCATCTGGAGCATGCGCAGCTTCATCGTAACGCCTCCGCTGGATGAAAAGCCGTGCATTCGGCCGTCGGCGGATATGACTCGATGGCACGGGACGATAGGCGGAAACGGATTCTGGCCGAGGGCTTGTCCGACCGCGCGTGATAGCGCGACATCGCCTAAGCGCGTTGCGATATCGCCGTATGTCAGCGTGGTACCGGGTGGAATCGTCCGCGCGATTTCGTAAACGCGGCGATTGAATTCAGGCACACCTTCCATATCGAGAGCGATCGCCGAAAGATCGCCGTGCTCTCCGCATAATAACCCGCGAATTGCTTCGATGGCGGCAGCAACGCTAGGCGGAGGTTCTGTCTCGACAGCACGAGCATACCGCGCGAGCATGCGTGCTCGCAGTGCGCCCGCATCGCGATCCGGTAGCCGCGAGCCAACGATACCGTTTGGACTCCACGCGACCGCACAGGTGCCGATTGCCGTATCGAAGAGCGCGAAGCCGGTTGCCGTCACGTTGTGCCTAATTGCGCTCGCGCTTGGCCGACGTCGAGATTGCCCGCAAGCAATGCGTCAAGGAGCTCCGATTGCTGACGCGCGCGAATCGCATG